>JAIMAN010000012.1 GCA_023511915.1 Armatimonadota bacterium
TTTGACCGACCATATTTGGAGTTGGGAGGAGTTTCTGACCTATAGGCATTATCACTACCAGAAGGGGTGACTACCGAATAGTGGCTGGCTCTGTGCTATGAGAAACCGTGCTTGACGAAAGGCTTTGAGCACATGTTGTTTGTACCCTGCGCTCTGTAAAAACGCTCCATGCGTTGGATGAGTGCCTACCCCTCGCGCACCTCAATTTGCACGCCTTTGTAGTGCCTCTGCAGGCGGGGGATGCCCGCTGCGCCCAGCACGGCGGCGGCGGTGGCGAGGCTGTCGGCGGTGATGCCGTCCCGCGCCCGCGCCCGCGCCAAGATGAGTTGGGTCAGCCCAAGCCCCGTGCGCGGGTCGATGATGTGCGCGTACCGCACGCCGCCGATTTCCACGAACTGCTCCGTGCTGCCCGAAGTGGAGAGCGCGCCGCGCACGAGGGTCGTCTCGCCGCCTTCGGCGAGTGCGATGCGCCATGCAGGGGCGTCGGGCGGCGGGTCGCCCGTTACGATGTCGCCACCCATCTGAATCAGCGCGCGGGTCAGCCCGTAGCGGCGCAGCACGCGCAGCGCGTGGTCGCAGGCGTAGCCTTTGGCGATGCCGCCGAGGTCTAACTGCACGCCTTCGGCGCGCAGGCGCACGGCGCGTCGGCGCGGGCAGAGTTCCATCAGGCGGTAGCCCGCGCGGGCGCGCGCCGCCTGTAGGGTCTGGGGGTCGGGCAGGCGTTCGGTGCGCCGCGCCTCGCGCCACAGGCGCACCAGTGCGCCGACCGTCGGGTCAAACGCGCCGTCGGTCTGCTGCGCCAGCCGATGCGCCCGCCACAGCACATAGAACAGCTCACGGCTCACCCGCCGCCACCGCCCGACCGCCTCCTTGCAGACCGCGTTCAACTCGCTATCGAGTCGGTAGTCGCTCATTTGCTGCTCCAGCTGGCTGATGCGCGAATAAGCCGCGCGGCACGCCTCTATCGCTTGCGATTCGCTGGGGGCGTAGACGATAATCGGCGTGTCCACGCCCATCCGTATTTGCGAGAACTCGAAGCGTTCGAGGCGCATAGCGCTTAGAACAAACTCGGCACGGTCGGGTCTATCGCGACATCGAGCAGCACGGGCTGGCGCATCTGCAGCGCACGGGGGATCGCCTCCTCTACGGCTTCGGGCGTGGTCAGCCGCTCGGCGTGGACGCCCATCCCCTGCGCGAGTTGCGCCAAGTCCAAGTGCGGCACATCCAGCCCCTGCACGCCGCTGCCAGGATAAAACGCCGCCGTGAAGCTCTTCAGGATATTGTACGCGCCGTTGTTCAGCACCAGGAACAGCACGGGCGCGTTCTCCTCGCGTGCGCTCCAGAGCGCCTGCACGGAATACATCACGGAGCCGTCGCCGATGACGCACACGACGGGACGGTCGGGCTGCGCCATCTGGACGCCTATAGACGCAGGCATCGCCCAGCCCAGCCCCCCGCTAGCGGAGGTGTAGTAGTCGTTGGTGGGCGCAAGGCGCACGAACTCGCGCAGGCATAGGCTCGAGGAGACCGCCTCGTCCACCACGACGGCGTTATCGGGCAGGTAGCGCGCGAGTGTGTGCAGCACGAAAAACGCGCCCATCTTGCTCCGTGCGCGGGTGGCTTCTGAGCGGCGGCGCGCCTCCTCCACAGTGCGCGAGGGCATCTGATACTCGCGGGCGGGCACGCGCTCCGCAAGTATTGCCAGCGCACGCCGTATGTCGCCCACGCATGCCCGCTCCACGGGCGCGCGCGACGCCTCCTGCGGGTCGTCGGTGATCAGCATTGCCCGCACGCCGGGCGGCAGCATCCCGCCGGGAAAGTACGGGTACAGCAGGAACACGGGCGCGCCGACCACCAGCACAAAATCGTGCTGGCTCAGCGCTTGCATCAGGCGCGGCGTAGCGGGCAGCAGCATCCCTTCGTACAGCGGGTGGCGCGTGGGGAAGCCCATTCGCGCGTTCAGCGGCGCGTGGTAGACCGCGCAGCCGAGTTTCTCGGCGAGGGCGACCGCTTCGGCGACTGCGCCTGCGCCCCCAACGCCCGCCCCGCACACCAGCGCGGGCTTCTGCGCCGACGCCAGCGCGTCCGCGACCGCTTCCAGACCCTGTGGCGCGTCGGGCGCGTGCAGCGTCTTCAGGCGCGGCGGCTCGGCGGGCGCGTCCCAGAAGTTCATCGGAATCGACACGAACACGGGTCCGCGCGGGGGCGTCATCGCTAAGTGGTACGCCTGCTCCAGCGCGTCGGGCACATCGGCGGCGTGCTTGACCTCGTATGCCCACTTCGTCACAGGGCGCGCCATGCCCACCAAGTCGCCCGACAGCAGCGGCTCGTGAAAAATGTGGCGCGTGTCCTGCTGCCCGCAGGTGACCATCAGCGGCGCGCGGTTTTTCAGCGCGGTGAACAGCACGCCCATCGCGTTGCCCAGCCCTGGCGCGACATGCAGGTTGATCAGCGCGGGCTGCCCACTCGCCTGCGCGTAGCCGTCCGCCATCGCCAGCGCGATGCTCTCCTGCAACGCCAGCACATAGCGCACGCCGTCGGGCAGGTTCACCAGAAAAGGCAACTCGGTCGAGCCAGGGTTGCCGAAGATATAGCGGATGCCGCGCGCCCGCATCCACTCGAAGGTCGCCTCGCGGATGTTCATAGGCAGGGGGATTCGAACAGCGGGTCAGGATTCCTGCCGCGCTCAGGGCTTGCGCAACGCCGCTAACAGCATCAACACGAACGCGACCGCGCTCAAAATCATCGTGACGCCGCCGGGCATCCACTTGCCCGTGGTGAAAAAGCGATAGGCGAAGAAGACGCCCAGCGCCAGCGCGACCACCGCGCTCAAGCCGAAGCCCGCTGTAGGGTTCTTGAAGCTTATCGCCAGCCCCACCAGCAACAGCACCGCCGCAATCAGCCCGTTCACCAGCGAGACCATGCTCTGGGCGGAGACATAGCCCATGATGCCGCCCGCAGCGATCACCACCGCGTACAACAACAGCGCAATCTGGAAGGCGTTCATAACGAGGCAATTGTACCCGACGGAGATCGTGGCGGTTCAGTGATAAATTCTACACACCGCTCAGCCACTTTTCTACAACGATTCCATCGATTCGACTAAAGTGACGAACATTTCCGGTCGCTACGGCAATGCCGATGACTCGCGCCGTTGCGCCAATTATCACATCGGCGTCATCGAGGCGCTCACCGCGCGCAGCAAGTTGACCTGCGATTTCTGAGGCTTCGCGCGCTACTTCTTGGTTCACTTCCCACAGAAAGACAACACATCTGTATCCAGCAGACAGCGCCTCACTCTGCCTCTCCTCCTATGCGAACGCCCTCAGACAACGCTTGCTGTATCGCGCGCCACTCTTCATCGGACATATCCGCCCAAATGCCTGCGAACAGCAGGGTCGCTAACTGCTGCTCTTCAGGCTGCGTGGGAATCAGCACCACTACCTCCTGCTCGTGCAGTTCTGGCGCTGGCTCTACAAGTTGTACAGTATCCCCGATAATCCGTCCCTTGACAGCTCGCATAGCTTTCCCTCACCATCTTATGTTTCTGAAAACACCTGCCGCAGGGTCTCTATCGCCTCGTCGACATCGGCGGGGGTGATGACCAGCGGCGGTACGATGCGCAGAATCGTCTCGCCGACGGCGTTGAGGATCAGGCGTCGCTCCAGTGCCTTTTGGACGACGGTGCGGGCAATCGGTTGGCTGAGTTCCGCGCCGACCATCAGCCCGCGCCCGCGCACTTCGGCGATTGGCGCGCCTTCGGCTTGCAGCGCACGCAGTTGCGCCTGCAAATAATCGCCGACGCGCTGGGCGTTCTCCAGCAGCCCCTCCTCCTCGATGATTTCGATGACCGCCAGCGCCGCGCTGCACGCCAGCGGGTTGCCCCCGTAGGTCGTGCCGTGTTCGCCCGGCTGCAGCACTTCGGCGGCAACGCCACGCAGCAGGCACGCGCCAATCGGGAAGCCGCCGCCCAGCCCCTTCGCCGTCGCCACAATATCGGGCATCACCCCCGCGTGCTGATAGGCGTACCAGCGTCCCGTGCGCCCGAAGCCCGCCTGCACCTCGTCGACAATCAGCAGCGCGTTGTAGCGGTCGCACAGCGCACGCGCCGCGCGCAGGTACTCGTCCGCAAGCGGATAGACGCCCCCCTCGCCCTGAATCGGCTCCAGCAGGATTGCCGCCGTGCGCTCGCTGAACGCCGCGTGCAGCGCGTCTATGTCGTTGCGGGGCAGAGCGCGAAAGCCAGGCAGCAGCGGTTGGAACGGCGTCTGGTACTTGGGTTGCATCGTCGCCGACAGCGCGCCCATCGTGCGCCCGTGAAAACTGCCTTCTATCGCCAGAATCTCGTGGTCGGGCACGCGCTTGACGGCGTTGGCGTACTTGCGGGCGACCTTGACGCTCATCTCGCACGCCTCCGCGCCGCTGTTGGCGAAAAACGCCTTCTCCATGCCCGACAGCTCGCACAGCCGCTGCGCCAGACGCGCCTGCGGCTCGGTCAGGAAAAAGTTGCTTACATGCATCAGTTGCGCCGCCTGCTCCGCGATGCGTTGCGCTAACTTCGGGTGGCTATGCCCGACATTGCACACGGCGATTCCCGCCAGGAAGTCCAAGTAGGCGTTGCCGTACTCGTCATACAGGCGCGCGCCTTCCCCGCGCACGAACAGAATCGGCTGGCGACGGTACACAGGCAACACATAGCGCTGATCCAGCGCGGCTATCGTCTCCGTTAGGCTCGCATGCGCTGCGGTCATACGCTTCAGTATACCCCGCGCGGGTATAATGCCCGCCGATGACGCCCAGAGTCAGCGTGCTGATACCCAGCTACAATCACGCGCCGTACCTGCCCGCCGCCCTGCAAAGCGTGTTCGACCAGACCTACCGCGACTACGAAATCGTGGTCGTGGACGACGGCAGCACGGACGGCTCGGTAGAAATCCTGCGCGGCTACGGCGACCGCATACGGCTCTTCGTGCAGGCGAATCGGGGCACTTACCCGACGCTGAACCGCTGCATCGCCGAGTCGCAGGGTGCGTATCTGGCGATTCTGAACTCGGACGACCTGTGGGCGCCGACGAAGCTCGAAAAGCAGGTCGCCCTGCTGGAGGCGCATCCCGAAGTGGGGCTGGTGCATACGGGCGGCTATTTCATCGACGGCAAGGGCGACATCCAGCCAGGCAACCCGCTGGGGTTCGAATGGCCCCGCACGCCGACGGGCAACATCATCGAGGCGCTTGTGCGCTGCAACAAGATTATCGCCTCGTCGGTGCTGGTGCGACGCGAGTGTTTCGAGCGGCTGGGCGGCTTCCGCGAAGATTTGTTCGGCTCGGGCGACTGGGAGATGTGGTTTCGGATTGCGCTGGAGTGGGACATCGGCTACATTGATGAACCGCTGACGATGTACCGCGTGCATGGAGCGAACGCTTCGTTTCAGCATCGGCGCGTCTACGAGGACGATGTGAAGGTGCGCACAGAGACGATTCACGCGAATGAGTCGCGCTTGTGGCAGCGGGCAACCGACGCGCGGGCGATGCGCCTTGCGCTGGCGCACTCCTATGCGTGCTTGGGCACGGAGTACGCGCTGCTGGGCGACCGCGCGCAGGCGCGTCGGGCGTACCTGCGTTCGCTGCGGCTCTACCCGCTGCGCTTCAAAAGCGTGCTGCGCCTCATGCTCACCTTTCTGCCCGTCAAGCCGCCGCTTTAGCGCCGCGTGCCGACCCGCTGCTTGAGGTAGTCCTCCAGCAGCACCTTGCCGTTCTGCACAGTGTTCATCACCTTCGCCAGCGCGCCTTCCAGTTGCGTCAGCACCTCGTAGGCGTACTCGTCCGCGCCTTGCCGAATCTGCTGCGCCTTCTCCCGCGCCGACTCCAGAATCTCCTGTGCCTGCGTCTGCGCGAGTTGGTAGACTTCGGTCTGGCTCAGCATGCGCTGTTGTTCGGCGTGGGCGCGTTCGAGAATCTGCTCGGCTTCGCGCCGCGCTTGGTCGATAATCCGACGGGCTTCCTCCTGCGCTTGGGCAATCGTCATCTGCGCTTCGGTCTGCGCGCCGCCAATCAAGCGATCCGACTCGCGCAGCACCCGCTCCGCCTTATCGAAATCGCTCGGTAGGTTCGCCAGGATCTGCTGTACTCGGTTATGACACTCGCCTTTGTCCAAACCGACGACAACAGGTCCGACGCTTCGTGCGCGTTCGAACGCGTGATCCAGTTCGCGCAGCCATTTCCTAATGGTTGAGACATCCGTGTGCATCATCGTTCGTGCCTCCCCTAAGTGTGGCTTCAAGTAGATTCGCCCGGTGGGTGGGGGGTTCCTGCCGTTTGGGGGGCGAATCGCTCCCTTAGTTTGTGGGCGACATTTGGGGGCACGAGGGTTTCGATAGCGCCGCCCAGCCGCGCCACCTCCTTGACAATCGACGACGACAGGAACGCATACTGCTGATGGGTCATCAGGAAGCAGGTGTCCACTTCGGGGGCGAGTTGGCGGTTCATGGTCGCCATCTGGAACTCGTACTCGAAGTCGGAGACAGCGCGCAGCCCGCGCACAATCGCGCACGCGCCGACCTGCTGGGCAAAGCGCGCCAGCAAGCCCTCCAGCGACGCGATGCGCACATTCGGCAAGTGTTCGCAGCACGCCTGAAGCATCTGCACGCGCTCGTCGAGGCTGAACAGCGACTGTTTTTGGGAGTTGACCGCGACGGCGACGATGAGTTCGTCGAACAGCCGCGCCGCCCGCTGAATAATGTCCAGATGCCCCATCGTCGGCGGGTCAAAACTGCCTGGATAGACCGCCCGCCGTACCTGCTCGCCCATCGGGGGGAAGTGTACCTCATGAACCTACCTGATCTGCCCGACGAGGGCTTCTGCCCGATTGCGCCCGACTTGGTGGTGGAGGTGCTTTCGCCCAACGAGTCGCTCGCAGCAGCGCACGAGAAGGCGCGACGCTCGTCAGGATTCGCGTTCCCCGTGCGCGAGTTGTGGGGGTAGGCGCAGGGCTACTCAACCCTTAGTACCCGAGGCTGCCCACGAGTGTCAAATATCTCGGTTCCCGACTCAGGATGCTCGATTCGCTGGCGCACCGCACGATACAATGCCTCAACGAACGCCAAGCGGAATTCAGAAAACTCCGCTTGGAACCAGAAGGTATCCTTCTCGCCTTCGCCAGGATACTCCAATCGCCCGCTTGCAGCAATCTTGAACTTGTCTCCCAGAAGACCTGAGGTGCGACAGCGATACGCTACCTTCCCTTGAGTGATAAACTCTGCGGAGCGTACTAACAGGGTCTGTGGCTCGATTGTAAGCCGCCACTCGCCGTGCTCCTCTGGTTCCAGCCAGCCTTCGGCGCGCAGGTGCAACAGACCGTCCTTCGAGCGTTTCTGTTCCAGCACGCGCTGCAGGTAGCGTCCATAGCCTCGCCCAGCCACATGGAGTATCTCACCTTCATCCATCGCGAAGCTGTCGATGTCCATCGGGTAGTGCATCAGCGTCGCGCCTCCACGCGCCTGTTCAATAATCTCGCCCGACGCGGTTGTCGTGAGGGCTTCCCATTCGGTGTAGTTGGCGTTGAGCTGGGTGTGCAAGTCTTTGAGCATGTAGTCCTGCACGGGGCGCGAGTTCAGCGATGTCCCTTTCTGGAAGGGCGAGTTCGGGACAAATGGTGGTAGAGTTAGATAGGTGAATTGAGATAAAGTATGCCGTTGCAGGGGGGATTCCTGCCGCCCTCTGCCCCCCGACAGGGTACAATTAGTGTGGTGATCGCGCTTGGCTCGCAGACGCACAGTGCAGACGGAGATGTTGGACACACGCAAAGCCGCCATTTTGCGGGCGGTGGCGCGTGAACACATCCGCACGGGCGAACCTGTCGGCTCGCAGGCGATTGTGCAGCGGTACGCGCTGGGGGTCAAGCCCGCTACGGTGCGCAACGAGATGGCGGCGATGACCGAGTACGGCTACCTCGCGCAGCCGCACACCAGCGCGGGTAGAGTGCCCACCACGCGCGGCTACCGCTACTATGTGGAACACCTGATGGGCGGAACCACGACGCTGCGCATCGAGAGCTACTTCCGACGCCTGCCCGAACCGGGCGAAAGCTTGACCGAGCTACTGCAGGCGACCTTGCAACTGCTCGCGCGCGCGGCACAGTCGGTCGCGTTTGCCGCCACCGCGCGCGACGAGACGATGCGCGTGCTGCGCTGCGTGCTGACGCCCTGCGCCCCGCGCCGCGTGCTGTCGGTCGTGGTGATGGAACACGGCGAGGTGGACAACCGCCTCATTGACCTGCAGTATGCGCCCTCGCAACGCGCCTTGAACCGTATCCAGAGCGTGCTGGCGATGATGATTGAGGGGCAAACCGTGCGCGCAGTGCTGACGCTTGACCCCGCCCACGCGCCCGCGCTCGAATCGCCCGCCGAACGCGAGACGCTCGTGAGCCTGCTGCGCGCCGTCCAACAGCAGGTGCAGGACATCACCGAGGGCGAGCTGCTCTACGATGGGATGGTCTACCTGCTGCGCCTGCCCGAATTTCAGCGCGAGGTGCGCCAGCTGGAGGCGGTGCTGCGCGTGCTGGAGGCGCGCAAACCGCTCTACCGCCTGCTCCAACAAGGCGGCGACGCTGAACTGCACATCACCATCGGCGAGGAGAACCCCATCGACGCGCTGCGCAGCTGCACGCTGGTCTACGCCCGCTATTATGCAGGCGGGCGACCCGCAGGCATGATCGGGCTGATGGGACCCGTGCGCATGGACTACGACCACGCGCTGCCCGCTGTGCGCCACGCCGCGAACGCGCTGAGCGACCTGCTCACGCGCACACTCTACTCGTAAACAGGAGCTATGCCGTGAAGGTATTGATGATTGACAACTACGATAGCTTTACCTACAATTTGGTGCAATATTTAGGCGAGCTGGGCGCGGAGCTGACCGTCGTGCGCAACGACGAGCTGACCGTCGAGCAGGCGCTCGCGCTGCAGCCCGACCGCATCGTGATTTCGCCCGGTCCCTGCACGCCGAACGAGGCGGGTATTAGCGTCCCGCTGATTCAGGCGGCGGCGGGCAAGGTTCCGATTCTGGGCGTGTGCTTGGGGCATCAGGCGATTGGCGCGGCGTTCGGGGGCAACATCGTTCGCGCGAAACGCCCCATGCACGGCAAGGAGTCGCCTGTGCGCCACACGAACGCGGGCGTCTTTCGCGGCGCGCCCAACCCGCTGCGCGCCATCCGCTACCACTCGCTGGTGATTGAACGCGCGACCCTCCCCGACTGCCTCGAAATCACCGCCGAAAGCGACGACGACCACGAAATCATGGGCGTGCGCCACAAACACCATCCCATCGAAGGCGTGCAGTTCCACCCCGAATCGATCCTCAGCGAGGCGGGGATGCAGATTTTGCGCAACTTTCTCGATGCGCCCCGTTGATATAAGACTTTGCGCTCGCGCCTCAGAATACGATTTCTGAATTGGGGTATAATAGGGCATCCCCTATGGGGAAAGGAGGTATATCAACGATGAGACGACCGATGATGGTACTCGGTGGGTTATTGGCGCTGGCAGCGCTGGCGCATGCGCAAGCTGACGGGCGCAACATCCCCAGCAAGTACGGCGCGCCCCTCGCCTCGCAGACCAACTACACGGGCTTCGGCGACCGTGTGAGCAACGACCAAGCATGGGGCTCCGAACTGAACCAGCTCTTCGCCAAGTGTGTCAACGGCGTGCTGTATATTGCGGTCACGGGCAACCTGGAGGGCAACGGCAACTCGATACACCTCTACATCGACACAGGGCGCAGCCAAAGCAACACCTTCAACCTAACGACGGACTGCATCAACTGCTCCGTGCAGGGGATGAGCGGTGTGCTGTTTGACCACAACCCCGACTATGTGCTGGGCGTCAACCGCTTCGACGACGGGCAGGGCAACGACAACATCTACATCGACTTGCACGATGTGGTGGGCAACCAGTCCACCTATCTGGGGGCGGTTGCCGTCGGTTCAGGCGAGGGTACGGTCGATCAAGGCGTCAAGGCGGGTTTCGACAACTCGAACCTGCAGGGCGTCACGAGCGCCCCGAACAACATCGGCGACCCTGCAACCGCCACGACGGGGCTGGAGGTCGCGATTCCGCTGAGCGCGCTGGGCAACCCGCAGGGCGAGATTCGGATTCTGGCGGTGCTGACGGGCGGTGCAGACTTGAGCGACCCGTGCCGCGGCACTTACCTGTCCAACCAGTCGCTGCCCGCGATGAACATCGGCGATACCAGCCAGCAGTTGCCGAACGGGGCGTGGTCGCGCTGTCCCGACCCGCCGTTCGATAGCTTCCCGTTCAGCTTCGTCGCGCTGGCGGGCGACCACTTCGTGTCGGTGCAGCCGTGTCCTGCGGGACCCGAGGGCGATGTGAACGGCGACGGCTGCGTCGATGACGCCGACCTGCTGATTGTGCTGTTCAACTTCGGCAACGCGGGCGGTCAGGGCGATGTGAACAACGACAGCATCGTTGACGACGCCGACCTGCTGATTGTGCTGTTCAACTTCGGCGCAGGGTGCCAGTAAGCCCTCACCCCCTTCCCCTCTCCCACAGCGTGGGAGAGGGGGTACTGCCCACCGCCAAGAGGCTTTCCGCGCTTTATAACCCCCCCAAATAGCAGGAATCCCTTCCCACGCACGCTACAATTATGCACAGGTGATCCGCATGAGGAAACTGTGTGCGTTGTTGGGGCTTGCAACTGCAGTGTGTTTGTTGGCGTGAGGCTGGCTGCGCCAACCCGACGAGAAGTTCACGACCAACCTGCCCGTCGCCGTGCTGATTGGCGAGCAGAGCGGCTACCTGTTGACCCCGCCTGAGTTTGTGGCGCAGCCGTTCATTCGGCGCATCGAGTGGTCGCCCGACGGCAACTATGCCGTGCTGTTCCAGACCGCCCTGCGCGCGGAGACGCCGACGCTCGACGATGCCGTGATGCGCCACCGCGTGCTGCTCTGGAGCCGTAGGACGCGCCGCCTGAGCGTGCTGTGGGAATCGGCGCAAACCGACCGTGAGGTGAACCCGAACCGCGAGTTCCAAGTCGCGTTTGTTGGCAAGGCGCCGCTTTGCCTATTCGCGGTGCGCGTGTGGGACGAGGCGAAGCAAGATGACCCGTGGCAGGCGTATGCAGCGGTTTTGGGCGGGCGCACGATTCCGTTGGGCGCGTATCGCGAAGCGTGGCTGCTCGCGCCACCCGCCGAAGACATCGGCTACATCCTCGTCGCCGAGTCGGAGAACCTGCTCTACAAGCGTAAGTACGCGCCCGTCGGCGCCAACGGAATGCTCGCCAATTTCCAGCCCGTGTCCGAGGAGTTGGACATCACCGCTTGTACGCCTACTCCACGCGCAGGGGCAACCCTGACCTGTGGTACGAGGACGGCAAGCAGATGCTGCTCTCCTCGTTCGGTCCGCCGATTGCCGTACCAGAAACCGATGGCGCTGAGCACCGCGTGGAGCCTGTCTACTTGCTTTGGAACCTACGCACGAATCAGGTACAGCCGATTGACAACGCGCGGGCGCGCTACTACCGCGTGAACCAAGAAACGCAGCTTCACGCCCGTTCGGAGCGGCATTCCCTCCAGCACGCGGGCAACCCTGCCGAGACCGCCGCGACTTGGCTTTCTGAGGGCGAGCGCGCCGTGCTGGTGGCGTCCGATTCTGCGCTGGCGGAGGTCGCGCCGCAGGGCGATGCGATTCTGTATATGGCGCACGGCGCGGCGTTCTACCGCGAGATTCGGCGCACGAGCGCGGACGCCATTCGCGAGATGCAGGATCGCGCCGACCGCGAGCAATACCTGAAAAACGCGAAACAGATTGCTGTCGCACTGCTGATGTATGTGCAAGACTATGACGAGATGTTCCCCCCGAACTTCGGCGACGACGGGGTGTCGCAGGTGCTGCTGCCCTACCTCAAGGATCCGGGCGTCTTCGAGGTTAACGGCGCGTTCGCCTTCCGCTACCAGATGGACGGGCAGTGGTTGGGCAATATCGAGAATCCTGTTGAGACAGTTGCTGGCTACCTAGAGTTGCCGAACGGGCGCATGGTGATTTACGCCGATGGGCATGTGAAGTGGCAGCCGTATCGGTAGCAGGTACAATCGGGCGTTGTGGCGGGCGTCGTTTGGGCGTTGTGGCTCGCGCTGGGCGTGTGGGACCTGATGCGCATCTGGCGGATAGCGCCGAATGTGCATACAGAGTCTCCCCCCCTCCAGTCGGTTCCCCTCGCTTCGCGAGGGGAACCGAGCGGAGCGCCTGTGCAGTTTCCCCCGCGTGTAGGGGAGCTGAGCGGGGCGCGCGTTCGGTTCCCCCTGCCCGCAGGGGGAACCTTAAGGAGGGGGTTCTCGACTTTTCAGGTGCATCTCCGCTGGCTGGGCGATGGGCGTGGGTGGGCGCTTGCGCTCAGCGTGGCGAGTTTCGCGCCTGCTGTTGCGCCTGACGCGAGCCTGCTCGTGCAAGCTGCGCTGACCGTGCTGGTGGGCGTGGGGCTACTGCGTCTGATGCACGCGCTCGATTCGCGAGCCGTTGGGCAAGGCGTGATTGCGGGTCTGGGGCTGATTGCGCTCGTGCTGGATTCGCTGAGCGGCGGCGCGTGGGCGCGACACGGCGCGCTGGGGCACGGCACAGAGGCGCACGGCGTCGGCGTGCAATACGGCGCGCTCGCGCTGCTGTGGGGGTTGCTCGTGGTTCGCGCGTGGCGGCGCATCGAGGGCAATCCGCTCGGCGCGGTGGTCGGGCTAGGCGCGCTGGCATGCTGGCTCGGCTGGGCGGGGCTGACGCCTGCCGTCGGCTGGGGCGCGGCGACGACCGCGCTTGCGCTGGGGCTTGGGCAGCTGCGCCGCGAACGCGACGAACGCAAGCGCGTGCGCCTGACGCTCCAGAACCGCGTGGTGCGCGTCGTGCGTCGCGCCTCGAACGCCGACCTCGCGCTGGCAGGAGGCGCGCTGGTCGGGCTGTGCCTGCTCGCGCTTGGGCTGAGCGGTGCGCCTCTCCCTGAAACGCCACGGCTTGGGGCGCACGCAGGCTGGCAGGCGGGGGTGGTAGGCGTGCTTACGTTGGGGATGGGGATTGAATTGCCCCCACCCCGTCCCTCCCCGCACGCGGGGAGGGCGCGAGGATTCCTCCCCCGTGTACGGGGGAGGTTAGGAGGGGGGCAACAACTGTACCTCTCGGCGATTCTCGGACTCGCCCCCCTGACCCTGCTCGGCGGCGAGCCACTGGCGACGCTCGCGCTTGTTATGCTCATGGTATGGGCAAGCCGCGACGAGAACCTGCAGGAATACCCCACTCGCGCGTCGAACCTACCGACCCGTACAGGAGGCAACGAATGAAATCGACGACTGGTTTAGCGAGCATGCTTGGAATCGTGCTTGCGCTCAGCCCGCTTGCGGGCGGCGCGTTGCAAACGCAACCGAAGCAGGAACCGAAACAACAACCGCAGAAGCAGCAGCAACCGAAGCAGGAACCGAAACAACAACCGCAGAAGCAGCAACAGCCGAAGCAGGGTCAGCAACAGCAGAAGCAGACCCAGCAGCGACAACAACAACGCCAGCAGACTCAACAGCGGCAGGGTCAGCAGGCGCAGCGCCCGCAAACGCCCCAGCAGTATCGCCCCAAGCCGCTGCCCGCAGGCGATACCGTTGTGGCGACCGTGAACGGCGAGCCGATCCGCGCCAGCGAACTCATCCAAGCCAGCTACGAGTGGTTCGCCGCGACCGCTATCGAGGAGCTAATCCTGGAGCGCGTCATCGAGCAGGAGGCGCGCGCACAGCGCGTCACCGTCTCCAACGCCGAAGTGGAAGCCCGCTACAAGCAGCAACTCCAAAACGCCGAGTCACAGGTTCCCCCCGGCATGAGCCTCGACGACTTCCTCAAGCGCAACCAGTTCCCGCCCAGCCGACTGTTCGCCCGAATCCGCAGCCAGTTGCTGGTGGAAAAACTCGTCGAGCGACAGGTGAACCTCGACGACTTCGTGGAATACAGCCAACTCGTGATTCGCATTCAGGGCAACACGCCCGAACAGCAAGAGGAGAACACCCCTGCTGCTGAAGCCAAAGCGCAGGAAGCCTACCAGAAAATCAAAGAGGGGCTGGACTTCGCCGAGGCGGTCAAGGAATACTCCGAAGACCCGTTCAGCAAAGATCGTGGCGGCAAGATGAACTGGCAGAACCTCAACTTCATCGTGCCCGACCTGCGCCAGAAACTGCAGGCGATGCAACCGGGCGAAATCTCCGAGCCGTTCAAAATGATGGGCAGCATCGTGATTATCCGCAAGGAGCGCACGGGGTCGCAAGCCTCGCCCGAAGAGCAGCAGGAGCTGCGCGAGCAAGCCGTGCGCCTGCAGATTGGCGAGTATGTGCGCCAGCTGCAAGCGAAGGCGAAGATCACGAACACTATCGTGCAGCCGTTCGACCCGACGACCGCCGCGCCGCCCGGCGGACCGAACGCGCCGCGTCCGCCCGCTGCGCGTCCCGTGCCGCGCTAAGCAACCAATTTCGGCTGGGGCGAACCCCGCCTCAGCCGCTAAAGGAGGCAACCCATGGCGAAACGCAAACTGAATGTCGCGCTCATCGGCTACCAATTCATGGGCAAGGCGCATAGCAACGCCTACCGCCAAGTGAGCCGCTTCTTCCACGAGCTGGAGTACGAACCCGTGCTGAAGGTGATTTGCGGGCGCAACGAGGCGCGCGTGCGCGACGCCGCCCACAAATACGGCTTCGAAGAGTACGCGACCGACTGGCAACAGGTTGTCGCCCGCGAGGACATCGACCTCGTCGATGTGTCCACACCGGGCAACCTGCACGCGCCCATCTCCATCGAGGCTGCCAAGCACGGCAAAATCGTGCTGTGCGAGAAGCCCCTCGCGAACAACCTCGCCGAAGCCCGCGCGATGGTGCAAGCCGTCGAGCAAAACGGCGTCAAGCACGGCGTCTTCTTCAACTACCGCAAAGCGCCCGCCGTCGCCTACGCCAAGCAACTCATCGACGCAGGCGTCATCGGACAGGTCTACCACTTCCGCGCGACCTACCTGCAGGACTGGATTGTCGACCCGAACTTCCCGCTCGTGTGGCGGCTGCAGAAGCCCATCGCTGGCTCAGGCGTGCACGGCGACCTGAACGCGCACATCATCGACCTCGCGCATATGCTCGTGGGCGACATCAGCGAAGTATGCGGCATGATGCACACCTTCATCAGGCAACGCCCGCTGCAAGCCGAGTCGGACGACCGTCTGGGTGGAACCGCCAGCACGGAGATGGGCGAGGTCACGGTCGACGACGCGGCGATGTTCCTCGCGCGGTTCAAAAACGGCGCGTTGGGCACCTTTGAAGCCACCCGCTTCGCGCTTGGGCGCAAGAACTACAACCGCTTCGAGATCAATGGCTCCAAAGGCAGCCTCGTGTTCAACTTGGAGCGGATGAACGAGCTGGAACTCTACTTGGAGACCGACCCAGCGGGCACGCGCGGCTTCCGCACGATTCAGGTGACCGAGAGCGTGCATCCGTACATCAGCGCGTGGTGGCCGCCCGGACACATCATCGGCTACGAGCATACCTTCACGCACCTGGTGCGCGACGCGCTGGATGCCATCAGCAAGGGCGAGCAGCCCTCGCCAAGCTTCCACGACGGGCTGCGCTGCCAAGCGGTGCTGGAAGCCGTCGAACTCTCTGCTAACGAGCGGCGCTGGGTGGAAGTGCCGTACTAATCTTGTCCCCCTTGCCCGCGCGGCGGGCGAGGGAGCTTGTGGAGTGCGGAAGCGAAGCTTCCGCGAATGGCTGAAGCTGACGCTTCAGCACTCCATAGAGTCGGCGCGCTGAGTCCCCTCTCCTAAGCAGTGGGAGAGGGGCAGTGCTGACTGGCTCACCAAGTATCCGCGCTGCCCGATGAGTCGGGCTGAATCGGCGCGCCCAGCCACGAGAACGGATAGTTCGGGTCTTCCAGCTCCAACGCGGCTTTGGCGACCTGCAGAGGGCGGAAAGTGTCCATCATGACCGCCATCTCCTCCGTGCGCGTTGCGCCGAGACTCGCCTCCACTGCGCCGGGCTGCGGACCGTGCGGAATGCCCGACGGGTGCAGCGTAATCGAGCCGACCTCGATCCCGCGCCGACTACCAAACTTTTTGTTGACATAATACAGCACCTCATCGCTGTCGAGGTTGCTGTGATTGTAGGGCACGGGAACCGCCTGCGGGTGGTAGTCCAGCATGCGCGGGCAGAACGAACAGACCACGAAGCCTGGTCCCTCGAAGGTCTGGTGGATCGGCGGCGGCATATGGATGCGCCCCGTGATTGGCTCAAAGTCATTGATATTAAACGCCCACGGGTAGACATAGCCGTCCCAACCGACCACATCGAACGGGTGGTGTTCGTAGTGGTAGGCGTAGACGCGCCCGCGACGGTGGATACGCACCTCGAAGTCGCCGATGTCCGTGCGCGTTTCGAGCGTTTCGGGCGTACGGATGTCGCGCTCGCAATACGGCGAATGCTCCATCAGTTGCCCGTACTCGTTGCGGTAGCGTTTGGGCGTCTCGATTTGTCCGCCGATGGCTTCGATCCAGACCAGCTTCGCGGGCAGCGCGTCGAACTGTAGCCGCCAGATGGTTCCGTGCGGGATAATCAGGTAGTCGCCCTCACGGAAGCGCAGATGCCCAAACTGCGTTTCGAGCGTGCCTGTGCCTTCGTGGACGAAAATCAGGTCGTCGCCGTCGGCGTTTTTGTAGAAGTAGTCCATCTGCTCGGCGGGGCGCGACACGGAGAAGATGACATTCTCGTTGAACATCAGCTCCACGCGCCCTGTGACCGCGTCGCCTGCAGGGGGCAGCTCGCCCGTGCGGAAGTGGCGGTGCTGCAAGACGGGTTCGTCTATCGGCTCGATGCGTCGCTCGTAGCAGGTGTGGAACTCTTTGACGCGCGTCGGCGGGTAGTAGTGATACAGAATCGACTGAATGCCCGAAAAGCCCTCTGTGCCCAGCACCTCTTCGGCGTACAGCCCGCCGTCAGGTCGGCGGAACTGGATATGCCGCTTCGGCGGCACCTGTCCCATGCGTACATACCACGGCATCGTGGAATACCTCCCTATCGTGTGATACAGAATTATAGCATGCGCGGGCGGTCGGAAAGGGGTATCTACGAATATGCCCGCGCATCTTGCATCAGCCGATTTCGAACGCCTCAATCGGCGTGTTGTCCACGCGGTAGGCTTCCACGCGCAGCGCGCCGCGCACAGGCACGCGCACCTTGAGATAGCAGTAGATGCGCTCGCGCTTGGCGGTCCACGGCGTCGGTTCGGGCGCAAGGTCGTACAGCGAGACGCCGCCGCCCCCGCAGGTCACATAGACCACGCCCGCGCCCTGTTTGTAGCGATTGCCCTGCTTGACCACCGCCGTGTTGTTGCGCATCGGGTACATCCGCTCGTACACATGGTCGTGCCCGTGGATCACCAAGTCCACGCGGTAGCGGTCAAACAAGGGCTGGAATCGGCGGATCATCCCTTCGTTGTTGCCGCGCCGTTGGGTGGAGCCGTACAGCGGGTGGTGCGCGAACACAATCAGCCAGCGCACATCGCGGTCGCGACGGGCGTTCTGCAGCGTGCGCTCCAGCCACTGATACTGCGCTTCACTGTCGCGCTCGTTGCTGTTGAACGCCACGAACCGCGCGTTGCTAAGCGTGAAGTCGTAGTATTGCCCCTTATTGGGCATCGCGAAGCGCGTCTCGGCGGCGATGTAGCCGATGCGCTGCTCGCCGATGCGCTCGTTCTCGTGGTTGCCGAAGGAGACCATCACGGGCACGCGCGCCGCCAGCACCTCCAACTGCTCCAGATAGGTGTCCCAGATAGGCTGGCGTCCGTTGGCATACGAGAGGTCGCCTGCGATGAAGTGGAAGGTCGGGTTCAGCGCCGCCACATTGCGCGAGTTCTGGATGCTGAATCGGGTCGTGCCGTGGTCGGCGAAGGCGGTGAAGGTGAAGTCGTGCAGTCCCTGCTGCGGCGTGCGGAACGCATACGCCCGCGAGTAGCCGCCCTGCGCGCTGCCCACACGGTAGTAGTAGCGTTGTCCAGGTTTCAGGTCGCTCATCAACGCGCGGTAGACAACGCCCGTCTCGTAGGGATAACTCACCCGCTCGGCAGCCGCGCGCCTGCCCAACGCGGGCGTCTCCCCAAACTCCACCACAGGGCTGTCTACAGGCTGCTGTGTCTGCCAGGTGATGCTCATCTGCGTATGCACATCCGCGCCGAACGCTAACCGCAACTGCTTCGGTTCCGTAGCCATAGCATGACCCCGATTCGCAGTCGCGCGGGGGACTCCTGCCGCGCCTATGCCTCTTGGAACGCCTTGCTGATTGCCCATCCCAGTGGAGCAGCACACCTCAGTCTGATCCTAATAGCTCCTGTAGCTGCGCCCAATCTCCTCGCTCCACATCGAACTCTGCCAACCCTTCACGGTGCGCTGCACGCAATAACCGCCTATCGGCGCTCACGAACACTATCGGATTGCCACCCAACTCCGCTCTCCAACTCAACGCTGCCTGCAAGTGAACTGCATCCGCTGCCGTCAAACTATGTCGCGCCACCAACTCCACTACACCCGCCCAGTCTGCTTCTCCCAGACTCAGCAGTCGCACGAATCGCCTATCTGCTGCCAACTGCTGCACCAAACGTGCTAAGGCTGCCCTCCCCAGCTCACCCCGATTTGCCAGCCGATGCAGCACCGCAACGACCTCTGCCAAACCCAGCCAAGCACTGCCTATCAGCTGCTCTGATTGAGCTTGGGCATACTCCAGAAGTGCGTGCAGAACTGCGGAACCTGGCTCGGCAACATAGCGCTTGACCCACGCGCTTGACTCCAGATAGGCCGCTTGGTTCATTTCTGGCGCATGGCTTGGATGAGACGGCTCGCTCGCTTGGGGGCGAGGGCTTGGGCAGCTTGCTGCGACGCCTCTTCAAGGGAGGGAAGCGGTTCAGTGGCAGTCAGTTGCCAGAGGGCGTAGAGACGCTCAAAGAGTGCATCCGTTGGACAGAGGCGCACCTCCACTTCCACCTGCGTGCCATCGGGCAGGTGGGGGTCGGCTTCCAACTCAATCGTGCGTCCCCGAACAACACCGCGCAGGCTCATCGCTATTCACCTAAGTTGGAGTATACCCGCGCCGCGATCTGTACGGTTCGCCGAACGCGACGACAGGGTTGTCTCGTGGACGACTCCTGCTACGCCTCCTGAAACGCCTTGCTAAGCGTCAGTTTCCACACCCCATAGGTCGCCAACAGCGTAATCAAAAACAACAGCCACGCCATCGCGCACGCATGCCCAAAGCGGAAAAACTCAAAGGCGTTCTGGAACAGATACAGCGCGTAAAATAGCGTGCTGTTTTCGGGACCGCCGCGCGTGGCGATGAAGGTCTGCGTGAAGTATTGGAACGCGCCAATCACACCGATAATCAGCATATACTGAATTACAGGCGCAATCTGGGGCAGGGTCACATGGCGCACCAGTTGCCAGCCGCATGCGCCGTCGAGGCGCGCCGCCTCGTACAGATGCACAGGCACGCCTTGCAACGCCGCAAGGTAAATCACCATCACCCCGCCGATTGCCCACAGGTCCATCACGATAAAGCCCCACTTGGCGGTTGCGGGGTCGGTGAACCAGTTGAGGGCGGGCAGCCCCAGCCGATTCAGCCCTGCGTTCAAGGGCGCGGCTAACCCGTTCTGCGGGTTCAGCACCCACACCCACAAAAACGCCGTCGCCACCGCAGGCACGACCGACGGCAGGTAAAACAGCGCGCGATACACCGCCTGCCCGCGCAACGGCAGATTCAGCAGCAGCGCGAGACCAATCCCCACCACAATACTGAGCGGCACGCCGATCATAATAAACAGCGTGTTACCGACCGACTTCCAGAAGTAGTCGCGGTCGGCGAGCAGGCTGGCGTAGTTCTGCAGCCCCACCCAGCGCGGCGCACCCAGCACATTATAGTCCGTGAAACTGAAGTAGAGCGTCGCCAAGATGGGGTACAGCGTGAACAGCAGGAACCCCGCCAGCCACGGCAGGATGAACAGATGCCCGTAGAGTGTGCGCTGCAGTTCGCGAGACACGGGAGGGGAGATTCGAAGGCAGTGCAGATTCTCCTATCACCCCGCCGTGCCGTGCGCCGTTGGGGTCGCGAACCCCAGGTTCCTTTTTGGGAGGTCTGACCCGCTTCGCGATTCGTTGCCTGCGCAACGCTGCCACTCAGCCAAGCCATCACTCCCTGCCAAGTTAGGCGACGGTTCGATCCACCGCGGGCGTCACGCACACGGCAGGATACATGATTATACCCGACGAGGGGTATAATTTCGTTATGCCGCACGCGCCCATCGTTGCAGGAGAGCCAATCGCGCCCGATACCGAACTGCACTTTTCCGAGCATTTCGCCTGCCCCGACTGCGGGGTGAGCTTAGGCGAGTTGGAGCCGCGCAACTTCTCGTTCAACAGTCCCTACGGCGCATGCCCCGAATGCACAGGGCTGGGCACAAAGACCGAGTTCGACCCCGACCTGATTGCGCCCGACCGCAGCCTCTCGATACGGCAGGGCGCGCTGCGTCCGTTCGTCAAGCGCGACGGCGAGATGACCGACTGGCGGATGGCAATGCTGAAAGGCGTCGCCAAGCGGCTGGGCTTCACGCTCGACGCGCCCCTGCAAGACCTCGCGCCCGAACAGTTCCACGCCCTGATGTTCGGCGCGGACGGCAATGTGACGGTCGCCTTCCGCAACCGCTGGGGACGCACCCGCTACATCGACACCGAGTTCGAAGGCATCATCAACATCCTGAAGCGTCGCTACGAGGAAACCGAGAGCGAATACATCAAGCAGGAGTTGGAGCAATACATGGCGACGCGCCCGTGCCCTGCGTGCGGGGGCAAGCGTCTCAAGCCCGAAAGCCTCGCCGTGACGGTTGGAGGCAAGACCATCGCGGAGGTCACGGCGATGAGCATCGAGGCAGCGGCGCGCTGGTTCGCCGACCTGGAGGCGCAACTCACGCCCCGCGAGCGCACGATTGCCGAACGCATCCTCAAGGAGGTGCGCGCGCGGCTGAACTTCCTGCTTGATGTCGGGCTGGGCTACCTGACGCTCGATCGCGCGGCGACCACGCTGTCGGGCGGCGAGGCGCAACGCATCCGACTCGCTACGCAAATCGGGTCGGGGCTGATGGGCGTGCTGTATGTGCTGGACGAGCCGAGCATCGGACTGCACCAGCGCGACAACCAGAAACTCATCCGCACGCTGCAACGCCTACGCGACTTGGGCAACACGGTGCTGGTCGTAGAACATGACGAAGAGACCATCCGCGCCGCCGACTATGTGATTGACCTCGGACCAGGCGCGGGCGAACACGGCGGAGAAGTCGTCGTCGCGGGCACGGTCGAAGAAGTCATGCGCTGCCCCGACAGCCTCACGGGGCAGTACCTGTCGGGCAAGCGGCGCATCGAAGTCCCCGCGATGCATCGACCGCCCCGCCCCGACCGCTGGCTGACCCTCCGCGGCGCACGCGCGAACAACCTCAAGAATATCACCGTGCGCATCCCGCTGGGGCTGTTCGTGTGCGTCACGGGCGTGTCGGGGTCGGGCAAAAGCACGCTGATTCAGGAGACCCTCTATCCCCGCCTGATGTACCATGTGTACGGCGCGCGGCGCGTGTGGGGCGAACACGACGCCATCGAAGGGCTGGAGCATGTCGACAAGGTCATCGCCATCGACCAGTCGCCGATTGGGCGCACGCCGCGCAGCAACCCTGCGACCTACACGGGGGTGTTTGACCCCATCCGCGAGTTGTTCGCGGGCACACCCGAAGCGCGGGCGCGCGGCTACGCGCCCGGCAGGTTCAGCTTCAATGTCAAGGGCGGACGCTGCGAAGCCTGCCGCGGCGACGGGATGATTAAGATCGAGATGCAGTTCCTGCCCGATGTCTATGTGCCGTGCGAGGTGTGCAAAGGGCAGCGCTACAACCGTGAGACGCTGGAGGTCAAGTTCAAGGATAAGACCATCGCCGATGTGCTGAACATGACCGTCGAGGAGGCGTTGGCGTTTTTCGCGCCGTTCCCTGCGATTGCCCGCAAACTGCAGACGCTGTACGATGTCGGGCTGGACTACATCCGCTTGGGTCAGCCCGCGCCGACGCTGTCGGGCGGCGAGGCGCAGCGCGTCAAACTTGCCACCGAACTCAGCAAGCGCGCCACGGGCAACACCATCTACATCCTCGACGAGCCGACCACAGGCTTGCACTTCGAGGATGTGCGCAAGTTGCTGGGCGTGCTACACCGCCTCGTGGACGCA
Organism: Armatimonadota bacterium; assembly: GCA_023511915.1. Classification (GTDB taxonomy): domain Bacteria; phylum Armatimonadota; class Fimbriimonadia; order Fimbriimonadales; family GBS-DC; genus GBS-DC. Next base: position 22,303 of record JAIMAN010000012.1, read on the forward strand.
GGCAACACGGTGCTGGTGATTGAGCATAACCTCGATGTCATCAAGACGGCGGACTGGATTATCGACTTGGGTCCCGAAGGGGGCGACGCAGGCGGTTGGGTGGTCGCCGAGGGCACGCCCGAAGCGGTCGCCCACTGCGAGCGCAGTTATACGGGGCAGTTTCTGAAGGCGGTTTTGGGAGTGTGGACTAATCGATAGCGATTAGCGCGCGCTGGGTTCACGGCTGTCCACAATCGCGGCGCGGGCGGCGTCGACGCCGTTGCCCAGCAGCGATTCGGGCGGGGTGTAGGGCACGATGCGCGACACGCCCCCCGTCATCGACACACCCAGCCACTGGCGCGCCACAGCGGTCGTGATCGGGTTGTGCGTGACGATGAGTATTTGCGACTGCCCTGCCATCTGCTGCAGGTAGTCGGCGAAGCGTTGCACATTGCGCCCGTCCAGCGCGGCGTCCACCTCGTCCAGCACCATCAGCGGGCTGGGCTTGACCGTGCTGAAGGCGAACAGCAGCGCTATCGCCGTCAGCGCGCGCTCGCCGCCTGAGAGCAGTTCCAGCCGCTGGCGTCGCTTGCCAGGCGGCTGCGCCTCAATCAGCACGCCTGCCGACAGCGGGTCGCTTGCGTCGGTCAGGATGAGTTCCGCCTGCCCGCCTTCGAACAGTTGCTGGAAGCGCGTCTGGAATGCGGCGCGCACCGCCTCGAAGGTCTGCAGGAACTGCTCGCGGGCGTGCGCATCGATTTCGCGCAGTTGCTGCAGTAGCCGTTCGCAGGTCTGTTCGAGGTCGCTGCGCTGGCGTTCGAGGTGTTCGAATCGCTCGCTAAGGCGCGCGTACTCGTCGGCGGCGGCGAGGTTCACTTCGCCCATCTCGGCGAGGGCGCGGCGCAGGCGTTCCAGTTCCGCGCGGGCGACAGGCGGCTTGTCGGGGAGGGGGGCGTCGTCGGCGTCGGGCAGCGGTTCGTCGGGCGCGAGTTGCCTCCAGCGCTCCGCAAGTTCCGTCAGGCGCACCTCGGCGCGGGCGTGCTGCAGGTCGAGGGCGCGCTCGCGCTCGGCGAGTTGGTTCAGTTCGGCGCGTAGGGCGCGGACGCGGTCGTTGACGGCGAAACTCTGCTCCAGCAGGCGTTGGCGTTCAGCGCGGCGGGCGTCCAGTTCCGCCTGCGCGTGCTGGATCTGTGCGCGGACGCGCTCCAGTTCGGCGTCTATCGCGGCGCGCTGGGTCGCTATCTGCGCCTGCTCTTGCTGTAGGGCGTTCAGTCTGTCCGCGCGGCTGTGCTGGCGCTGTCGGAGTTGCTCAAGGGCGCGCGTCTCCGCTTCCTGCTGGCGGTGCAGTTCGCGCTGGCGGTGTTGCAGGTGCTGCAGGCGGGCGCGTCCGTCGGCGAGGGCGCGCGTGCGGGCGTCCAGCGCACGCTGGAGTTGCTCCTGCTCGGCTTCCAGCGCGGCGAGGTCGGTTGCGGGGTGCGCCTGTAGGGTCGCCTGCAGCGCGGCGAGTTGCGCGTGGGCGCGTTGCAGCAGCGTCTCGTAGTGCTGGATTTCGCGTCGCTTCTGCTGGAGGTCGCTTTCGAGGCGGGCGCGCTGTTGGCTCGCCTCGCGCAGTTGACGGCGCAGGCTCTCCAGCGTCTGTTGGCGTTCGGCGTGCTGGGCGCGGTGGGCGTCCAGCGCGGCTTCGGCGTGGCGCAGGCGCGTCTCTGCCTGCTGCAGGTCGGCGCGGGCGCGCTCCAGTTCCGCCTTGAGACTCAGCAGGCTGTTGCGCTCGTTGGCATACGCGCCGCCTGTGATTGCACCGCTGAGTTGCACGACCGCGCCGTCCAGCGTGGCGATTCGCGTGAACGCGCTTGCCCCGCGCCCCTGACGCAGTTGGCGCACGAGGCGCGTTGCCGTCTCCAGCGCGTCCACCACCAGCACGCGCCCCAGTAGGTGGCGCACGGCAGGCTCGAAGCGCGGGTCGTACCCCACGAGGTCAGCAGCGATGCCCAGCACGCCCGCCTCGCGAGGCACAGCGTCGCGCGGCGGGTCGGCGGGGCGCACCAAGTCCAGCGGCAGGAAGGTGAGTCGCCCTGCGCGCTGGGTGCGTAGCCACTCCACAGCCGCGCGCGCCTCCACTTCGGTCGGCGTGATGATGTCGTTCACTGCGCCGCCAAGTGCCGCGCCAATCGCCGCTTGGTACTCGTCGGGCACGGTCAGCGCCGCGCCGACGGGCAGGTATTCGCCCTGCAGGTCGCCGCGTTGCACGGCGTGCAGCAGCGCACGCACGGCGGGGCTTGCGCCCTCGCCCGCCTGCAGGCTCGCGTCCAGCGCACGCACGCGGGCGCGCAGCGTCTCCACCGTGCGCTGCTCGCGTTGCATCTCGCGCAGCATCGCCTGCAGCGACTGCTCGCTCGCCTGCTGTTCGGCGTCCAGCGCATCGTGCTGGGTCTGCAGGGCGGCTTCGTGCGCCTGCGCGTCGGTCAGGGCGCGTTGCAGCGTGTCGGCGTCGGCGTGCAGTCTGCGGAGTTGCTCCTGCGCTTGCGCCGCGTCCTGTTGTAGTCGTTCCGCCTGCTGGCGCGCCTGTTCGTGTTCGGCGCGTTGGCGCAGGGCGGCTTGGTAGGCGCGTTCGATGTCGCGCAGGCGCGCCCGCAGTTGCTCCGCGTCGGCTTCGGCGCGTTGCACTTCGGGCGCGAGGCGCGCCGCGTCGGCGTCCACCTGTTGCCGTTCGCGTTCGAGGGCGTCCAGCGCGGCGAGTCGCTCCTGCTCTTGCTGGCGCAGGCTCTCGGCTTCCTCCTGCAGCGTTTGGCGGAGTTCGGCAAGGGCGCGCTCGCGCTCGTCCAGCCGATTGCGTTCGCCCAGCGCGCGCTCTTCGGCGGTCAGTTGGCTCTGTAGCACCGTGCGCAGGGTGTCCATCTCGCTCTCTAACTGGGCGATGTCGCGTCCGTAGGCGTCGGCGTGCGCTTCCTGCTCGGCAATGGCTAACTCGGTCTGCACAATCTGCGCGTGCAGGGCGTCGCGTTCGGCGTGCGCCTCGCGGGCGCGCTGGGTCAGCGTGCGGTACTCGTACCGCAGGGACGCGCGTTCCAATTGCGCAAGTTGGCGTTGCAGTTCGCGGTACACGAGGGCGCGTTCCGCCTCGCGGCGCATCGGTTCGCGCTGGCGCTCCAATTCGCGTAGCACATCTTCCACGCGCGTTAGGTGCATGCGCGCCGATTCGAGGTCGCGCAGGGCGTCCTTGCGTCGGGCGCGGTACAGCGCGACGCCTGCGACCTCTTCGAGCCAGCGGCGTCGCTCGTCGGGCGGGGCGGTCAGCAGCGCGTCGATGTCGCCCTGCCCGACAATCGCGTAGCCTCCGCGCCCTAGCCCCGTGCCTGCGAACAAATCGGCAAGATCGCGCAGGCGGGCGGGCGCGCGGTTAATCCAGCACTCCCACTCGCCCGAACGGTACAGACGGCGCGTGATTTGCACCTCGTCGGCGTCCAGCGGCAGCCAGCGCGTCTCGTTGTTGAACCACAGCGACACCTCCGCCAGCCCCAGCGGCTTGTGCGCCGCCGAACCGCTAAACAGCACTTCCGTTGGCGTCTGCGCCCGCAGCGTGCGCACATTTGCCTCGCCCAGCGCCCACACCAGCGCGTCCACTAAGTTGCTCTTGCCGCACCCGTTGGGACCGACCACCGCCGTCAGCGACGCGCCGAGTTCAATCTCCACGCGCTGCGCGAAGGTCTTGAACCCGTGCAGGCGGATGCGGGTCAAGGCAAGGCTCATCGGGCGCGCTCCCTGCGCCTGTGGCTTCGTTCCTCGCTATGCACAAAGGTCATCAGTTCGCGGCAGAGGCGACGAGTCCTGCCTGTCAGTCGTTGCTCACCCCCGCAACGCCCCGCTCAGGCGCAACTGCAGCAGGCTCACCGCCAACAGCCCCAACGCAAGTGTCCACCCCACCGCCGACGCATAGCCCAAATCGCCCGACACATAGCCGTTGATATACAGATACATCACAATCGTCAGCCCCGCCGCGTCGGGACCAGGCGAACGACCCAGCATCACCCACGGCAGTTCAAAGAGTTGGAACGAGCCGATCGTGCTGATAATCACCACGAAAATCAGCACATGGCGGATGCCAGGCAGCGTCACATGCCAGAACTGTCCCCAACTGTTTGCGCCGTCGAGTTGCGCCGCCTCGTAGAGTTCGCGCTCCACCGTCTGCAGCCCCGCCAGAAAGTAGACCATGTGCATGCCCGCGTACATCCACAGGCTGGTCAGAATCAGCGCGGGCATAATCAGGCTCGGCTCGCTCAGCCAGCGCGTGTCGAGCGGCGCGCCCACCGTCGCGTGCAGGAACCGATTCACCAGCCCGTACTGGGGCACAAACAGCACGCTGAACAGCACGCCCACGAACACCTGCCCGACCAAGTTCGGCGAGAAGAACGCCAAGCGGAAAAACTCGCGCCCCTTGACCCAGCGCGAGTTCAGCAGGACTGCCAGCCCCAGCCCCAGCGGAATCTGCAGCGCAAGCGACCAGACGGTGTAGACCACCGTGTTGCGCACCGCCTTCCAGAAGTCGGGGTCGGTCAGCAGGAAGCGGAAGTTCTCCAGCCCGACGAACACCTGATCGCGCGGACCGCTGGTGATGTAGAACGCCAGGATAACGCTTTTGATTAGGGGGTACGCGCCGAACACCAGAAACAGGATCAGGAACGGCGCGACAAACAGGTACGGCGCGAGTTTGTCGCGTCGCGGGGGTCGTCGGCGGCGCGTGTCGGGGCGCGCAGCGGCGTGGTCGGCAAGCGTGTCAGGCGTTTTCATGGAGGTACGGGTTGCGACGCATCTGGCGGCGCACTTCGGCGGCGGCGCGCGCCATCTGCTGGCGCACAAAGCCGTCGAACCCGCGCGCGCCGTAGCGGTCATAGTAGCGCACGCAGGCGATCAGCGCCTCGCTAAGTTTCGCCTTCGCCAGCCCGATGTAGGGGCTGGTGTATTGCGGCGGCGTTTCGGGCGCAAGGTTCGCGTACAGCCTGCCCAGCGGCTGGTTGCTCCAGAACGGGCGCGGCTCGTCGTAGGCGGGGTGATCCCACAAATCGCGCGCGGGGGGCAAAATGTTCGTGCCCCGAAACTGCTCAGCGAGCGCCTCCTTGTTCAGGTACAGGTGCATGATGAGTTCCCACGCGAGGTCGGGGTCGGCGCAGCGCTTGGTAATCCCGATCATCGTGCCGCCCCAAGTGCTGGTGCGCCGCCCGCCAGGATGGAACGCAGGCAGCGGCATCAGCGCCATCCTACCCGCTACTTTGGGCACATCCTGCTCGATGCTCTTCGTGCGCCAGTCGGGGGCGACCATAAACAGGTAGTAGCCGTCTTCGAGCGCGCGGGTGAAAATCTGCCCGCCGCCGAGGTCGTTGCCGATTCGGTGCTTGCCTGCCACCAACGGCGCGTAGTAGCGCATCGTCTCGATAGCAATCTCGTTGTCCAGCGTGCAGTTGCCCTGTGCATCGAAGTAGCCGCCGCCGCGCTGGAACAGCATCACCTCCAGCGCCGACAGCCCTTCGGGAGGCAACTCCATCATAAACCGCTTGCCTGGAACCGTGACGCGCCTGCCGACCTCCACGAACTCGTCCCAAGTGCGCAGGCGTTCCACATCGATGCCGAGTTTTTCGACCAAGTCGCGTCGGTACGCCAGCATCACGGGATGCACATCGTGCGGGATGCCGAAGATGCGCCCGCGCGTGGTGTAAGGGGCAAAGCGCGCTTGCACGATGCGCTCCCACAGCCCCGTCTGATGGATGCGCTCGGTCAGGTCGCGGAAGCCGATGCTCTCCAGCCTGCCGCGAAAGAAGCTGCCCGCCCAGCTGATTTCCACCTCCGCGAGGTCGGGCACATCGAGGTTCGACCAGAACGCCGCCTGCAGGCGCGAGGTGACCGCCTCGCCCGCCACGATTTGGATGTCCACCGACTTGCCCGGATGCTTGCGCAGGAAGTCGGGCAACATCTTGAGGTAGGCGTCGGCGTGCGGTTTGGCGAAAGTCCACAGGCGCAGGTCGTAGCGGGGCTTGTGGGCGCGCCGCGCGGCAAGGTACGCGCCGCTGGCGACCGCCAGCCCCGCCATCACCGCCGCCGACGCGCCGTAAGGGAACCGCGCCATAACACCCTGTTAATCTACGCGCCCGCGCCGATTCCTGCTTTTGGAAACGGGTAGAATCCCGCTATGACGCCGCTTGCGTACCTGAAGCAGCAACTCGGCGCGCCGCCGTGCGAAGACGCGCTGACCGCCTACCAACAGTGGTGGGCGACCACGGGGCGCGCACTGTCGGAGACCATCGACCGCTGGGGCACGCCGACCCTGCGCCAACACGACCGCTACGGACAGCGCGTCGACGAGATTCTGCTGCCCGCAGGCTACACCGAACTGGTGCAGGAGGGCTACAAACATGGCGTCGTGTGGCGCGTGATCGAGCAACAGGATTGGGCAGCCAGTTTCGCGCTGGGCTACCTCACGGCGTACTACGATTCAGGGCTGTATTGCCCGCACACGGTGAGCCTTTCGACTGCCGTGCCGCTGCTGAAGTATGGGACGCCCGCGCTGCAGGAACGCTACCTGACGCCGATGTTGCGTCGGGACGGCGCAGCATGGCAAGGCGCGACTTGGATGACCGAGGTCGGCGGGGGGTCAGACCTCGGCGCGAATGTGCAGACGGTCGCTGTGCCCGACGGCGACGCCTACCGCCTCACGGGCGCGAAATACTTCTGCAGCAATGTGCGGGCGGAGTTGGCGGTGGTCGCGGCGCGTCCGCAGGGCGCGCCCAGCGGCGTGCGCGGGCTTGCCTTGTTCCTCGCGCCCCGCTACCGCGAGGACGGCAGCCTGAACTTCACCATCCGCCGCATCAAAGACAAAATCGGCACGCGCGCCGTCATCACAGGCGAAGTCGACCTGCACGAGAGCGTCGGCTACCTGCTGGGCAGCGCGGAGACGGGCGTCTACCTGATTCTGGAGGTGCTGAACATCTCGCGCGTGGCAAACAGCGTCGGCAGCGTCGCGCTGATTCAGCGTGCGCTGGACGAGGCGGAGTCGTTCGCGCAGGGGCGCATCGTGTTCGGCAAGCCGCTGGCGGAGCAGCCGCTGATGCGCACGCAACTTGCCCGCTGGCGCGACACGCTTGAGTGCGCGTTCGCCCTCGCGTGGGCGCCTGTGCGCCTGCTTGCCGAAGTGTGGGCGCAGACGCCGCCCTACAGCCCGCGCTACCACCTGTTCCGCCTGCTGACCCACCTCGCGAAATACTGGACGGCGGAGCAGGCGGTGCAAGCCGCCAAGTGGTGCATGGAGGCGCACGGCGGCGCGGGCGTGCTGGAAGAGTACGGCGTCGAACGGCTGCTGCGCGAGGCGATGGTGCTGCCCATCTGGGAAGGCGGCAGCCACCGCCAGATGCTCGACGCGCTGGAGGCAATCCAACGGCGCAACGCGGGCGCCCTGCTGCTGGAACACCTCGCGCCGTATGCTGACCCCGCCGAACTGAACGAGTGGCGCGCGCGCCTCGACGCCTACCTGCAGCAGCCGCCCGACGCGCAGGAAGCCCACCTGGAGACGCTCATCCCGCCGCTGGCGGAGTGGGTCGCCCGCACACTGCGTAGGCGCGCTGTGTAAGGTATAATCGGCGCACCTATGGCGCACAACTACCGAGACACACTCCACCTACCGAAGGATGAGCAGACCATCCCGATGCGGGCGAACCTGCCCGAACAGGAGCCGCGCTGGCAAGCCTTCTGGCGCGAGATAGACCTGTACGGCAAGATGCTCGCCAAGCCCGCCCCCAACGGCGACTTTATTCTGCACGACGGACCGCCCTACTCCAACGGCGACATCCATATCGGGCACGCGCTCAACAAGACGCTCAAGGACATCGTGGTGCGCTCCTACTGCATGCGCGGCTACCGCACGCCGTTTGTGCCCGGCTGGGATAATCACGGCATGCCCATCGAGAACGCCGTGAGCAAGGAGTTCCTCGCGCGGGGCGAGAAGCCCGACAAGGCGACCCTGCGCCGCGCATGCCGCGAATACGCCCAGCACTTCGTGCAGGTGCAACGCGAGCAGTTCGAACGCTTGGGGCTCGTCGGCGAGTGGGACAACCCCTACCTCACGATGGACTACGCCCTCGAAGCGGGGATTGTGCGCATCTTCGGCGAGTTAGCGCGGCGCGGCTACATCTATCGCGGGCTGCGCCCCACGCTCTGGTGCCCCACTTGCCAGACCGCGCTCGCCGACGCGGAGGTGGAGTACGAACCGAAGGTCTCCGACTCGATCTATGGGGCGTTCCCTGTGGTCAAGCCGCCCGCCGACGCGCCCGCGACGGAGAACCTGCGCATCCTGATTTGGACGACCACGCCGTGGACGATTCCCGCGAACCTCGCGCTGGCGGTGCATCCCGAACTGGAGTACGCCTATGTGCAGGCGGATGGCGCGGTGTACCTGCTGGCGCATCGGCTGGTCGCCCCGACGATGGAGGTGTTCGGCGTTCGCGACTACACTGTGCTGGGCACGACGACGGGCGCGCACCTGGAAGGCGCGGTCGCCCGCCATCCGATTTTCGAGCGCGAGTCGCCCGTCGTGCTGGCGGACTATGTGTCGGCGGACGAGGGCACGGGCGTGGTGCATACCGCGCCGGGGCACGGTGCAGAGGACTTTGCGACAGGCAAAAAGTACGGGCTGCCCGTGCTGTGCCCTGTGGATGCGGCGGGCGTGTTCACCGACGAGGCAGGCGAGTTCCGTGGGTTGCCCATCACGCCCGACGGCAACCGCGCCGTCATCGAGCGGCTGAAGTCCGTCGGCGCGCTGCTGCATTACGAGCCGTACCACCACAACTACCCGCACTGCTGGCGGTGCGACACCCCGCTGATCTTCCGCGCCACCGTGCAGTGGTTCATGAGTATCGACCACGCGGGGCACCGCGAACGCGCCCTTGAAGCGATTCGCGGCGTGCGCTGTATCCCCCCCGAAGGCGCTGCACGACTCATGGCGATGGTGCAGAACCGACCTGACTGGACGCTGAGCCGTCAGCGGGCGTGGGGCGTCGGTATCCCCGCCTTCTACTGCGAGGCGTGCGGCGAGGCGATCCTGCAGCCCGACTTGATTGAGCGCGTGGCACAAATCATCGAGCGCGAAGGCTCCGATGTGTGGTTCACGCACCCCGCCGACTACTTCCTGCCCGACGGCTTCGCGTGTCCCAAGTGCGGCGCAACCACCTTCCGCAAGGAGACCGATGTGCTGGATGTGTGGTTCGATTCGGGCAGCACGAATCGGCTGGTGCTGGAGACGCGCCCGAACCTGCGCTGGCCCGCCGACCTCTACTTGGAAGGCTCCGACCAGTATCGCGGCTGGTTCAACTCCAGCCTGATGATTGCCATCGGCACGCGCGACGCTGCGCCCTATCGCGCTGTGCTGACGCACGGCTTCGTGCTGGACGGCGAGGGACGCAAGATGAGCAAAAGCGAAGGCAATGTCGTCAGCCCGCTGGAGGTCACCCAAACGATGGGCGCGGATGTGCTGCGCCTATGGGTCGCCTCGTGCGAATACTTCGAGGATGTGCGCCTCTCGGACGAGATTCTCAAGTATGTCGCCGACGCCTATCGCCAGATTCGCAACACGCTGCGCTTTATGATTGGCAACCTCGCCGATTTTGACCCCGCGCGCGACGCCGTACCCTATGACCAACTCAACGACCTTGACCGCTGGATGCTGGCGCGCCTGCAGGCGTACCTGCGCTACGCCCTGAACGCCTACGAATCGTTCGAGTACCACCGCTTCTACCACGAGACGCGGCGGTTCTGTAATGTGGAGTTGAGCGCGTTCTACTTGGATGTCATCAAAGACCGCCTGTACGCGGAGGCGCGGGGTTCAGCGGCGCGGCGCGGGGCGCAGACCGTGCTGTATGAGCTGGCGAGCGCGCTGGTGCGCCTGCTCGCGCCGATGATCCCGCACACAGCCGAAGAGGTCTGGCAGCGGCTGCCCGTGCCCGACAAGCCCGTCAGCGTCCACTTGGCGGACTTCCCGACCGTGCGCGACGACTGGCGCGACGACGCACTGCTACAGCGCTGGGAGCAGATACTGGAGGCGCGCGAGGCGGTCAACCGCGCCGTCGAGGAGGCGAAAAACGCGAAGCGCATCCCTAACCCGATGAGCGCACAGGTGGTCGTGCGTGCGCCTGACCCGCTGTATGCGATTCTCAGCGCGTATCCGACGCCGCCCGCACCCGACAACCTGCTTGCGCGCGTGTTCGGCGTCTCGCAGGCGCAGGTCGTCCCCACCGACGGCGACCTGCAGGTGGAGGTCAGCCCTGCCTCTGGGCGAAAGTGCGCCCGCTGCTGGCTCGTGCTGCCCGATGTGGACGCCGAAACGGAACTGTGCACCCGATGCAAGGCAGTCATCGGGGTATAACGCAAAAGCCCTCCCCCACCACACAGCAGGGGAGGGCTTGGGGATACAGGCGACTGGACACTACGCCGCTTCGATGTTGAACTGGTTCAGGATGTTGCGCACCTGGGTAATGAACTCGGACGGCGTCGCGTTCGGGTTCCAAATCACATAGCCCGACGCGCCCGTCTCGCGCTGCCACTGGGTCGCATAGGTCTCGTACTGGCTCGGAATAATCAGGAAGAACGGGGGGTGCGTGTTCGACGAGGTTATCTGGTTCACGAAGGTCTGCGCGTTGAAGTTGTCCACTTGTCCTGTCGGGGTCGCCCAGAACACGAAGGTTGCGCTCCAGTTGCCTGTCTGGAACTCGTTCACCGTGCGGGTCGTGTCGGGTACGGTGCAAACATACCAGTTGGTTGGCGTCGTGGCGTCAAAGGAGCGCGTCAGCTCCGTACCGCCCGTTGCAAAGAACACTCGACTCATCATTCAGTCCTCCTTCGTTGTGTGTTTGGTTCCGCGCGCGAACCTACGAAAATTATCGGCTGGAGGGCGCAGAATCTTTAGGGGGTCAGCCCGCAAACCCTGCGAAGGGGCGATCCGAAGCCGTTCACGCTGCCCTGCACGGTTGGGGTACACTTTGGGGCGATATGGACGGCGTCGAGAAACTGATTATCGTCGGGTCGGGACCTGCGGGCTACACGGCGGCGATTTACGCCGCGCGCGCGAGTTTGCAGCCGCTGCTGTTTGCGGGCATCCAGCCTGGCGGGCAGCTGATGATTACGACCGATGTGGAGAACTACCCCGGCTTCCCCGACGGCATTCAGGGACCTGAGCTGATGGAGCTGTTCCGCAAGCAGGCGGAGCGGTTCGACACGCGCATCTTGTACGAGACGATTGCGCAGGTGGACTTCAGCGGGCATCCGTTCCGTCTGTGGAGCGACGCGGGCAAGGAGTACCGCGCACAGGCAGTGATTGTCTCGACGGGCGCGTCCGCCAAGTGGCTGGGGCTGGAGAGCGAGGCGAAACTGCAGGGCAGGGGCGTGTCGGCGTGCGCCACCTGCGACGGGTTCTTTTTCAGGGGCAAGCGCGTGATTGTGGTCGGCGGGGGCGACACCGCGATGGAAGAGGCGACCTACCTCACTAACCACTGCGAGCGGGTCTATGTGGTTCACCGCCGCGACGTACTGCGCGCCTCCAAAATCATGCAAGAGCGCGCCTTCCGCAACCCCAAGATCGAATTCATCTGGAACACTGTCGTGCGCGACATCTACGATGTGAACGCGGGCAAGGTCACGGGCGTGCGCCTGCACAACCTCAAAACCGACGAGGAGTACGACTTCCCGATTGACGGCGTGTTCATCGCGATTGGGCACACCCCGAACACCCAAATCTTTCAGGGCGTTTTGGAGATGGACGAGCAGGGCTACATCATCACCCGCAACGGCACTTACACCAGCGTCGAGGGCGTGTTTGCCTGCGGCGATGTGATGGACAAAGTGTATCGGCAGGCGGTCACGGCGGCGGGCACAGGCTGTATGGCGGCGCTGGACGCCGAACGCTGGCTCGCAGCGAAGTTTCACTGAGGGTAAAATCAACCGATGGCACTCCTACTTGAGGTAGTGATACCAGAACAGCTGAAGACCACACTGGAATTGGCGGGCTACTCTGCCGAAACGCTGGAGATGGAAGCGCGTCGGATGCTCGCTGCGTCTCTCTACACGCGCAACATCCTCTCGTTGGCTCAAGCCGCGCAGTTAGCCGCGATGCCTATGCGCGAGTTTATTCCCTTTCTGGCAAGCCTCGGACTACCCACACTAAACTATCCTGCAGGGGAGCTTGCCCACGACATAGAGTCTATAGAATGGCAGATTCACGAAAGGTAGAAGCCGTTGCGGATACATCAGTCCTGATTGCCTTGCAGTGGCTGGAACTCCTTCAGACGCTTGAGGCGGTTCACTCAAGGGTGCTGGTTCCCAATCGGGTCTGGCAAGAGTTTACCGCAGGCGCAAGCGAGTCTGAACTGGCTACGGTCGCCCAGATTCCCGTGCTGCAAGCGGAACGCTTGGACACTTGCTCTTGCTTAAGCAAATGGGCATAATTCCCGCAGTTGGAGACTATCTCAAAACTCTTATGGAGAGAGGTTTTTTCCTAAGCGCGGATTTAGTCAACGAGGTACTATTGCTTGCGGGTGAGCGTTAACTCATCTCACACTACACATCACCAAAAGCATTCGCCACATGTGTTCGAGTGCGACGCCGCGCCAAAATCCAATACAGCGCAATTCCTATTCCCGTCACCACTGCGGCGACCAGATGCCCGTAGGTGAACGCGCCGAGCATCAGCGCGGAGGTCGCCCCAGCACGGAAAAACTCGTTGATGAAACGGTACAGCCCGTGCAACACGAGAAACAGCGCGAACAGTTGCCCTTCGAACCGTCGGCGCGGCTCCAGCCACGATAGCCCCGCGAAAATCAGCAGGTTCATCCCCGTCGCATAGAGTTGCGTTGGGTGAGCGGGGTGCGTGTGTCCAGGAAACAGCACGCCCCACGGCAGGTCGGTCGGCGCGCCGTAGCAGCAGCCCGCCGCGAAGCAGCCGATGCGTGCAATCCCATAGCCCAGCGCGAGCGACGGCGCCGCCAAATCGCCCAACTGCCAAATCGGGACGCGCCGCGCCCGAATCAGGTAAATCGCCGTCGCAATCGCCAGCCCGAAGCCCCCAAAGTAGGACATCCCGCCCTCCCACACGCGCAGCACACTCAGCGGGTCAGGCGCGTACTGCGACCAGTTGGTCAGGACGAACGCCACACGCCCGCCCAAAATCCCTGTCAGGATGCTCCAGAAGGCGATGTCGAGCGCATCGTCAGGCGCGACTCTGTAGCGTGGCGTGCGGCGCAGCCCCCACCACACCGCCAGCCAGATGCCCACCACCCACATGAACCCGTAGGTGTAGAGCGTCAGCCCGCCGATTCGCACCAGTTCGGGCATCATCGCGGCGGCTCCTCGGAGGCGCCTGCAGCGGTCGGCGTCTCAGGCGCACGCGCCCCCACAAACTGCAGCGCCATCAGCCCCAGCAGCGAGCAGGTAATCGCCATATCCGCCACATTGAACACGGGCCAGACCACGAAGTCGAACATGTCCACCACATAGCCGAGCCGCAGACGATCAACGAAGTTGCCCATCGCGCCGCCCAGCAGCAGCCCTGTCAGCAGTTGCACGCTGCGCGACGGCGTGTGCCGACACTGATACCACACCAGCCCGCCCGCCACGCACAGCGTCAGCGGGATGGTCAGCCAGCCGCGCCCCTCCAATAGCCCGAACGCGATCCCCGTGTTGTGCGTCAGCGTCAGATAGAAATACGGGGGCAGCACAGGCACAGACTGATCCAGCGTCAGACCGTGAGTCGCCCACCACTTGACCACCTGATCGACCAAGAACACCAATACCGCCGCGCGCCAGAACATCACGCATGAGGATACCCGTTTTCGCCCCCCCACACGGGTATACTTTCCTCGATGGCGGCACGAATCGGCGTCTTGACCGTCGAACTGCATATTGGCGGTTGTCGCTCGCTGAAGGAGAAGCGACAGGTTGTGCAGAGCCTGATTGCGCGCCTGCGCAACGACTTCAACCTGTCGGTCGCCGAAGTCGACCACCACGACCTCCATCAGCGGGCGTGCTTGGCGATGGCGTGCGTCGGCAATCAGACCGATTTCGTCAATCGCGTGCTGGACTCCGTGCTGCAACGCTTAGAGACCGAAGGGCGTATTATGCTCTTGGAGAGCCATTTAGAGCTCTTGTGAACACACGGCGAGGCGCGCATCCGCAAGGACGCGGACGCAAAAGACACCCGCCTACAGAAGGAGGACGCCAATGGGCGGACGCATGGAACGATTGGAATCGCTCCTGACTGCAGAGATCAGTCAGGTGCTGTTGAAAGACCTTGCAGGACAGGACTTGGGCTTGGCGACGATTACGAGCGTGAAGGTCGCCCGCGATCTCTCGCAGGCGACGGTCTATGTGAGCGTGTTGGGCGACGAACGTCGACGCGCCCAAACCTTGGAACGGCTGCAGCATTCCGCAGGCTACATCAAGGGTCTGTTGGGCAAGCGGTTGCACCTGAAGCGCATCCCGCGACTCATCTTCGTGGACGATCCGTCGCTGCGCGACGCTGACCGCATCAATCGCTTGCTCAAAGATGGCTAAGCCGACGATTGCTTGGATGCCCGTGCGCCACATTCACCCTGTGCTGCAGGGGCAGATGACCCTGTGGGACTGGCTGCGCCAGGCGCCCGCGTTCGGCGTGCAGGCGGTGGAGATCTATCACGCTTTTCTCAGCGACGCGATGCTGCCCGCGCTCAAGGCGGAGTTGAACGCGCTTGGGCTGCGCGTGAGCCAAGTCACCTGCGCACCCGACTTCACGCACCCTGACCCCGCCGTGCGCCAAGCGGAACTGGACGCGATGCGCCAACGGGTGGACTGGGCGGCGGAACTCGGCGCGGACGCCGTGCGCACCACCGCAGGCATGCTCCACGACGGCATCGAACCCGACGACGCCGCCCGCTACGCCGCCGACTGCATGGTCGCGCTGGCGGAGTACGCTATCCCCCGCGGTGTCTACCCCTGCTACGAAAACCACTACAAAGATCGCCTGTGGACGCGCGAGGACTTCTCGTTCCAGACCGAGCGGTTCCTGCAGGTGTTCGTGCTGATTGAGCAGACGCCCGTGCGCGTGAACTTCGATTTCGCCAACCCGCTGATGACGGGCGCCGACCCCGTCGCGCTGCTGCAGCGGGTGGCGCACAAGGTACACCATGTGCATGCGGGCGACCGCTTGCCCGGCGAGTATCAGCACAGCGTGCTGGGCGAGGGGGCAGTTCCGTTCGAGCCGCTGCTGCGCATACTCAAGGAACGCGGCTACGCAGGGTATCTGAGCATCGAGGACGGGCAGGCGCAGGGCGACGAAGGCTTCCGCAGGTCGCTGGCGTTCCTGCAGGCGCAAGTAGATAGGGTTTGGCAGACACAGTAGGACTCTGCGCGGCTATGCAGAACTACATCGCCCGTGAGAAGACGCCGCGCAACGGAACGCATGGACTATGACAGCCCGTGGAAGGAGTTCATTACGGTCTTCTTCCGCGACCTGATTCGCCTGCTCTTACCCGAACTTCATAGGATGATTGACTGGAGTCGAGAGCCTCAGTTCCTCGACACCGAACTGCGTCGCATCTCGCCCCGCAGCGAAACGGGCAGATTGCATGTAGACCGCCTCGTGCGCGTGTGGCTCACGAACGGCGCGACCTACTGCATCCATATCCTGATTGAAGCGCAGTCCCAGTTTGTGGTTGATTTGGGCAAGCGCGTGTTCACCTACTTCGCGCGCGGATGGCTGGAGCTGAACACAGACATTGTGTGCATCGTGATATTGGCGGATAAGAACCCGAACTGGGAGCCGCGTCGCTACACGCGCGATTTGCCAGGCACGCGGTTGGAGTTCGAGTACCATACCGTGAAGTTGCTCAAGATGGATGTTGCGCAGCTGGAAGCACAAGCGAAGGAGCGGAACGCCGCCGCGCTCATGCTTTTGGCGTTCCGCCGATCGATGGAGACCGAGCAGGATGCCGATGCGCGTCTCGATGCACGAAAACAGCTCACGCGCCTGCTATGGGAATATGGGTATAATGAAGATGACAAGGCGCAAATCTTGCGTCTGATGGAGTGGGTACTGATGCTGCCAGAGACATACGAACAGCAGCTCGAGGAGTTTATCGAGCAGTATAAGCGCGAGCGCGGGACGACCTTCGTGTCCCGCATAGAGCGGCGGGCGATCGAGCGCGGCTTGCTCCAAGGGATTGAACAGGGTACCCAGCAGGGTATTCAGCAGGGTATCCAGCAAGGGCGCGTTGAATCGCTGAAGTGGGCGATTGTGCGCGTGCTCACGAGCCGCTTTGGCGAGGCTGCGGAGCGTGCGCGTGCGCTCGTGGAGCAGTTATCAACCCCAGAAACGCTGGAACTGCTTCACGATGCTGCCTTAAGTGCGCCAGACCTTGAGGCGTTTATTGAGCAGGCTCGCGCCTACTTGCCGCCCCAAAGTTAGCCCTGCGCCCCGTCGGTAATCAGGCGCAGTTTGCTCAGCCACTCCTGCATCGGCTCGAGCAGGTTGTACGCCGTGAAGTCCAGATGCACGGGCGTGATCGACACATAGCCGTGCGCAACGGCGTACACATCGGTGCCGGGTTGGTCGCGCTCTTCCACAAGGCTGCCGCTGAGCCAGTAGTAGGGGCGTCCTGCAGGGTCGACGCGCGACTCGATACGGTCAGCGTACTGGCGCTTGCCCAGCGCGGTGATTTGGTAGCCGCGAATCTCGTGAATGGGCAGGTTGGGCACATTCACATTCAGGAAGGTGTGCGGGGGCAGGGGGTGTTCGCGCAGCAGGCGGGCGATGTTCAGCGCGGCAAGCGCGGCGGTCTCGTAGTGCATCGGGGGTAGCTCGCTCTGGAACGGTTCGTTGGTCGCTTCCGCGCGCGCCAGCGGCAGCACCTCCTCCGCCGCCAGCGACACGGCGAAAGCGTTGATGCCGTGAATCGCGCCCTCAATCGCGGCGGCAATCGTGCCCGAATAGGTCAAGTCCCAGCCCAGGTTCGGTCCCGCGTTGATGCCCGACGCCACGAGATCGACGCGATGGTTCAACACGGCGTGCGCGCCCAGAGTCACGCAGTCGGTCGGTGTGCCGTTGGTGGCGTAGGCAACGCTGCCATCGGGTAGGTGGATGCGATGCAGGCGCAGCGGCTTGTGCAGTGTGATTGAGTGCCCCGTCGCGCTGCGCGGGCGGTCAGGCGCGACCACAAACACTTCGCCGAGAGGCTCCAGACGCTTCGCCAGCGTCCGAATCCCCTCGGCGTAGACTCCATCGTCGTTGGTGACCAAGATTCGCATCACTCCGCGCCCTCGCCGACCAGTTTGTCGGGGATGATGCCCAGCCACTTCTTCAGGCGGTAGATGGTCGTGTCGCGGTTCAGTTCGGCAATTGCGCGGGTGAGCGGGATGCCTTTGGGGCACACCTTGACGCAGTTCTGGGCGTTGCCGCAGCCTGTGATGCCCTCAGGTCCCGACAGCACCTCCAGTCGCTCGTTGGCTAAGGTCGCCCCTGCGTAGTGCAAGTTGAACAGGCGCGCTTGTGCAATCGGCGCGGGACCGATAAACGCCGAATGCTCGCCGTACTGCGGGCACGCCTCCATACAGCAGCCGCAGGTCATGCAGCGCGCGAACGCATAACGCAACTCGCGCGTCGCGTCGTCCACGCGCGGTCCCGGACCCAAGTCGTGGTAGCCGTCCATCGGCACCCACGCCTGCACCTTTTTGAGCGCCTCGAACATCCGCGAGCGATCCACAATCAGGTCGCGCACAACGGGGAACTTGCTCATCGGCTCCAGAGTCACTTCGAGGGTATCCCCCTTGTGCACGCCCACCTGATCGACAAGCGCGGCGCACGATTGCTGCACGACGCCGTTGACCACCATCGTGCAGGTGCCGCATACCTGCTCCAAGCACGCCGCCTCCCACGCGGGGGGCGAGATGGCTTGCCCGCTGCTATCCACAGGGTTGCGCTGAATCTCCATCAAGCAGGAGATGACATTCATGTTGGGTCGGTAGGGCAGCGTGAACTCTTGCCAATACGGCTTCTGGTTCGGACCGTCCTGCCGACGGATTTTGAGACGGATGTTTCGGATAGAGCCGTTGCCGTTTTTCATAGCGTGTCGCCTCCGAAGATATTATACCTGCAACGGCGGCTCTGTGTGCAGTCAGAACTGGAACTGCCACTGTCCCCAAAACGGCGCGGCGCTTAGCCCGATAATGCCTGCAATCGCGCCGCCGAGACAGCACAGCCCCAGCACGGATAGCACAACGGAGATGATGCCCATGATGTAGCCCGCGACCGCCATGCCGCGTTCGTTAGGGTTGCCAAAGCCCGCGTCGATGGCGTTCATGGCGTTTTTGCCGAAAATCCACGCCAGAATCCCCAAGATCAGCGGCAACGGCAGACAGCCCCACCAGATGCCTGCTGTTAGCAGCGTCACTAACGCAACAATCCCCAATACGAGGCTCGCTATTGCGCTCGTGCCCGTCGTCTGTTGCATACTGTCCCCCCCTGCATGCAGTATACCCCCTACTTCTCGAAGAAGGCAAGCGCGACCTCGCTGTGCCAGAGTAAGCCCTTGTCGGTGAGGCGGATGATGTCGCCGTCGCGTTCGAGCCAGTCGCGCTGGGTCAGTTGCCCAAGTACGGGCGCGTAGTGCGCACGGATGGGCAGCCCGAAGCGCGTCTCCAGCACGGCGAGGTCTACACCCGCGCGCATGCGCAGCCCCAGCATCAGCGTCTCGGCGACGGCGTCCCACCCCGTCAGCCGCTCCCACTCCAGCTCCAGCGGCTCGCCCGCCTGCACACGGCGAATATACTCGCGTGGGTGCTTGATGTTCGTCCACCGTCTGCCCTCCATATATGACACCGCGCCCGGTCCGAAGCCAAGGTACGGCGCGTTGCGCCAGTAGACGAGGTTGTGCTGGCACTCGTAGCCAGGCAGCGCATAGTTGGAGATTTCGTACTGCTGGTAGCCCGCCTGCGCGGTGCGCTGCTGCGCGAGGCGGTACATGGCGACCTGCGTCTCGTCGTCGGGCAGGCGCAGTTTGCCCTTCTGGTACAGGTGATAGAAGCGCGTGTTCGGCTCCAGCATCAGCGCGTACAGCGACAGGTGTTCGGGCTGCAGGGCAATCGCTTGCTGTAGGCTTGCCGCCCAGCGTTCCAGCGTCTGTTGGGGTAGCGCGAAGATGAGGTCTAAGTTCAGGTTCGTAAAGCCCGCTGCCCGCGCCCACGCCACGCTTTGCACGACCTCTTCGGGCGTGTGGATGCGCTCCATGCGCCGCAGCTCGTCGGGGTGGAACGACTGCACGCCGAAGCTGAGGCGGTTGAAGCCCGCCTGCCGCAGCGTGCGCAGCTGTTCCAGCGAGACGCTGCCAGGGTTCGCCTCGCAGGTGATTTCGGCGTCCGACGGGATGGCGAATCGCCGCGTGAGGTGTTCCAAAATGCCTGCCAGCGTTGCGCCGTCCAAGTAGGTGGGCGTGCCGCCGCCGAAAAAGACCGTGTCGAAGTGCGCGCCTGCGTAGGGCGACTGTTCAATCTCGCGGTGCAGCGCGTCCACGAACGGCGCGACCAGCGCGTCCAGCCTCGCGTAGCTATTGAAGTCGCAGTAGCCGCACTTGCGATGACAGAACGGAATGTGGATGTAGATGCCTTGCATCATAGCTCCCACGCCAACTGTATTCCTTGGTCGCGCAGCAAGTTCTGGTACGCCTCCAGCAGGGCGGGCGTTTCGTACACTTGGTGCGGTTCGACGCCGCGCAGCACGCAAAACGCCGCCAGCAGACCCGCCGACTCGCCGATGTTCCACTCCACAGGGTGCAGACGGTAGCAGCCGTTGGTGATGTGCGTCGTGCCGATGTTTTTGCACGCGGGCAGCAGGTTGCGCACCCGCACGGGAATCAGCGCGCCCAGCGGAATCTGGAACGGCAGCGTCGCGATGTCGATGTAGTTGTCGCCGCCTGTGCTGGGGTGTAGGTCAATCCGATAGTGCCCGACCCCAACGCTGTCGGGGAACGGCTCTGCCAGCGTCGCGTCTGGGCGACACTCTGCGCTCACATGCTGTTCCAGAATCGTGAAGCGCGCCCTGATGCGCCGCGATTCGCGCACATAGACCGCCTGCGCGAAGCCGCCGAAAATCCCCGTCGTGCCGACAATCTCGGGGCACAGGTGCAGTCCCTTGTAGCCGACGCCGCCGTCGGGACGGGGCGCCTCCGTCTGCAGCCAATACAGCAGGCACTCGGACAGTTCCCGCGCCTTGAACGCCTGCTCCCAGTCAATGGCGTGCTTCTCCGCGCCCGCGGGCGGATAGAGGTTGCCCAGAAAGTAGTCGTTCTGGGGCCAGTTCACGATGGTCACGGGGCGCGGGGCGCGGTCGGGCGGGTACAGGTCGGGGTTCACAATCTGGCGGTAGCGGAACATGGCGGGCGCGCCGTCCTCGCCGAACAGGCTCAGGCGGCGCGGCTCCCGCGTGATGGGGTTCACATCTGTCCAGCTGAAAAACGGCGCGTGCCAAAACGGGGGCTGGTACGCCCTCCAGAAGTCGTAGCCATGCGGCTTGCTGCCCACATAGTCGCCGTCGGGGTCGTAGCCCATCGCGAAGCACCAAGTGAACGCCTGCATGTTGTGCGGCTCGGCTTCCGGTTTGGCGTGTGGCTCGCCCGTGTCGCGTTGCGATTCCGCGCCCGTGACGAACTCCACGCCCGCTATCGGCAGCAACTCGCCTGTTTCGGTGGCGTCCAAGATGTAGTCCGCCTCCACGAAGTAGTTCGCAGGCTGTTCAGGCAGTTGGAACAGCACGCCGCGGATGCGGTCGCCGTCGGTATCGGCTTCGAGAGGGAACATGCGCCAGATGCCCAGGTTGCCGCGCATCTGGGGGTACGCCAGCATACCCTCCAGCACATGGAGGGCGACGCGCGGCTCGCAGCACAGCCCGCTGACCCAGCCCCCGCCAGGGTTCAGGTACGGTTCGGCGCGGGCGGCGTCGGTGAGGGGGTAGTAGCGGCGGTAGAAGTCGCGGATGGAGTCGCGCAGGAGTCGGTAGCGGCGCGTGCAGCCTTGCTGTTCGATCCAGCGGTGTTCGTCGGGGGGCACGGCTTGCGCGGTGAGTTGCCCGCCGAGCCACTCGTCGGGGTCTATTGCCAGCAGGGTGGGCACGCCCAGCGACGCGGATGCCATCGCCGCCGCGCACCCGCCCAGCCCGCCGCCGACAATCAGCACGCGCGTGCGCCCGTGAAAGTCGGGTTTTTGCATCGCAACGGGAGTATACCTGCATGCCCCAAAACCGCGCCGACGCGGGTTAGGCGTCGGCGCGGTAGGTTCGGCGCAGGGCAGAGTTACGCCGCGCGCGGGGTCTCCACCACTTGCAGCGATGGCGTCTCGTTGTCTACCTTGAACAGGCTCAGTCGCTGCTCCAGTTCGCCAGAGAGCGCGTCCAGCTGCGCCGTCATCTGTTGCACCTGCTGGAGTGTCTGCAACTGCGCTTGAGATGCGTGCGCCGATTGCGTCGCGCGTTGCGTAATCGACATCCCAGCCTGTGCCACATCCTGCAGCGAATGCACAATCCCGCTGCTTTCGTGCGTGAGCATCTCTGACCGCTGCCCCAAGTCGCGTGCGATGGACGCCACCTGCGCCATATTCTGGCTCGCGGTGGACATCTCGGCGTTCATCTCTTCGGTCGCTGCGCTGGTCTGCTCGGCGATTGCGGCGATGCTCTCGATGCGCTCCAGCGTGGAACGGCTGTCTTGGGCAACTGCCTGCATCGAGTTGACGGCTTGCTGCACTTGGGCGTCGATTTGTTGCACGGCGTTCAGCACTTGTTGGAGCTGCTGTTGCACGTCGTCGGCTTGTTGCACGCCTACACTGACCGACTGCGTGGTCGTCTCCAACGCGGTCAGCGAACTCTGCGTGCGCTCCAGCACCTGCTGAATGATGCGCTGGATGTCGCGCGTGGCGTTCGCGCTGCGCTCCGCCAGCCGACGCACCTCTTCGGCGACCACGGCGAAGCCGCGTCCCGCCTCGCCTGCGCGGGCAGCTTCAATCGCGGCGTTGAGTGCGAGCAGGTTCGTCTGGCGGGCGATTTCCTCAATCGTGCGCACGATTTCACTGATGGAGGTAGACATCGCTGCCAGCGCTTCCAGTTCCTGTCCGACCTGTTGCACATCGCTGGCGATGCGGCGCACGGCGTCGGTGGCTTGGGCGAGCGTCTGTGCGCCCGCTTCGGCGGCGTGGGCGACCTGTTGCGTGCGCTCGCTGGCGGAGCGGAGTTGGTTGGCGGCGTGCTGCACGCCCTGCTCCATCTGGCGTACCGATTCCAGTCCGTCGGAGGCGGTGTGGGCGGTCTGTTCCGCGCCTTGCGAGACCTCACTGACGACGCGCTGCAGTTCGGCGATAATCTGTGCGCCTTGCTGCACCAGTTGGGCGGTCTGTTCGGACTGGCGGGCGAATGCGGCGACCGTATTTTGGAACGCCTCCACCGCCCGCACATTCTGCTGCAGTTCGCCCACAAACTGCTGGCTGGCATGTTCGGTTTCGGTGGCGGCGCGGCTGACTTCGTGCGCCAGGTGTGCCAGTTCGTCAGTTGCGTGTTGGGTTTGTTGGTTCACAGACAGCAGTTGTTCGCTGGCGTGGCGGACTTGCAGAACCATCTCCTGCAGCCGATCCATGAAGCGGTTGAAGTAGCCTGCGAACTCGCCCAGCTCGTCTTCGCGGTGGATGGTCAGCCGCTGCGTGAGGTCGCCTTGTCCTTCACTGGCGCGTTTTGCCCACGCGGTCATCTCGCGCAACGGACGCAGGGCGCGATAGGTCAGCAGCCCTGCCAGTGCGCTCATCAGCGCGATTGCCAGCACGGTCGTGCCGATTGCTCGCGCCCGTAGCCCCGCTAACGGCGCCAAAATCGCGCCCTTGTCCACGCTCACGATAAGTTTCCAGTTGGCAGTGGGCACGGTGTCCCAGAACAGGTAGCGCGGTTGTCCATCGATGACGGCGCGTTGAAAGCCGCTTTTGGTGTTGCCCACCACTTTGCCTTCGGGGAGTTGGCTGAGTTTCGTGCCCTCGAAGTCCTTGCGCAGGAGGAGTTGTTTGTTGGGGTGGGCGATGATGGTGCCGCCCTCGCTGACGAGCATCGCGAACTCGCGGTCTTTGAACTCCTCGCGCAGGATGCGCGCTCCCGCCGTGCGCTTTGCCAAACCGTCCAGCGTAATGTCCACACCTGCGACCCCATAAAACTGCTTTTGAGGCGTGTACAGCGGCACAGTCACGCTCACCATCGTTGTGTTGACGGAACCAGCGTCGTAGTACGGTTCTGTGATGCTGAGCGCACCTGTCTTTTTGGGCTTTTGGTACCACTCTTGGTGGGCATCGTGTTGGTCGTAGTCAGCAGCCACTTTTTCAGCATTTGGGAAAGAGGAGCGCGTGACTATGGGGATGCGCTTTGGATCAGGTGGAAACCGATGTTCGTAGGCGTAGTATGCGCTGACAATCTCTGCTGGCTGCGTTTGCAGCACGCTTGCTAAAAAGCGAATAATGTCTGGGTCAGGGTCTTTGCCGATTATTTGCTGGCGCTGTGCCATCACAGTCGGCACAGCGGCGAATTGCTTCAAGTAAATTCCCATCTCTGCGATGGTCTTTGCAGTAATCTGTTTGCCAAATGCTTCGGTTTCACGAATCAGCGTTTGTCGCGCCGAACTGTAGATGAGCCAGCTGTTCAGCGCAAGCACGACAGCGGTTGCACAGCCAATCGTCAGCGCCAGTGTCCACACAATCGAACGGTTGATTTGGCGTCCCATCTGCATAGTTGCCTCCGATTCTATAGCGGTATTGTGGGATTAGACAGCCAAATCTTGAGGGGAGCAGGAATCGTGTACGAGTAGCGAAACCATACTTGACATGCGCATCGGCGTCTTGTCGGACACGCACGACCATCTGGGCTATCTGCGCCGCGCGGTGGACGCGCTCTGCGACCTGCAGGTGGAGCTGGCGCTGCACGCGGGCGACTATGTCGCGCCGTTCGTGGTGAATGAACTGCAGCGGCTGCCGTGTCGGGTGCTGGGGATTTTCGGCAACAACGACGGCGAGCGCGTCGGACTCACGCGCCGACTGAGTGAAATCGGGCAGGTGCAGGTGCAACCGCTGTTTCTGGAGGTGGAGGGCTGCCGTATCGCGATGGTGCATGAGCCAGAGCCTGTGGAGGCGTTCGCACGCAGCGGGCTGTACGACCTCGTGATCTACGGGCACACGCACCAGCAGGAGTTGCGCACGGTCGGCGCGTGCCTCGTGCTGAACCCTGGCGAGGTGTGCGGCTGGCTGACGGACACCCCCACCTGCGCCGTCATCACGCTGCCTGAACGCACGGTAGAGATTCTTTCGCTACGCTGAGCGGCGCGCGCGTTGCGCTTGCAACAGGTATACTTTACTGTGTCGATGCGCAAGTCGGTGTCGGCGGGTGGGCAGGTGCAGCCGCGCAAGCGCAAGCGTCGTCGCTGGTGGAAGCGGCTGCTGGCGTACCTGACGCTGCTCATGCTGATACTCCTGCTGGGCGGGATGACCTTCGCAGGGGTGCTGTATTACCAAGTGGCGCAGATGATGCCCTCCGTGAGCGCGATCGAGACCTACCAGCCGCGCGAGGCGAGTTTCATCTACTCGGCGGACGGGGTGCAACTGGCGCGAATCGCCGAAGAGTATCGCGAACCCGCTGCGCTGGAGGAGATTCCCAAGCACCTCATCAACGCCACGATTGCCAAAGAGGATCGCCGCTTCTGGCAGCATAGCGGAGTGGACTGGCGCGGCACGGCGCGCGCCTTGTGGGTGAACCTCACGGAAGGCGACATTCGACAGGGCGGCAGCACACTCACCCAGCAACTGGCGCGCAATGTGTTCCTGACGCAGCAGCGCACCTTCGCCCGCAAGATGCAGGAGATTATCCTTGCGCAGGAGATGGAGCGTCGCCTGACCAAAGAGCGCATTCTGGAGCTGTATCTGAATCAGGTCTACTACGGCAACGGCGCGTATGGGGTCAAGGCGGCGGCGCGCGTCTACTTCAACAAGCCGTTGGAGCGGCTGACCTTAGCCGAGTGCGCCCTGCTGGCGTCGCTGCCGCAGCGACCGTCGGCGTATGACCCGTTCAGCAACCCCGACGAGGCGATTTTCCAGCGCAACTTGACGCTGAACCTGATGGCGCGCGAGGGCTACATCACGCCCGACCAGCGCGACGCCGCCAAAGCCGAGCCGCTGCGCCTGGCGCGCAGCCGACCCCAGGCGCAGTTCCGCGCCCCCTATTTCGTGATGGATGTGCTACGCGAACTGGAGCGACTCTACGGGCGCGAACTGCTGCTGCAAGGCAACCTGAAGGTAACGACCACGCTGCACTGGGAGATGCAACGCGCGGCGGAGGACGCCCTGCTGCGCGGGGTGCAGGCGTTCTCGGCGCAGGGCGTCACGCAGGGCGCAGTCGTGCTGATTGACCTGCGCACGAGCGAGATCCGCGCGCTGGTCGGCGGGGTCAACTTCCGCAAGTCGCAATACAACACCATCACGCAGGGACGACGGCAGCCCGGTTCAGCATTCAAGCCCATCGTGTACGCGACTGCGTTTGAACTGGGCAAACTCACGCCGACTTCTGTGCTGTCGGACACGCCGATTAGCCTGCCCAGCGGCGTGCGCGGCAAGTATTGGCGTCCGCAGAACGCCGACGGCAGGTTCCGTGGGAGTGTCAGCGTCACGCGCGCGCTGGCGTCGTCCATCAACATTCCTGCCGTGCGTGCGGCGCAACTGGTCGGCGCCGATAAGGTCGCTGAGTTCGCCCGCACGCGCTTCGGCATCGAATCGCCGTTAGACCCCGTGCTGCCGCTGGCGCTGGGCGCGTCGGCGGTCAAGCCCATCGAACTCGCCCGCGCCTACAGCGTGTTCGCGCTGGGAGGCAACCGCAGCGAGCCGTACATGCTGCGCCGTGTCGTCGATCGCAACGGCGTTAAGCTGCTGGAGCAGCAGGGGCTGATGACGCCGAATGTGCTGTCGAAGCAGAGCGCGCAGTGGATGGACGAGATTCTGCGCCAAGCGGTCGTCAGCGGCACGGGCAAGGCGGCGGCGCGTATCCCCAACGCGCGGGGCAAAACGGGCACCACCAGCGACTACCGCGATGCATGGTTCGTCGGCTACACCGACAGGTACCTGGCGGTCGTGTGGGTCGCCAGCGAGTATTACAACCCGCAGACGCAGCGTTGGGAGTACCGCCCGATGCGTCGCGTGTTCGGCGGGACGGTGTGCGCCCGTATCTGGGCGGACATGATGGAGCGCGTGAACGCGATTGATGCACGCATTCAGGAGCGTCAGCAGCGTCGGGCGACGCCTGCGCCTGCGCCCGAGCCGCCGCCTGCGGAGGTCAGCGAACCTGCGCCTGCTGATGACGCCAGCGACGACGCCCCGCCGCCGATTGCGCCTCCACCCGACGCGCTGCAGCCGCAGGAGCCGCCCGCTGTGCCCGACGCGCCCGCGACGCCGCGCCCATCGGAGACGACGGCTGCCCCGCCCAGCACTGCCAGTGCGCCGACCATGCCTGTCGCTACCGCGCCTGCTCCGCCCCGCTCGTCGGACGCAACGCCCGCCGCGCCCAGCAGCGCGCCGCGCGACGCCAAACCGCCCGCGCCGCCCCCACCCCCGCCGCCGCCAGAGTTCGTCACGGTCGCCATCTGCGCCGACACGGGGCTACTCGCCACCGACTACTGCCCCGAAGTCGTGCGCAAACGCTTCGAGAAAGGCAAGGAACCCAAGCGCCGCTGCACCAAGCACGGCATCCGCGAGCGATGATCGAGCGTCCGAAACGGTATCTGGGCATCCGTCGTGAGGAGAAGCGCGTCATCACGGCGCGCGAGTGGGGGATGCTTGCGCTGGTCGCCGTCGTGCTAAGCGTGCTGACCGCGCGGCTGTGGTACCTGCAGATTCTGCACGGCGCGGAACTGAGCGCACGCGCCGAGTTGGTACGCACGCGCCTATTGCGCACCCCGCCCCCGCGCGGCTTGATCGTTGACCGCAACCAGCGCGTGCTGGCGACCAATCGCGCCCAGATTGTGGTGAGCGTTATCCCCGATATGCTGCGCCGCAATCCTGAGCGCATCCCACTGGTCGCCCAACGGCTGGGCATCGCCCCCGACGAATTGCGCCAACTCATCGAGAACCCGCGCATCAACCCGTTCACGCCGCTGGTGGTGCAGCGCGGCGCGGCGTTCGACCAAGCGGTAGACCTGCTGGAGAGCCAATACAACCTGCCCGAAGTGGAGGTCTCGCTGCTGGCGATGCGCCGCTACCCGCACGGCAAACTGTTCGCGCACCTGCTGGGCTATGTCGGGCAGATTTCGCAGGAGGAACTCAAGGCGTACAGCGCGCGCGCCCAAGAGGACGCCGCCGACTGGCTGCAGATGCGCCTGTACGACGGGCAAGACTTCGTGGGCAAAAACGGCGTCGAACGCACCTACGAGGCGTACCTGCACGGCAAGCCTGGCGGCGAGCAGGTGGAGGTCACCCCGCTGGGCAGGCGCGTGCGCACCCTGCAGGAGTTCGAACCGACGGCGGGCGACCGCGTCGTGCTGAGCGTTGACCTGCGCCTGCAACAGAAGGCATACGAACTGCTGCAGGGGCACACAGGCGCGCTGGTCGCGTTAGACCCCCGCACGGGCGAGGTGCTGGCGATGGTCAGCCAGCCGTCGTTTGACCCGAACCTGTTTGTGCCGCGCATCCCCGAAGCGGTCTGGCGCCCGCTGATGAACGACCCGCGCGCGCCGCTCAACAACCGCGCGATCCAGTCCGCCTACGCGCCCGGCTCGATTTTCAAGCCCATCGTCGCGCTGGAGGGACTCAAGCGCGGACTGATTACCACGCGCACAGGCGTCTCCTGTACGGGCGGCTATCGAGCGGGCACGCGCACCTTCCGCTGCTGGAAACGGCACGGCTCGGTGGACTTCTACGAGTCGATAGCCTTCTCGTGTGATGTGTTTTACTATCAGCTGGCGCAGCGGCTCGGTCCCGACGCCTTAGCGCAACTCTCGCGGGCGTTCGGGCTGGGGCAACGCACGGGGATTGACCTGCCGCACGAGCGCAGCGGGCTGGTGCCCGACCCGCAGTGGAAGCGCGAGCGGTTCAACCAGCCGTGGTTCGGCGGCGAGACGCTCAACTACGGCATCGGGCAGGGCTACCTGACGATTACCCCGCTGCAGGGCGCGGTGCTGACGATGGGGCTGGCGAATCGCGGCGTGATGTACCGTCCGCACTTGGTGAAAGCGATTCGCAGCGAGGACGGCGCGCGGGTGCAGACCATCGAGCCTGAGGTGATTCACCGCTACGAGGCGTCGCCCCAGCACTGGGACGCCGTGATCGAGGGCATGGTGCGCGTGGTGGAACGCGGCACGGCGGGCGCGGCGCGGGTGCCTGGCGTGCGCGTCGCAGGCAAAACGGGCTCTGCCGAGTTTCGCAAGGGGGGCAAGACACACGCGTGGTTCATCGCGTTTGCGCCCGCCGAGAACCCGCGCGTGGCGATTTGCGTGCTGGCGGAAGAGGCGGGCGGCGGGGGCGCAATCGCCGCGCCCATCGCGGGGCAGTGGCTGCGCTACTTCTTCGAACTCGGCTACTGAACCGCGCTTACCGCCTGCGGTTCGGTTGGCGCGGGGCGGGTCGCGCGGGCTGTTTGGGCGGCGCGGCGGGCGTCGTCTCCTCTGCCAGCGTCTGGCGGAAGGTCGCCTGCGCCTCCCACTCCGCCCACTCTTCAATCGGTTCCCACTCGCGGATGGTCTGCGGGTCGTACTCGGCGCGGAGTTTGAGCTTCTCGTAGCCCGACGCCTGCACCAGCGAGCCGTCCGAGAGCGCGTAGTAGTAGTCGATCTCGCCCTTGATGGCGCCCTTGATTCTGCCGCGCGGGATGTTGCGGTCGCGCAGGCGCGAGATTTCAATCAGCAGGTCGTCCAAGCGGATGTCGATCTCGGCGTCGGTGATTTGCTTGACATGCAGCACGGGACGCCCCTTGATTTCGGTCGCGCCGACCACGCGCACGGTAGCAGGGTAGGTGTAGAGCGTCGCCTGCTCCAGCGAGAGTTTGCCCCCACGCGTGTCGATAAACGGCGTCGGGTAGCGCACCTGCCATTCGTCGCCCTCGCGCACCGAGCCGGGGGGCAGCGGCGCAAAGGGACCGGGCACCACATTCAGCCCAATCAACTGCAGGAAGTAGGACGGCGGCAGCAGGAAGTCCAAGCCAGGGAAGTTCGGCTCCTCGCGTTGTTGTTCCTGCTCTTTCTGATCGCCGCGCTTGACCCGTTGCACGACGCGCTCGGCGTCGTCCTCGCTGGGGAAGCCCGACGGGGTGACCTTGACGGTCTCGGTGTAGGGGGGCGGCAGCTCGGTCTCGGCGAAGTAGTCCACGCTCTGCTTGACATAGCGGGTGGCGACGCGCATGCGCGCCTGCCCGTTCTCCAGCACCTGTAGCACTTCGGTATCGAAGCGCAGTTGGGCATCGACGGCGATGGGCAGGCTCTGCTCAAAAGTGGACGAGCGCGTGTCGCCCCGCAGCGTATAGACGGCGTTGAAGCGTTGCTTCTGCCCCTGCTCATACAGTCGGCGCACCACATAACTGCGCACGCCCGCCTGCGCCCATGCAGACGCCACGCACGCCCAGCAGACGATTAGCAGTCCCCAAAGTAGCATCCATCGGCTCATAACGGCTCACCTACCCATAGATACGGCGTCCCGTGCGCGACTCCTGCCGCCGCCCCAAAACTTTTCGCGGTGGGGTATACTCTCAGCGGGCGGCGCGGATGAGAGAAGAGTGGGGTTCTGCCCACTCTTTTCTTTAACACCCGATACGCCCCCAAAGGGGGTATGCGCGATGATTTGCAACGAAATTGTGGAGGTACTGAAGCAGTTGGAACGCGAGCGTGGGATTCCCTACGCGGACTTGTTGGCGACTCTGGAGGGCGCGTTCGCGAATGCGTATCGCAAGCAGATGCACCTGCCCCAGAACGCGCGGGTGCACGCCAAATTCACGCCCGACCAGCCGAACTGTTTCCGCATCTTTGTGGAGAAGGAGGTGGTCGGCATCGTCACGGACGAGAGTGTGCAGATTCCGCTGGAGGAGGCGCAGAAGTTGAACCCCGCGCTGGAGGTGGGCGACACCGTGCAGATCGAGGCGTCCATCGAGCAGTTCGGGCGCATCGCCGTGCAGAACGCTTTTCAGGTGCTGACGCAGCGGCTGCGCGAGTTGGAGCGCGAACACGCCATGCGCGAGTTGAACGCCAGCGTCGGCGATGTGATTACCGCGCGGATTGAACGCTTCATCGGTCCGAAGGTGCTGCTTTCGTATGGGCGCATCGAGGTGGTGCTGCCCGAAAAGCACCAAAGCCCGCGCGACACCTACGAAATCGGGCAGCCGCTGAAGGTGCTGGTGCTGGAGGTCAAAGCCCCGCCGACCGAGCGGGGGCGCGAGCCGCGCCTGCGCGACATGAAGGTCATCGCCTCGCGCACGGAGCCGCTGCTGGTGGCGCGCCTGCTGGCGCAGGAAGCCCCCGAAGTCGCCAGCGGCGATGTGGAGATCAAAGCCATCGCCCGCGAACCCGGCGAGCGCTCTAAAATCGCCGTGCATTCCAAAAACCCGCTCATCGACGCCGTCGGCGCATGCTTGGGGCAGCGCGGCATGCGCGTGCAAGCCATCACGAACGAACTGTTCGGCGAGCATATCGATGTCATCGAGTGGAGCAGCGACCCCGTGCAGTTCATTCGCGACGCGCTGAACCCCGCGCGAGTGAACCGCGTGATTCTGGACAAGGCGAACAAGAGCGCGCTGGTGGTCGTGCCCAACAACCAACTGCGTCAGGCGGTGGGGCGCGGCGGCGTGAATGTGCGCCTGGCGGAGCAACTCACGGGCTGGAGCCTCGAAGTGCGCTCGGAGGAGGAGATTGCCAAAGCCGAGAAAGAGAAGTCCGCATGACCCGATACGGCGGTGCGCTGCGTGTCGGCGCGCCGCCTCCAAGTCCAGTCTCCTGCGCTTCGCCCGCGACCCCCACACCCGCCAAGTCGCCTTCGACCCCGACCAGCGCATGCCGGGGCGCGGCGCGTACCTATGCCCCAGCGCGGCATGCTTTCAAACTGCCCGCAAGCGCAACAGCCTCGCCCGCGCCTTGAAAACGCCCGTCGACCCCAGCGTGCTGGATGAGGCGCAG
>JAIMAN010000081.1 GCA_023511915.1 Armatimonadota bacterium
CACCTGAGCCTCGGGCTGGTCTACCGATTGCTGAACCAGAACGACAAGGCGCTGACGTACCTGCGCCGCGCCGCGACGCTGAACCCCAAAGACCCCAAACCGCTGGTCGAACTCGCCCGTCTGTGCCTGGACATTAACCGCCTGGACGACGCGCAGGGCTACATCCGCATGCTGCGCGACCGATTCGCCAGCGAGCCTGAGCTGCCCGTGCTGGAAGGCGCGCTCGCCTCGCTGCGGGGCGAGTGGGGCGTCGCGCTGCAGAAGTTCCAGCAAGCCCTCAAGACGCGCCCGAACGACTTCCGCATCCACTACAACCTCGGCATCGCGGCGTACCAACTCCAGCGGTACGAAGCGGCGGAGCGACACTTCAAGCGCACGACCGAACTCAAGCCCGACTACGCCACAGGCTGGAAGTCGCTGGGGATGACCTATGAGGCGCGCGGGCTGCCCGAACATGCCATCCGCGCCTACAGCGAGGCGCTCAAACGCGAACCCGACGACCTGCCCACCCGCCTCAAACGCGCCTACCTCTACCAACGCGCCGAGAACCTCGACGCCGCGCTGGCGGACTTTCAGTACCTCGCGAAACGCTACCCGCGCAACCCCGACGCGCACATCGGCGCGGGGCTAATCCTGATGCGCAAGGAACGCTACGCGGAAGCCCTCGTGCATCTCGGCGCGGCGCTGCAACTGCTCTCGCCCAGCGAGCCGCTCTATCTGGAGATTCTGACCGAAATCGCGCACTGCAACCTGAACCTGAAGCAGTACGCTAAGGCGCGCGAGCAGTTCGCACAGGTGCTGAAACTGATGCCCAAGCACGCGCGCGCCTACGAAGGGCAGTATCAAGTGCTCATCGCGCAGGAGCAGGAGACCGAGATCCTGCCGTTTCTGCGCAACTGGGCGACCAACCTGCCCGACGACCCGCGCCCGCTGCTGCATATCGCCCGCATCTACGAGCGCAACCGCAACCCGCGCGCCGCAGAAGAGGAATACAAGCAACTGCTGCAGAAGTTCCCGCAGCAGACCGAGTTCGTGCGCGAGTATGCGCAGTTTTTGTCGCGTCAGGGGCGCGAAGACGAGGCTGCCGCGCTGTATGACCAGTTGCTTGCCCAGTCGCCCAGCGAGGTGTTCGCCCTGCTGGGCAAGGCGCGCCTCGCCGAGAAGCGCGGCAACTACGCCGAGGCGCTGGCGCTCTACCAGCGCGTGCTGGAGCAAAGCCCCACCAACGACATCGCCCTGCTCGGCGCGGCGGCGATGCACCGCAGGCTGGAGCAGCCCGAAGCCGCCATCGAGATTTACCGACGGCTCACCCTCGCCGCCGAGACGCCGAACCCGCTTGCGTTCTCTGCCCTGCTCGACCTCTATCGCCAAGCGAATCGCACCGACGACCTGCTGGCGTACCTCAAAGCCATGGCGCAGCGCCACGGCACGCGCTTCCTGCCGCTGCTGGCAAGCGAGATGATTCAGGCGGGCAAGGGCGAGGAGGCGGTCGCGCTGTTCCAAGAGATGCTGCAGCGCGAGCCGAACAATCCCCAACTCCATCGGCTGCTGGGCATCGTGTACGAGACGCTCAAGCGACCCGACGACGCGCTCCGCGCCTACGAACGCGCCCGCCAACTGGAGCCTAACGACACATGGACGCTCTACCACATCGCGCAGATCCATATCCAGCAGGGGCGTAAGGAGACCGCGTGGGAGACGCTCACGACCGCGCTGCGCACGAACCCCGACGACCTCAGCCTCTACCCCGCGCTGGAGCAACTCGCCGCCGAACTCGGACGCGCCGACGCCTACCGCGCCCTGCTCCAGACGCTTGCGGAACGGGACACGCCAGGCGAGGAGCCGCTGAAGGCATATGTCGCCCTGCTGCAGCGCGAGGGCAAGGCGGAAGACGCGCTCGCGCTGGTGAGCCGACGCCTGCGCACGAAACCCGACGACGCCACGCTGCTGAACCTGCAACTGAGTTTGCTCAGCGCGCTCGGACGCCACCCGCAGATGCTGGGCGTCTACGCGCAACTCGCGCGGCTGAACCCCAACGACATCAGTCTGCTGCGCAACTGGGTCATGCACGCCGAGCAGTACGGCTCGACCGTCGAGATTATCCTCGCGTTGCAAGCGCTTTACCGCGCCGCGCCCGACGACATCTCCACAGGGCTCAAACTCGCCCGCTACATGGAGATGGCAGGGCAACGCTACCGCGCCATCGAACTGGTGCGCCTGATGCAAGAGAACTTCCCGACGAACCCCGACATCCGCAGCGAACTCGCGCGATTGGAGGGCGCACGGTGAGGCGCGAGTGGCTCGCGCTGTTTGCGATTGTGCTGACGCTGGGGCGCGGGGCAATGCGCGAGGTCGAAAAGAGCGCGGCGCGCGAAATCCGCCAACGCATCGGCGACGGCGCGTTCACCGTGAAACTCGAACCCGACGGCGTCGACGGGCTTGCGCAGGGACGGCTCAAAACGCTCACCGTCGACGCACGCGACTTCACGCTCAACGGGCTGCCGTTCACGCTGGAGCCTGAACGCCCCCGCTCAGGGCGCATCAAGCAGTTCATCATGCGCATGACGAACGCGAACCTGCGCGGGCTGCGCGCCGAGCGGGCGGTAGCCATTATCCCCGAAGTCTACTACGACAAGTCGCTCGCCATCCGCAAGCGCATTTTCCGCCTGAGCGCGACGGGCGTCGGCGGGTGCGAGATTGTCGTCAGCGAGACTGACCTCGCCGCCTACATCCTGCGCAAGTACGCCCCTTACATTCGCGAGGTCAGCGTGCAAATCACCGCCGAACAGACCACTGTGCAGGGCGTCGCCGCGCTGTTTGTGGGCGAGGTGCGTTTCAAAGCCGTCGGCAAACTCGCCCCGCGCGACGGACGCTACCTGGATCTCGCGGAGGTGCACATCGAGATTGAGGGCGCGAACCTGCCCGCCGAATCGGCGAACCTGCTGCGCCAGTTCCTGAACCCGATTATCGACCTCGAGCGCGATTTGGGGCTATACGACGGCTTAGCCATCGACGAGGTGATTAGCGAGTTGGGCAAGATGCGCGCGCTCGGCAGGGTGTGGATTCCCAACAAGCGGGAGTGATAAGTGCCTGTGCGCGATTAAAACACCACCCCTACCCCAACCCTCCCCGCACGCGGGGAGAGAGTTCCTCCCCCGTTGACGGGGGAGGCTAGGAGGGGGGTATTGAAAAACTAACGCAAAGATACCTCTTAGCGGCGGCGACGGCGCGCCAGCAGCCCGACGAAGCCCGTGCCCAGTGCAATCAGCGACGCAGGCTCAGGAACCATCGCCAGATTCTGGGTCTGCGGGTCGGTAATGCTGCGCAGGAAGTAGTAGTAGTCCGCTTGACCCGCCGTCGCGCTCAGCAGCGAGTTCGCATAGCCGACCACAGTGGCGTCCTGACTATACTGGAACACATCCCCGCTCAGATTGTCGGGGTTGCCCAGCGAATGGTCGTGCGCAATCTCCCACATGGCAATCTGGAATGCGCGTCCCTTGTTGTTCAGGTCAGGACCTGCGATGAAGGTGTCCTTGAGGCTCAGCAGCGCGCCGACGCGACCATACGCCAGCCAAAGCTCGTAGGTGTAGTTCTGGGTGAAGTTAATCACATGGTCTAAATCGACGCAGAGCGCCTGGCTCTGAGGTGCGGTAGTCGTCAGGTTGAACACGCCTGCAGTGGTGTTCGAGGTGTTCGCGTTGTAGGTAATCTGCACAGTACCGCCTGGTGAAACGCTATTCAGTGTCAGGGTCACTGTGCCCAACAGAAGCACCTTGTCGTTGTTGAACAGCGTCGCGTTCGCAAATGCGCTGCCGAATAGCACAGCACTCACCCGATTGTTGCTCCCAATACAGTGTATCGTTTGGTCATGGTCTTCCTCCCGACTGCGCGTGGCAGTCGAGAGGAGATATAGCACGGTGCGTGCCAGACGGCGCAGTTCCTGCTGACAGCAATACGAGTTTCGCGCGGGAACTGGCATTAAGCGCAGCGCATCAGCCCTCGTCAACAGGCGAGAAGTAGATGACCGTCACCAAATCGTCTGGTGATACGGGGCGGTCGTAGATGCGCTCCAGCAGCGCAATCACATCTTCCAGCGTGCGGAATTCGGGGTTCTCGCGCTCGATGTCGCGCGGGCTAAGATCCGCAATCGGCTTGACCTCCACGCGATCGAGAATCGCCGTGAACAGCCGCTTGCGTCTGCCAAAGCGCGGACCGACCGTGATCCACACAATCTGCCCCGCGCTGTATTTGCGCGACTTGTCGCCCAATCGTATCGTCGCCGTCTTGCGCAGGGAACGCAACATGTCCTCGTACAGGTCCGTGTAGAAGTTCAACGCAAACATAGACATCATCCCTCTGGGTTATTCCATACTTCGGATTCGCCGTCGCGGGCGTCGCTCCTGCTAAAGATTCTGCAGCATGCGCTGAATGTTTTGCAGGCAGCGCGCGGCGGCTTCAATCGGGGGGCGATGATACCGCTCCTGCTCCACAATCAGCCACTCCCACTGGTGCTGCACGGCAAGGCGCAGGATAGCGGGCATATCGATCGCGCCCTCGCCGACCTCCACATCGTGCATTTCGGGCTTGCTGATGTAGTCCTTCAGGTGCAGGGCGCGGATTCGGTCGGCGTACTGCTGGCAAAACTCCACCGCGTTCGCGCCGCCGTACTCCACCCAGTAGGTGTCTGGCTCCAGATAAAAGTAGCGCGGGTCGGTGTTCGCCATCAGGATGTCGATACCGCGTGCGCCGTCGTACTCGGTGAACTCGTAGCCATGCACATGGTACAGGAACGGCACATTGCCCACCGCCAGCGACTCGCCGATGCGGTTGAACCGTTCGGCGATGCGTTTCCAGTCGTCCGCCGACTGGCGCTGCCCTTCGTCAATCCAGAA
Organism: Armatimonadota bacterium; assembly: GCA_023511915.1. Lineage (GTDB taxonomy): Bacteria > Armatimonadota > Fimbriimonadia > Fimbriimonadales > GBS-DC > GBS-DC. The sequence goes on from JAIMAN010000081.1 coordinate 4,893, forward strand.
GGTCACGGCGTAGTGCCCGTTCCACTCGCGGCAGGCGTCGATGACTTGTTGGGGTTCGTTCTCCAGCGTGTTGAGGTCGAAGCCCAGCCCCGCGATTTTCAGCCCCGTCTCGCGCAGCAGTTGCGCCATTACGGGCGAGTGTTCGCCCATAAAGCCCGTCGTCTCGATGTATGCGTAGCCCATTTGCGCCACGGCGCGGATGGTTCCCGCGAAGTCCGCCTTTAGGTCGTCGCGTAGCGTATAGAGTTGCAGTCCGATTTTGGGTTGCATGGCGTGCCTCCTTGATTACAGGTATGGGTTTGTTGCCCGCTCGACGCCGACGGTGGTGTCGGGACCGTGTCCGGGGTGCAGAATCGTGTCGTCGGGCAGGCTCATCACGCGCATGTGCAGGTGTTCGCGCAAGGTAGCGAGGTTGGCGTAGGGGATGTCGGTGCGCCCGATGCTGCCCGCGAAAATCGCGTCGCCGCAGAACAGGCGCATCGGGCGCGTGCTTTTCAGCAGGAACCCCAGATGGTCGGGCGCGTGCCCGCGCAGCGCGATTACCTCGAACTCCAGCGCGCCGATACAAAAAGTCTCGCCCTCCGCCAGAAATCGGTCGGGCGGCGGCACAGGCTCGGTCGGCGGCAGGTTCAGGTACACAGGGTGCGTGTGCGCATACTGCGCCCAGAGTTCCCACTCCTCGCGCGAAATCCAGAACGGCGCGCCCGTCTGCGCTTTGATTGCCCGCACGCCCACCACATGGTCAAAGTGCCCGTGCGTTGCCAGAATCGCCGCCACAGGCGGGTCGCCCAGCGCGTGCAGCCGCGCCAAAATCCGCTCAGGCTCCAGTCCGGGGTCGATCACAGCGGTTTGGCGCGTCGCGGCGCACTGCACCAAGTAGCAGTTCGCCTGCAGCACGCCCAGCGTCAGTTTCTCGATATGTACCATCAGGGCATGTAGGTCACGACCGCAGTCAGCACGAACATCGTCACGGCAAGGATCAGCGTCAGGCGCGACAGGTTGTCATCGAAGCCTGGTTTCGCCTTGCCGAACATACTGTCTGCCGCGCCGGGGCTGAAAATGCCCTCCGAGCGCGAGGTCTGAATCGCGACCAGCCCGATGAACAGCACCATGATAATGATGTCTATCCAAGTCAGCACTGCCTTTAGGATCTCCATTGTCGCTCCTCGTCATAGTAGTCCAGATTCTGGATGCGCTCGCGGATTTCGTCGACGGGTTCTTCGAGGGAGCGTGTGACCTCTTCGCCCGCTTTTTTGAATTCGCGCATCGCTTGCCCGACCGAGCGCGCGATTTCGGGCAACTTGCGCGGCCCGAAGATGAGCAGCGCAATCACGAACAAGACCAAGATTTCGCTAAAGCCGATGCTCCCGAACATAATCGCCTCCGCTTGCGCGGCAGGGGTATTATACCCCTAAAAGCCCGCCCACTCGAAGTAGGCGCGTGTCCACGCGGCGAGCGTCCCGCCGAACAGCATTACTGCCAGCGCGCCAATCGCCAGAAACGGTCCAAACGGCAGCATGGTAGGCGTCTCCTCGAAGGCGTCGTCGGCGAGTTCCTCGTCGGGCTGACCGAGCGCGGCGTACACGCGCTGTTGCACGCGGTGCGGCAGCAGCGTAATCAGCGCGTCCACCCAGAGGATGTAGAGCAGGCACGACGCGAGCAGGTTGCCCAACGGCTCAGGCGGGAGCGGCTCGTCGGCGGGGTTGGGCGCGTCGTTGGCGGGGGCAGGCGCGCGGCGCGACCGCCAGTACGCCCACAGCCCGCCCAGCACCGCGCCCGTTGCAATCGAAACGCCGAACGCGACCAGCATGCCCGGCGCAAGCAGCAGCGCGCCCATCCCGCGCACCAGCTTGATGTCGCCGTGCCCCATCGCATCGCGCCGAAACGCAATCCGTCCCAGAATCGCAATCGCGCTGAATAGCCCTGCGCCGATAAGCGCGCCTATCGCCGCGTTGCGCAGGTTCAGCACGCCCAGCGACGCCCAGTCCCAGTCAGTCGGCGCGCCCTTCAGCAGCCCCGCATGCAGCAAGCCCAGAACCAGCAGCGCGACATTCAGCTCATCGGGAATGATGTAGTGCTGCAGGTCGATAAAGAAAATCGCAATCAGCACGGACGCCGCCAGCGCGTACACCACAAACCGCAGCGGCGACTCGCCCACAATCAGCCACTGATGCCACAGCCACGCCCACACGCCCGCGTTCCACAGCTCCACCAGAAAGTAGCGCACAGGTATCGGCGCGCGGCAGTAGCGGCACTTGCCCCCCTGCGCCAGATAGCTCAGCAGCGGGAACAAATCGCGCACGCCCAGCCGATGCCCGCACTGGGGGCAGTGCGACGGCGGGAAGGCTATCGAAAGGTTTCGGGGCAGACGGTAGATCAGCACATTCAAAAAGCTGCCTACCGCCGCCCCGAACGCGACGCCGAACACTATGCTCCACGCAGGAAGCATTACGACTGGTTCTGGCTGAGATTCGAGATGACCTCGATCATCGGCAGGAACATCGAGATGACGATGAAGCCGACGATGAAGCCCAGCAGCACAATCATCACGGGTTCAATCGCCGCCGTGAGACTCGCGATGGTCATCTCCACCTCGTTCTCGTAGAAGTCGGCGATTTTGTTGAGCATGTGATCCAGCGAACCCGACTCTTCGCCGACGCTGACCATGTGGACGACCATCGGCGGGAACATCTTGCTGCGCTGGAGCGGGTCGGCGATTTTCTCGCCTTCGCGGATGCGCGCGCGCGATTCGATGACGGCGTCCGAGACGACCGAGTTGCCCACGACGCCTGCGACGGTCTCCATCGCCTGCAAGATCGGCACGCCCGACGCGAGCAGGGTGCCCATCGTGCGGCTAAACCGCGCCATCACGATTTTATGGTGCAGCGGTCCGAACACGGGCACGCGCAGTTTGACCCTGTCGGCGACGCGCCGCCCCACGCGCGTACTCACGAACAGCTTGTAGGCAATCAGAATCGCGACCACCGCGATAATCACCACATACCAGCGTTGCGTGAACAGCGCGCTGAGGTCAATCAGGAATTGCGTCGGCGCGGGCATTTCCTTGATGCCCAGCTCCTTGAACAGGCTGGCGAACTGCGGTACGAGCCACGAGACCAGAAAGATCACGATGCCGACCGCCGCCAGCAGTACAATCACGGGGTAAGTCAGCGCGGAGCGGATTTTGCGGCGGAGTTCAACATCCTTCTCAAGGAAGCCAGCGATGCGCTGCAGCGATTCCTCGAGGACGCCGCCGACCTCGCCCGCGCGGATCAGACCGATAATCAGCTGGCTGAACGCTTTCGGGTGGCGCGCCATCGAGCGGGAGAGGCTCTCGCCCGATTCGACGCGCGCCGACAAGTCCATCAGAATCTTGCGCAGGCGGGCGTTATTGGTTTGCGCCTGCAGCACATCCAGACAGCGAATCAGCGACACGCCCGCATCGAGCATCGTGGAGAACTGGCGGGCGAAAATCGCGAGGTCGGTCAGTTTGACGCGCCCGTAGCCGCCTGCGGGCACGCGCGGCGCCTTGCGGTCTTCGGTCACCTCCAGCACCTGCAGCCCTTCGGACTGCAGGCGTTTTTTCAGTTCCTCCGCGTTCGGCGCTTCGACCTTACCTGAACGGGTCTGCCCATTCGCGTCCCGAATCGTGTAGTTGAAGTACGGCATTCTCGTTCGCCTCCTCAGTGATTAGCGTCCGCGCGGGGGCTGCGCGCCAGGCGCGCCGGGCACGCCGCCTGTGGGCGCAATCATCTTGCGCAGCTCGTCGGGGTTAATCGCCCGCGACATCGCCTCCTCGTAGGTGACCCAGCCCTTGACATACAGGTCGCGCAGCGACTGATCCATCGTCTGCATGCCCATCTGCCCGCTGGTCTGAATCATCGTGTGAATCTGGTGGGTCTTGTTTTCGCGAATCAGGTTGCGGATAGCGGGCGTGGCAATCATCACCTCGACGGCGGGCACGCGCCCTGGTTGACCCGCGCGCGGCAGCAGCTGCTGACTGATAATCGCCTGCAGGTTGTTCGCCAACTGAATGCGAATCTGCTCCTGTTGCCCCGGCGGGAACACATCCACGATACGATCAATCGACTCGGCGGCGTTGTTCGTGTGCAGGGTCGCGAACACCAAGTGTCCCGTTTCGGCGGCGGTAATCGCGAGCTGGATGGTCTCCAAGTCGCGCATTTCGCCGACTAGGATCACATCGGGGTCTTCACGCAGCGCGGAGCGCAGCGCGGCGGCGAACGACTTGGTGTCCTGCCCCAACTCGCGCTGATTGATGATGCTGGAGCGGTGCTGGTGCAGGTATTCGATGGGGTCTTCGACCGTGATGATATGCACGCTGCGCTCGGTGTTGATTTGGTTGATCATCGCAGCGAGCGAGGTGGACTTGCCCGACCCCGTGGGACCTGTGACCAGGATGAGTCCGCGCGGGCGGCGCGTGAGTTCTTCCAGCACGGGCGGCAGGTTCAGCTCGCGCACGGTCGGCACGCGGGAGGGAATCAAGCGGAATGCCGCCGCTACCGCGCCCTTATCCTTGTAGACATTCA
>JAIMAN010000013.1 GCA_023511915.1 Armatimonadota bacterium
GCCCAAGCCGCCGAAGCCGCCAAAACCGCCGCCGCCCAAGCCGCCGAAGCCGCCAAAACCGCCAAGACCGCCGCCACCGCTCTGCAGCTCATACTGAGCGTAGTTGATGAGGGTGCCTCCAAGCAGCGCGGCAATCAGCGTGGGGCTAGCGTAGTTCAGCTGCACCTTCTCGGGCAGGTTCAGACGGACGCCCTCCTCAGGCGTTGTAGTGTCTACATCCGGCGCAATCGGAGTCTCTTCAGGTTGACGCACCGTGACGAAGTAGACACCACTCTCGACGCGATAGGTCAGGTTCAGCGGGCGCAGGATGTTGTCCAGCGCGACGGTGAACGGCACATCCGTCAGCGAGACGGTCACTGTACCTTGCACATTCGGGTCGAGCGTGTAGCTGACGCCAACGCTGTCGAACAGCTGCTTCAGTACGAAGCGCACATCCGCCTGATCGTACTTGACCGTGACTCGGCGCTGCGTGGGGTCGCCGCCCTGCTGCGCCAGCAGCGGGGACGCCTGCGCCGCTACCAAAACCGCAATCGCTGCCAGTATCAGTTTGGTTTTCATCGTTCTACCTCCATGCATATTACGCTTCTGCGGGTGTTCTGTTTCTAAATGTCGGGCGCGCGTCCGCCGCGTCCACCGCCGGGCGCGCCCAATCCGCCTGCGCCAGGTGCGCCTGGAGGCGCGCCAGGTCCGCCGCCGCGCGGCGCGCCAAAGCCTGCACCGCCGCCGCCGACATTGCCAGGCGGCTCGTAGGGTACGCGCACCTCACGCGGGTTGCCCTTCGAGCGGCGGAGAATCAGCCCTGTCTCGGTAATTGATGCCACGCGGAACTCGCCGACCATATCGCCTGGATAGACGATGCGGGGCAGCTCGCCCTCCTGCTCGAGGATTGCGGAGACCGTTGCCCCGATGATGATGCCCGCCACCCGACGGCGCGGCTGCGGTTCGAACGGTTCGGGCAGCTCCACCTTCGGCGGTTTGGGCGGGCTTGCCAGCACGAAGTAGCGTGCGGGGTCAAAGGCGTCCGCTTGCATCGCCTCCACCTCTTCGGGTAGGGGCGCGAACGGGTCGCGGCGCGGGGTGAACTGCGGGCGCGCCGCTGCGGGCTGGGGCGCCGCCGCCATCGTCGTTGGAGGCGGCGGCGTGAATCCGCCACTCGGAGACGGGGGCGCCAGACCACCGCCATTGCGGTCAATATCGGGCGGTGTTGGCGGCGGTTGCGACGCACTGTTGTCCCCGCCACCGCCCGTGAACACCAATAGCAGCGCGATGGCAATCACCACCAGCACAATCACCGCTACCGCCAACGCGATTTGCGTTTCCTTCTTCATTCTGGCTCACCTCTGAATTCGCGTCTCATCGGCAAACTCCTGCCGTTAGGGACCCGACGCGCCGAAGCCCCCCCCGAAACCGCCGCCAAAGCCGCCGCCGAAACCACCCGGCGCGCCGCCCGCACCTGCCTGCGGCGAGGACGGCACATTCGGACCCGGTCGGTCGCCGTTGCGCGGGTAAACGAACGCCACGAGCGTGTAGCTACCAATCAGATTCGGGCTCATCCCCGAAATCGTTAGCCCGTCGACCAGCACCACCAAGTTCGGCACATCGTTCCATTTTCGGACATGGTTGAGCAATCCTTCAAAGGACGACGCGCGCACTTGTACCGTGCCCAACGGAAAGACCAGCGCGAGCGCGGGAATCGCGTTCGGGTCGTTCGGGGGCGGCGGCATCGCAACGGTGTAGAGCCGCTGCACGCCCGTTTTCGCGGGCCAAGCCTCCAGTTTTTTGGCGATCTCGCGCGTCATGTCGGGATACTGCATCCACGCCTTGAGGCGGTCGCTGAGGTCGATGGTGTTGACGGGCATCTTAGCGCGGTCGATGGCTGCCAAGTCGCGGTTCGCCTGCTCCACGCGCGCTTGCGCCTGCTGCACCAGTTGCCGCGCACGGGGAATCTGTGCGACCTTCTGCTCCAGCTGGGCGATATTGTCCTCGTGATATTTGATGTTCTGCAGGGTCGGGCGGATGCCAAGCAGATAGATTGCGGCAGCCACCACGATGGTCGCCACCAGCCCGATTGAAACCTTCGCGAACATGCTGAGTCCTTTCATGTCAGCCTCCTTAGATGCCCATTCCGCGTCCACCCAAAGCCGATGGAGGCGCAGGTGCACCGCCGCCGAATCCGCCCAGCGTGGGCAGCCCACCGCCCCCACCAATACTCAGACCGGGCACACTCCCTGGCGGCGCAGGGGGTGCAATCGGCTCCTTGAGGTACGCCACCACTTGGAACGGCATCAGGTTCGCAGGCGAGCTGCCTGCTTGTGTCCCACCGCCGCCTGCAAAGCCGCCGCCGAATCCGCCGCCAGGCGTGCCCAGCGAAGGCGGGGGTGGAGGCGGCGCGCCGCCGCCAACGCCTGACAAGCCGCCCACCATCGGTCCCGCAGGCGCGCCGCCGCCAAAACCGCCAAACCCAGGCGCCGTCATCCCCGCTTGACCGCCCCCCGAAGGATAGCCCGGCAACGACGCCGAAGTGAGGCTGACCGCCGTGAACAGCGGGCAGTTATACATCGTCTGCAAATACAGACCCAGCTCGCGAATCCCCTTCGTGAAGCCCGACAGCTGCAGCTGGTTGCCCTGCGCCACTTGCATTCCTGCGTAGCGCACGCGCGGCGAGGTGTAGCGGCTCACCTCACTGTAGAGTTCGGGGTACTTGAGGTTGTGCTGCTGCACGCGCTTGACCCACTCCGCTTTGCCTAGCGCAATCGCCGCCGAGTCGATGAGCGCGTTCGCCTGATTGTAGAGGCTATCCACTTGCTGCGCTTGCGCCTCTAACTCGCTCTTGCGCGCCTGCAGCTCGCGCAGCGTGCCTTGTGCGCTCACCATCCAGAACGCCATCAGCGCGTTGACCACAATAAACAGCACCACCAGCAGCGCGATAATCTGCTTGTTGATCTTCCGCTGGCGTACATAATCGGGTACAAGGTTCAGTTTCATCCGTGACCGCCTCCGTTAAAAGCTCGCGTGCAAGCCCATCCCGACCGCCACCGCCATCAGGTGCGCGTTGGCGGCGACATATTCAGGACCATGCCGCTTCACCTGCAACTGGACGCCTTTAAAGGGGTTCCCCACCACCGTAGGGATTCCTACCGCTTGGGCGATGAATTGATCCAGATTCGGCATAATTGCCCCACCGCCGCACAGCACGATGGTCTGCACATCCGCGTCGGGGTTGCGGCTGCGGAAGTATTCGATGGAGCGGCGGATCTCGCTGACCAGCTCTTCCAACAGCGGGTAAATCGCGAGGAATACTTCCGTCTTGCGCGGGTCGGTCGGCGATTGCACAGGTAGCGCAGGCTCTGGCTCCGCAGTGGGCGCGTCTGCAGGCTCGGGTTCGCTGGGCGTCGCAAACGGCGAGGGCGGGATGTCGGGTTCAGGCGCGGTGAACGAGCCAGGCGTCATAAACGGCGACGGCTCGGGCGCAATCGTCGGTTCGCTGCCCAAGCCCGGCGTGTAAAACCCGCCCGTGGGCATGCCAGGCACGCCGAACGGCGAGGTCGCCTGCGGGATTTGATCGATCAGCACCTCCGCCAGTTGCGCCTTGAGCTGTTCGGCGTCCGCCTCCGAAATCATCAGCCGCTCGGCAATCGCGCGGGTGAGCATGTTGCCGCCTGTAGGCAAGATGCGCGGGAAGCTGAGGTAGCCCTGACTGTAGATATCGATCGAGGTCGCCTCCGCACCGAGATTGACCACCGCCACATTCTGGTTTTGCAGGTCGGGTTGCGTGAGGAGCAGGCTGCGCGCCAACGCCAACGGCTCGACATCGATGGCATACGGCTCCAGCCCCAACTTGTCGGCGATGTCGACCAGCCCGTCGACGGCGTCCTGCTGCGCAACCGCCAGCACGACCTCCATGTTGTCGGCGCTGGGGTTCGCGCCAGGGCGACGCACCACCTCATACGCCGACTGCACGCGCGTGTCAGCGAACGGGATGTTGCGCCCAATCTCCCAGTCCATGTGCTGCTTGAGTTCGACAGCGTTCATGCGCGGCACTTCGAGGATGCGCACCACCACCGAGTTTTGCCCTGCGAGCGCGAACGCTGCCTGCTTCGTGCCGACGCCCGTCTCGGCGAGCAGTTTCTTCAAAGTCGCCGCGACCGCCGCCTTGTCTACAACGCCTGTGCTATCGACCGCGCCTTCAGGGGTCGGCGCGATGCCGATGTTCGTCACCACAGGCGGACGCCCGGCACGCACCTCCGCTACCTTGATAAAGCGGCTCCCTAAGTCGATTCCCACGACGATGCCTGGTTGTTTCGCCATGCCGTTCTCCTGATGCTACCGATTCTGCGGCAGGGCTACGGTTCCTACCGCCCATCCGCAACCTTCGGTATTGTACCCGATAACTTCAACGGCGATTGCCAATCTCCTGCTGGGTGAGACGGCAATCGCCGCGAAATGTCTCAGATTCGGCAGGCTCAGCGGGTGATGACCTCGTAGGTGCGGAAATCGGAACGCATCGGCGGCTCTTCGCCGCGCGCTTTGGCGGCGCGGATGTCTTCAAAGCCGCGCGTGTGCCCCTCCAGAAACTCTGGCGACTGCAGCCACGCGCGAAAATGCGCCTCGCTGTCCCAGTGGCTCACCACCAGGTAGGCGTCGCCGTCCTGCTGCGGGCGCAAGACATACATCCCGCGAAAGCCCGGCAAACGGTCAATCGCGCGCGCCCGCGTCTTAAACAGGTACTCGAACCGCTCGCGATACTCAGGCGTGCAAGTGATGTAGTTAATCGCCACGAACCCCTCCGATTCGGGGGTCTCCACAACTGCCTGCTGCGTATGCTCCTCCATAGAAACCATCGTCGCCTCCATTTCTCTATAGAATATACCCTTAGCCACGCTAAGAAATCAAGTCCCCCGCCGCACACATTCAGCAATTTGCTCTAATCCATTAACCGATCGGGGCGATTCGCGTAGCACCCAGTCGGGGTTCAGTTCGTAGACGCGGCGGTTTCTGACAGCGGGCGTGCGTTGCCAGCGCGGATGCCCAAGCACAGCGTCTGCCTTCGGACCCGCCAGCAGGATGACTTCGGGCGCGCCGCCAAGCGCGGTTTCGAGGCTCACGGCTTTGAAGCCGCTGAACGCGGACGCCAGCGCGTTGCGTGCGCCTGCGAGGGTCATCATCTCGTCGGCGAAGGTGTCGCGCCCCGCCGCCCAAAGTGGCTCGACGCTAACCGCAAACAGCGCGCTGGGGCGAAGCTTGGGCGCCTGGCGACGCACACGCGCCACCCGCGCCTGCATCGCGCTCACCAACTGAGTCGCTGCGCGCGCAGTGCCTGTCGCCGTGCCGATTGCACGGGTAAAGGCGTACAGTTTCTCGAAGCGGTTCGGGTTCGCATGCAGCACGCGCAGCCCAAGACGCTTCAGCACGGGGATGACTCGCGCGTTTAGCACCTCGTGCGCGACCACCAAGTCGGGTTTGAGGGCGACCACCTTTTCGGGGCTGATTTGGTAGTCGCCGACTTTGGGCTTGCGCCGCGCCGCTGGGGGGTAGTCGCAAATCTCCGTCACGCCCACAACGCGCGGCTCCAGCCCCAGCGCGAACAGAATCTCGGTGATCGACGGCGCTAATGAGACGATGCGCTGTACGCTCATGGCTATCGGTTCAGCACCTGTTCCACCGCCTGCGCTTGCAGTTTGAAAATCTGTTCCAGCCCGCCCTGTGCGAGGTCAAGCAGGCGGTTCAGTCGCTCGCGCGAGAAGGGCGCGCTCTCCGCCGTGCCCTGCACCTCCACGAACCGCCCGCGATCGGTCATCACGATGTTCATATCGACGGCAGCCTGCACATCCTCTTCGTAGCACAGGTCGAGCAGTTCCTCGTTGCGCACGACGCCGACGCTGATCGCGGCGACGCGCTCTTGGAACGGCAGGCGGTTGAGGTAGCCCTGATCCATCATCCAGCGGCAAGCGTGCGCGAGGGCGACGAACGCGCCCGTAATCGCCGCCGTGCGCGTGCCGCCGTCCGCCTGTAGCACATCGCAGTCCAGCGTAATCGTGCGCTCGCCCAGTTGGGGAAGGTCTACCACCGCCCGCAGCGCGCGCCCAATCAGCCGCTGAATCTCCATCGTGCGTCCTGTAGGCGTCCCGCGGGCGACCTCGCGTTGGCTGCGCTGTTTGCCCGCGCGCGGCAGCATGCTATACTCGGCGGTGATCCAGCCGCTGCCTGTACCCTTGAGAAACGGCGCGGTCTTGTCCTCCACCGTTGCGGTAATCAGCACGCGCGTGTTGCCCATCGTAATCAGGCACGACCCTTCCGCGTAGGGGTGAAAACCTGGCTCGAACTGAATCGGGCGCAACTCGTTCGCCGCTCTGCCGTCCACTCGTCGCATAACGGGGATAGGATACCTAAAACTGCGCACTCGCCTGCAGATACCAGCCCGCGCGGGTGGTGGGCGCGCCTGTGTCGCGCAGGCGGCTCGCGCGGTACTGCAGGCTAATCACGCCGCGCTCGGAGACCTGATAGCCGACCGTGACGCCCAGCACATAGCCGCGCACGCCTGGGCGGTACTCATGGAAGCGACGCAGGCTCGCGTAGTCGACGGCGTAGAGCCACCGCCCTGCTTCGTGTTCCGCGCGGGCGTACAGCCCGATGCGGTTCGCGCCTATCGGATGCCCCATCGGCAGGTCTTTGTAGTAGTAAGCGTAGCGGCGTGGGTGGTTGGAGTTGTCGTAGACGCCGCCTGTGGGCGTGCCATCGGAGCGCACAAGTTCGAGAACGACCCGCGTGTTCGGCGCAGGGTGCAGCCGCGCGCCGATGAGCGTGGCGACCTTGCGCGGGGTAATTGAGGAGCCGCCGAATGCGGTGGGCGCGCGCAGGTCGTCCATCAGCCAAAACAGGTAGAGGCGGCTCTGCGCGTCGGGCTTATAGACCACGCCCACCTCCGCCAAGTAGTTGAACCAGCCTGACGCTCGCCTCGAATCGCTGTACCACTTCTGATACAGGTAGTAGGGAATGATTTGGCTCACTGCGCCTTCGGGCAGCGCAAGCGCTTTGAACGCTTCCGCCAGCGCGAGCGTCCACTGCGCCCCGAAGTCGCGCTCCAGTCGCCGCGCGCCCCACCAAGTCGCCGCGCCGTCCTGTTCGAACTGGCTCAGAAACTGCTCGAACCGCCACTCGCCCAGCAGCGGGATGCGCACGGGGAATTGAACCGCGCCGTGCAACACGGGGGGCATTTCGTCGTTGACCAGCATGCCGCCGCTGTAGCCGCCAGCCCAGCGCAGCGTGCTGTAGCCGACCTGCCAGCGTACCGCCCCCGCCTGCTGCGTCAGCGTCGCGTAGGGGAGGGCACTGAACGCGCTGGGGTTCTCGCCCGCGCGACGGCGCGCGTCGCTCCAGACCACCTCCAGCAGGGTCTGCGCATCAATCGCCCACGCGCCCACAATGCGGTAGGTCGCCTCCGCGGTGCGCCAGTCGCTCTGGTCGGGGAACGCGAACGCCTGCACCTCCGCCATCAGTAGTGTCGCGCGTGCGGGCAGCGACGGCGCGTCGCCCAGTTTCCAGCGGGCGACTTGCGCAGAAGGTTGCGCCTCGCGGGGCAGCGTGCGCAGGAACTCGTCCGCGCTGCGGGGCACGCGCAGCAGCGTCGCAGGCGACGGGCGTTCCCGCGCCAGGTAGTCGTACAGCGGGTCGTCGCGCGACGGGAGATGTTGCGCCATGCCCGCCGCAATCAACGCAAGCCCCGCCAGCGCGCCCCAGCGTCTCAACTCTGAACCGCCCTCCGCTCCCCGACAGGATAGGCTACCAACTTGCCTGTGGCTAACTCCAGCAGCATCGTGCGCGCGGCGTCCGCCTGCTCCTTCTCGCACAGGTTCAGCAGCGTCTCCAGTTGCGTTTGCAGCCAACCCCAGTCGGGCACGGTATGTAGGCGCACACGCTTGATTTTCGGGTTCGGGGTCGCTTCCAGCACCTCTTCGTCGTAGCAGAGTTGCTCGTGCAGTTTCTCGCCGGGGCGCGCGCCGACAATCGCGATTTTGATGTCGTGGTCGGGCACCAACCCGTAGAGTCGGATGAGGTCGTGCGCCATGTCGAGGATGCGGATGGGCTCGCCCATGTCCAGAATGTAGAGGTCGCCGCGGCTCTGGAACGAGCCTGCGCGTAGGATGAGGTGAACCGCCTCGTTGATGCTCATAAAGTAGCGTCGCATTTCGGGGTGCGTGATGCGCACGGGACCGCCCTGCTCGATTTGCGCTTGCAGGGTGGGCACGAGGCTGCCGCGACTGCCCAGCACATTCCCGAACCGCACAATCGCGAACTCGGTCTCCGATTGGCTTGCCAGCGCGCTGACAATCATCTCCCCGACGCGCTTGGTCGCCCCCATGATGCTCACAGGGTTGACCGCCTTGTCGGTAGAGACATAGACGAACTTGCGCACGCCGTGCCGTGCGGCGGTCTCCGCCATCACCCAAGTGCCCAACACATTGTTCTTGATGGCTTCCACAGGGTTGGCTTCCATCAGGGGCACATGCTTATGCGCGGCGGCGTGGAACACGAGGGTCGGCTGCGCTTTGCGGAACACCGCGTCGATGCGCGCCGCGTCGCGCACATCGGCGATGATACATTCGGGTTCGTATCCGAGCCGCGTGCAGAGTTCCTGCTCGATTTGATAAATACTGTTCTCGCCCTTGCCCAACAGCACGAGGCTGGCGGGTCCCAACTCGGCAATTTGGCGTGCGAGTTCGCTGCCGATCGAGCCGCCCGCGCCCGTAATCAGCACCCGCTCGCCCGACACATAGTCTGCGATGGGGCGCAGGTCGAACTGCACAGGCGCGCGACGCAGCAGGTCCTCGATATTCACCTCGCGAATCTGCGCCAATCGGAAGTTGCTCGCTTCTGTCGGCTGGAACGGCGGCACGATGCGCACCCGCGCGTTGGTCGTGCGACAGATGTTGAAGATGCGCCGCACCACCTCGCCGTCCGCCGACGAGATGGCGATAATCACATCTTGTATGCCGTACTCGGCGACGATGTGGGGGATGTCTTCTGTCGTGCCCAGACACGGGTAGCCGTGGATTTGCATCGTTTGCTTGCGGGGGTCATCATCCACAAAGCCAACCACGCGCAGCTCGGCGTTCGGGTTGCGCTGAATCTCGCGCATCACGACCTCGCCCGTGTCGCCGCCGCCCACTACCAACGCACGCCGAGACGGCGACTGGTTCTGCACATAGGCAAGATACCAGTCGTACAGGCGACGCCCAATGCGCGGCATCGACAGCAGTGTGGTCGACAGGAACCCGAACAGCACCCACTCCGCCAGCGAGAACGGACGCCCGCTGTAGTGCGCGAACGCAAGGAACCCAACCAAGCAGGCGATACCAAGCCCGGCACTCGCCTTCATGAGCCGAAACAGATCCGTGATTCCTGCGTAGCGGCTATGGACGCGATACAGCCCCTGACTAAACAGCGCGCCCACGCCCACCAACGACAACATCGGCGCAAGCCACGCTAACAAACGCGTGTCAGGTTCTCTCCACTGAAAATCGGCGACCAATCCTATTGCGAACACCAGCGACGCCGAGATGAGCAATACATCCGTGAGTACCGCCCTCCAAAACTCTGCCCAGCGTCGCGGAGGTATCTGACCCAGTCGTCCTAATCTGCCTTTGTTCCGCAAGGCTTCCCTCCGTAGAAAACCGCTTCCAGCATACCGCCAGCCCAAGTGGGCTTCGTCAAGTATACCTACCTCCTCTCAGGGTCATGCATCCCGTTTAGCAGACGAATCGGGTATAAATTCGTTAGCGTGGAGCGGTGCCCGAGCGGCTGAAGGGACACGACTGGAAATCGTGTAGGCTCCGAAAGGGGTCTCGTGGGTTCGAATCCCACCCGCTCCGCCACCCTTAACGCCCTCTTAACGCCCCAAGCAGGTATAGTTCTCTGGGAGGCGACCACTATGCATGAACGCTATACACGCAGGGAGATTCTTCGCCTGGGCTTCGCAGGCGCGACAGGGCTTGCCCTTACGAAACTGACCCCCGCGCAAGGTAGTCCCCGCAGCGCAGGGCGCGTCAAAAACATCATCTTCATGGTCTCGGACGGCATGAGTGCGGGCGTGCCGTCGCTGGCGGACGAGTTTGGTAAAGTCGTGCGCGGCAAAGGTTCGTTCTGGTATCAACTGCTCCAAAACCCCGATGCGACGCTCGGCTTTTTCGATATGGCTGCGCTCAACTCGCTGGTGACCGACTCGGCGTCCGCCTCCAGCTCGTGGGGCAGCGGCAGCCGAATCTTCAACGGGCAAATCAATGTGCTGCCCGACGGCACGCGCCTGACCCCGATTGCCCAAATCGTCAAGCAAGCAGGCAAGAAGGTCGGGCTGGTGACCACCACGCGCATCACGCACGCGACGCCCGCAGGCTTCGCCGCTGTGCAGCCCCGCCGCGACGACGAAGACGACATCGCCCCACAGTACCTGAATGTGGTCGATGTGCTGATGGGCGGTGGACTGCGCCATTTTGCCCCCAACCGCCGCAAAGACGGCAAAGACCTCATCAAAACCTACCAAGACGCAGGCTACGCCTACTGGAACACGCGCGACCAAGCCGTCAGCAACGCTCGCCCCGAAAAGGTGCTGGGGCTGTTCTACGACTCGCATGTGCCCTACACGGTAGACCATATCCACTCGGACGAACTCAAGCGCACGGTTCCCACGCTTGCCGAGATGACGCGCAAGGCGCTGGAGATTCTGGGCGACGCGCCCAACGGCTTCCTGCTGCAGGTGGAGGGCGGGCGCGTCGATCACGCCGCGCATGCTAACGACGCCGCGGGCATCATGTGGGATCAGCTCGCCTTCGACGACGCAGTGGAAGTCGCCTACGAGTTCGTCGCCAAGCGCAACGATACGCTGCTGGTCATCACCAGCGACCACGGCAACTCGAATCCGGGTCTGAACGGCATGGGCGGCGAGTACGAGGCGTCCAACAAGGCGATGGCGATGCTGCAGCATGCGAAGTGTTCATTCGAGGAACTGCCGAACAAACTCCGCAGCGCGGGCAGCGGGGACGAGGTGCGCGACATCCTGAAAGCGCAGCTGGGCATCGAAATCAACGGCGAGGAGGCGAACGCGCTCGCGGGCGCGGTCAAGGGCAACCTGCCGCCCATCTGGAACCGCCAGCACCGCAACCTGCAGGGGCTACTGGGGCAGATCCTCAGCAACTACAACGGCTACGGTTGGGTCGGCACCTCGCACACGGCGGACTACACTTGGATTACCGCGCTCGGCGCAGGGCGCGAAGCGTTCCACGGGCTGATTCGCAACACCGACGCCTTCTACAAGATGCTCGCGCTGTTCGGGCTGTCGCACAAGAACCCCAGCATGACGCCCGAAGAGGCGCGCAAGTATATATCGCACGCGCCGCGCATCCGCACGGCAGACTGGGCATAGGCGTTAGCCCCCGCACGCCTCGCGCACGGCGTCCAGCGCGCGTTGCACGCCAACCGTCGGCACAACGCCGCAGCCGGGCGCGGGGCGAATGCGCCATTCGCCCCCCTCGCGCACGACCTCGATCCAAAAGTGCTGCGTCAGGTCGTCCTCCACGACCACCACGCGCGTCATCGCAATCTGGCGGGCGGGGTCGTAGCGCGTCTCCTTGAACACCACATGCACGCCCTCGTCCACATCGGCGGGCTGAAACCGCGCAGGGTCAAACTGCTGCACACGGTAGGTCTCCATCGGCACATCCTCCAAAAGCGGCACGGGGCAGTGTTGGACTTTGGTCAGCGTCAGCTCATAAAACCGCGACTGCCCCTCCGCCAGCCACTTGCGTTCGTACTTGGTGCCCACCTGCGGGGGCACAGTGCGGGCATAGGCGGTAAACCCCGTGTCGGTCAGGTTGCCCAGCACCCACTGAAAATACTCGGCGTGGTCGGTCAGCAGGTAGCACGCGCCGCCCGCCTGCAGACGGCTGTTGATGAGTTGCAGCTGCGTCTGGGTCAGCAGGCGGTGCTTGTGATGGTGCTTTTTGGGCCAGGGGCACGGGAACAGCGTGTAGACGCGGGCGAGGCTCTGGGGGGCTATAGCTCGCCACAGGATCGGTCGCGCGTCGCCCAGCAGCACGCGCACATTGGTCAGCCCCGCCGCGGCGATTCGGCGCAGGGCGCGCTGCACGCCTTCCCACTCCAGCTCGATGCCCACGAAGTCGCGTTCGGGGTGCTGCTGGGCGCGCGCCACGAGGTAGTCGCCGCTGCCGAAGCCGATTTCCAGCTCCACAGGCGCGACGCGCCCGAACAGACGCGTCCAACACAGCGGACGCTCCACCTCGCGCCACCCGATCAGGGGCTTCAGGGAACGGTAGTACGCACGCACGGGCTAAATTAAACCCCGCTTGACCGCCAGCAGCGCGGCTTCCGTGCGCGAGTTGACCTGCAACTTGAACAGGATGCTGGAGATGTAGTTCTTGACGGTCTTTTCCGAGAGGAACAGCGTGTCGGCGATTTCGCGGTTGCGCTTGCCCTCCGCCATCAGGCGCAGGATTTCGGTCTCGCGCGCGGTGAGTTCGCAGATGAGGTCTGGGGCGTCTTCGGCGGCGGCGCGGATGCGCTGGAACTCTTGAATCACGCGCGTGGCGACGGCGGGGTGCAGCAGCGACTCGCCGCGCGCCGCCGCGTGGATGCCCTCCACAAGCTCGTCGGCGGGGCTGTCCTTGAGGAGGTAGCCGACCGCGCCCGCTTTGATCGCCTCGAACACATGCTGGTCGTCGCCGAAGACCGTCCAGATGACCACCTGCACATGGGGCACGGCGCGCTTGATACGGCGGGTCGCCTCGATGCCGTTCAGGCGCGGCATCTGGATGTCCATCAGCACCACCTGCGGCTCGAACTGCAGCGCGAGTTGCACAGCATGCTCGCCGTCGCCCGCGACGCCCACAAGGTCAAGGCTCGGCTCGTCGTGCGCCAGCTCTTCGAACGCCCGCTGCAGGCGCGGGTCATCTTCCGCCAGAAGGGTGCGTATCCGTTCCATTGCTCGGCTGCACAGGCACGCGGGCAAGCACTGTCGTGCCTTGCCCACGCGCGCTTTGGATGGTCAGTTCGCCGCCCAGCGTGCGAATCCTCTCGCGCATGTTGCTTAGCCCCATGCCTTCCAGCACGGCAGCGGGGTCGAAGCCGTCGCCGTCGTCGGCGACGCGCATCTCCAGCCAGCCGTCGCGCCACGCGCACGCCACCCATAGGTTCTGCGGGCGTCCTGCGTGCTTCATCACATTGCTCAGCGCCTCCTGCATCACGCGCGTCAGCATCAGCGTCTGCAGCGGGGTCAGCTCGGGCATCGCGTCGGGGCAGTCGCAGTGCAGCTGTGCGCCCAGCCGTTGCGCCACGCGCTCGGCGGTTTGGCGGATAAACACGCGCATATCGGTCGTTTCGGGCGCACGCCGCTGCTGAATCGTCTGGCGCGTGTCGTCCAGCGCGGCGCGCAGGATGTCGATCTGCTCTTGCAGGGCGCAATCGGCGGCGGTGTCGGCGTGCGGCTTCAGTCGTCGTCGTAGGGACTCCAGCCCCCGAATCGCGCTCACAAGGTGGTGCCCCAACCCGTCGTGGAACTCACGGGCGATGCGCTCGCGCTCCTGCGCCAAGTCGTACTGCTCGCGCAGCTCCGCCAGCTCCATACGGTACTCCGCGTGGCTGCGGTAAACTTGGTGAATCAGCCAGCTGACCAGGCTCACGGCGGCGATACGGAACCCGAAGTCGTTCCACTGGTCGGGCGCAAGCGGCGCGCTCGCCCAGCCATAGCCGACGGCGGTCAGCCCCAACGCAAACAGCAGCAATCGGGTGGGCATCACTGCCGCCTCAGAGGTCAGCAACGCGAAGTAAAGCAGCCAGATTTGGCTCTCGAACCCGCCTGTGAAGCGCGTCGCCAGCGTAATCAGCGACAAGTCGAACAGCACCAGCGGCAGCGTGAGGCGGTACATCACGCGCGGGTCTTTCAAGCCGACCCAAGTGCGCGCCGCTGCCGAGACCAGCGCAAGCGCAATCAGCAGTCCCAGCTGCTCCCACGACAGCACGAACCTGCCCTGCAGTTTGCCGACTACGCCCCAGAAAGCCGCCGCGCCCACAATCACCCACACGGGCAGATTCACCCGCGTGAACCGCCGATACTCGGGCAAAGTCGCCATGCAGACTCCTATCGGGAGGGAGTAAAGCCTGCCGCTTCAATCGCCTGTTGCAGTTGCGCTTCGCCCACACGCGCCGAGTCGAACACCACGCGCACCGTCTTCTGCAGCAAGTCCACTTCCACCTGCTGCACGCCGTGGATGTCGTCCAGCGCACGGTGTATCGAGCGCACGCACCCCTCGCACTCCATATCGGGGGTGTGCCAAACGACCTCCTTCAGATCCACACCGTAATTATACCGCGCTGGCGTAGTAAGTGTTATAGGTTTCCCCGCTGGGCAGGCGCAGGGCGAGTTGGAAGTCGGGGCGTACCTGTAGCGCGACGCCGATGGGCTGGTCGGGCAGGTCTTGGACGCGGTAGGCGCGCCCTACGGTGTCGTCGCGCGCCTGCCAACGCGCGTGTACCTGCGCGGGCGCGTCGTACCACAGCGTCAGCAAGCCACGCAGGTGGTCGCTTATTGCCGCAATCAGCGCGGCGCGCTCGGATTCCGAAACGCGCTCCCCAGCCCCTCGTCCGCCAGCCTGCCCCACCGAAATCGCCGTCGCCGCCAGTTCAGGGGGGAACACGCCCTGCGCAAGGTTCACTCCGATACCGACGACGGCGACGCCCTCCACCACCTCCGCCAGCACGCCGCCCAGTTTGCGCCCGTGCAGCAGCAGGTCGTTCGGGTACTTCAGGCGCACGGGGGGTAGGTCGGGGTAGTGGGCTTCCAGCGCGTCGGCGGTCGCCAGCGCAGCGCACACGCCCACCACCCCCACAGGCTCAGGCAGCGGCGCGTCCCACAGAATCAGCGACACCAGTAGGCTCTGCCCAGGCGCATCGAGCCACTGTGCGCCTTGCCTGCCCCGCCCTGCGGTCTGGTGGTCGGCGCACACGGCGTCGTAGCGGCGGTCGCCCCCCTCGACCAACTCGCGGGCGCGCCGCTGCGTGGTGTCAATCGTCGCGTGCCACTCGATGCGCGTCATCGCCGCCTACTGCACCTTCACGCCGACCGCCTCCAGCCACGCCTGCGCAATCAGCGTATGCCCCGCCTCGGACGGATGCACGCCGTCGGGCGCCCAGAAGTCGGGCGGGCGTTTGCGCGATGCCGCGCTGAACCGCTGATCCAGCGGCACAAGCGTCGCGTTGAACTCGCTTGCCAGCCGACGCACGACCTCTATCTTGGGGTTCAGGTCTTCGCGCCACGCGGCGCGGTCGGGCGGCGTGTGCAGCACGAACGGCTCCATTAGCAGGATCTGCGCCTTCGTGCGCTCGCGCGTGAGTTGCAGCAGCGCGCGATAGTCGCGCTCGAACGCCTCCACAGCCGTCGGGTCGTTCGAGTCGTACCGCCGCCAAGTGTCGTTGATACCGATCAAGATGGAAACCCAGTCGGGCTGCAGGTCGATGCAGTCGCTTTTCCAGCGGGCGAGTAGGTCGCGCACGCGGTTGCCGCTGATGCCTCGGTTCACAAAGCGCAGGCGGCGTTCGGGGTAGAGGGCGTTCAGCCAGTTCGCCACGACGCGCGGGTAGCCCCAGCCCAAGTGGTTCGGGTCGGCGCGCTCGCGTCCGCCGTCCGTGATGCTGTCGCCCTGAAACAGCACGAGGCTGTTCTCGGCAATACGCAGGCTCATACCCAACAGGTTCGCGCCCTGCGTGCAGGCTCCTGCCCCGCAAGGTATACTTGAACTGATGTCGCTCCCAACGGCGCAGATTACGGCTCCCGAAGACGCGGCGGCGCGCTCGCTTGCCGTGCAGCGCGTGCGCTTCACGCCCGAAATGCTCCACCAACTGCGGGAACTGGGAGTCCTCGACGCGCAGACCCGCTATGAACTCATCGAAGGAGACATCTACCCAACAACGCCCGAAGGACCTGAACACGCCGCGCTGGGTACCGCGCTCGCCTACCGCCTGATGGAACGGCGCAGCACAGACTGGCATGTGCGCATCGAGAAACCGCTGCGCTTGGGCGACAGCGAGGTCATCCCCGACCTTGCCGTCGTACCAGGTCGCCCCAGCGACTACCGCACACATCACCCCGAAACCGCGCTGCTGATTGTGGAGATTGCCCATAGTTCGCTGCCGCGCGACCGCCTGCTGAAACTGCCCCTGTACGCTCGCGCAGGCGTGCCCGAGTACTGGATTGTGAACCTCGCGGAGCGGCAGGTGGAGGTCTACCGCACGCCCGCAGGCGACTCGTATCAAAGCGTGCAGGTCTACACGGCGGAGGCAACGCTTGCGCCGCGGTTCGCGCCCGACTGGACGCTCCCGGTACACGACCTGCTCGACGGCGCATAGCCCACCCACACAACGGAGGGAACCGATGGAGACTCGCACGGAAGCCTTGCTGACGGAGTTGCGCAACGCGCTGCAACAGCCTGACGGCGCACTGAAAGACCTCTTGGATGCGTACGCACCCCAAGACTTGGCGGAGGCGATTACGCTGATGGACAGCTCCGCCGAACAAGCGCACGCGCTTATGCAGATGGACGAAACCGTCGCCTCCGAGATCCTCGAATACTTGGAGCCGTCGCTGGTCGACGAGATTTTCGAGCATATCCCGCTGGAGAAAGCCGCGCGCCTGCTGCAACTGATTCCTGCCGACGACGCCGCGCAAATCATCGACGAACTGGACGAGGCGAAGGCGAACGCGCTCCTGCAGCAAATGGCGCCCCCAGAAGCCCGCGAGGTGCGCGAACTGCTGGAGTACCCCGAAAACACCGCAGGACGCCTGATGGTGCGCCAGTATGTGCGCGTGCGCCCCGACTGGACCGCCGAGATGGCGCTGGACTACCTGCGACAGGTCGGCAGCGAGATCGAGACCATCTACTACCTCTATGTGGTGGACGCGCGACAGCGGCTGATTGGCGTCTGCTCGCTGCGCGATGTGGTCGTCAGCGACCCCAGCAAGCGCATCGAACAAATCATGGAACCCGACCCCGTCGTCGTGCAGCCCGAAACCGATCAGGAAGAGGTCGCGAACCTGCTCTCCAAGTACGACCTGCTCGCCGTGCCCGTCGTGGACGAACTGGGGCGGATGCTGGGCATCGTCACCGTCGACGATGTGGTCGATATTCTGGTGAGCGAGAGCACGGAAGATGTGCTGAAACTCGGCGGCGTGGAGGCGACCGAAGAGCCGTACTTTCGGCAGACCCCGTGGCAATTGGTGCAAAAGCGCGTGCGCTGGCTGGTGTTTTTGTTTGTGGCACAGCTCTTTTCGGGCGCGGTGCTGCGCACCTACGATGAGACGATTCAAGAGGTCACCGCGCTGGCGTGGTTCATCCCGTTGCTGATCGGTTCTGGAGGCAACGCGGGCGCGCAGACGACTACCACGATTACCCGCGCGATTGCGCTGGGCGAGGTGCGCTGGCAGCAGGTGCTGCGCGTGATGATGCGCGAGTTCCGCACAGGGCTGCTGCTTGGCGGCTTGGTCGGGGTAATCGGCATCCTGAACGCGCTGCTGTGGACGCGCGCGGGCTATGCGTGGGACGCGCAACTGCGCATCGCGCTCACGGTCGGGCTGGCGCAGGTGGGGATTATCACGCTGGCGACCACTGTCGGCGCGTGCCTGCCTCTGATTGCCAAGCGACTGAATATCGACCCTGCAGTGATGTCCGCGCCGTTCATCACGACGGTGGTGGACGCCTCGGGGCTGCTGCTCTACTTCACGCTGGCGCGGCTGATTGTGTTCCACTAAGGCGCGTCGGGCGCGATCTCCACCAGCACCGCGCCTTCCTGCACGAGGTCGCCCTCGCGGGCACTCAGGCGCGCCACGACGCCGGCAAACGGCGCGCGCAACGCCTGCTCGGTCTTCATCGCCTCCAGCACCAGCAGCCGCTGCCCTGCCTCCACCCGCGCGCCCTGCTCCACGAAGACCTTGCTCACCAGCCCCGGCATCGGCGCGGTCAGCACGCCCTCCGCGCTGGAGTGCGCCGATGAAGCGTCCCCCGCGAACGCCTCCACCCGCTGGAACCGATAGACGCGCCCGCGATACTGAATCTCCAGCCCCTGCGCCGTGCGCACAAACGCCAGCGCGACGCGCCCCGCCTCGGTATGCAGCACGAGGCGGTTGTCGGCAATCTCGGCGTGCTGCACCGCGCGCTCCATACTGTCGGGCAGCGTAATGCGCCACCCCGTGCCGTCAGGCTGCGCCGTCAGCGCAAGCGTCGCATCACGATACCGAAACTCTGCCTTATACATCGCCGTACCCTGCCAAGTTGCCGAACGCCCGCCGATACTCCGCTGCCGTGCCGAAGTCCAGCCCGCTGTGCCCCGACTCAATCAGATAGGCGGGCATCTGTTCCAGCAGGCGTTGCTGCGCGTAGGTCAGCGTCCACTCGCCGCCGTCGGGGCTGTAGTGCGCCGCGATTTGCTCCAGCGTGTCCCACAGCGCGGGCGGGAAGGCGTACACGCCGTTGTGCGCGAAAAACTCGTCCGCGCCCAGCCCCGCCGTGCGCAGGTGCTGCTGCGCATACGCCTGCGTCGGCTTCTCGCAGAGTTGCAGCAGGCGGTACGCGCGGGGCGTTTCCGTCGGCGCGCCCTGCAAAATGCCGTACTGGGCGACCTTGCCCGCAGGAACCCGATGCACGCCGTACACAGGCGCGTGAACTTGATCGTAGAGGCGCGTCGCCTCCGTAATCGCCGTCGGACGCTCCAGCGGCAGCATAATGTGGTCGCCCAGCAGCACCAGCACGGCGTCCCCGCAAGCGAACGCCCGCGCACACCAGACCGCGTGCCCCAGCCCCCAGAGCCACGGCTGCTCGATGAACTGGATGTGGGCGCGCAGACGCTGCAGCGATTCGTAAGTGGCTTGAAGCGCAGGGCTTTTCGCACGGGCAGGCGCATAGCGTTCGCCGCCGCCCTCCAAAAACGACTCGTACACGGGGCGATTCTCAGGCGAGACGACGACCCCAATTTGCTCGATGCCCGCGGCAAGCAGCGACTCGGCAATCAGTTGCAGCCCTGTCGTCAGCTTGCCGTCAGACAGCACGAATGGCATCAACCCCTTTGGCAAGACAACACTGATTGGGTACAGGCGCGTACCCAACCCTGCCATCGGCACGATGGCTTTGCGAATCATCCCATAAGTCGTCGGGGAAGAAGCATGCGCCTCTCCCCCGTTGCGTGCGTGTCGCGTCTTACTTGTTGTGTCCCGAGCAGCAGGACGCCTTCTCTGGGGTGGATACTGCCGCCGTAGGAGTCGTGCTGCCGCCCTTCGCACCGACGATCAACGCCGCAGCGCCTGCGCCCAGCAGGGCTGCCAAAGTCAGAACCAGACCGATCTTATTCATAGTGGCCTCCAGCGGTATTATACCCTATTAGCGCGTTTTGCAACCCGTTGGGTATAATCATCGTCAGCCTTGATGAGGGGTTGAGAGCCGATGGCGAAAACGAAACTATCGATACGAGAACTGGCAGAGGAAATAGGCGTCTCCACCAGCCGCCTGAAGGAGATTTTGGCGGAGCTGGGCGTCGACGAGCGCGAGTGGAAGCAAGGTCTGGACGAGGAGACCGCGCAGCTGGTCAAAGAGATGGCGCAGGAACTCGTCGGCAACCTAAAAACGCTGGTGCTGCCGCGCGAGTTGACTGTGCGCGACCTCGCCGAGGCGATGGAACGCGCCCCAACCGAAATCCAGAAGCATATCATGGTCAAGCACGGCAAGCTGGTGACCCCTGTGCAGAAGTTAGACCCCGAGCTTGCCGAGAAGGTCGCCGCCGACTTCGGGCTGACCGTGCAGTGGGAGACGCCCAAGCCTGCCGAAAAACCCGCCGCCCAACCCCCCGCCCAAGCTGCTGTGGTCGGCGCACAGCCCCGACCGCCCGTGGTCACCATCATGGGGCATGTTGACCACGGCAAGACGAGCCTGCTGGACTATATCCGCAAGACGCGCGTCGCCGAGCGCGAGTTCGGCGGCATCACGCAGCACATCGGCGCGTACCAAGCCGAAGTGAACGGCAAACTCATCACCTTTTTGGATACGCCTGGACACGAGGCGTTTACCGCTATGCGCGCCCGCGGCGCACAGGTCACCGACATCGTGGTGCTGGTCGTCGCCGCCGACGACGGCATTATGCCCCAAACCGTAGAAGCCATCAACCACGCCAAAAACGCGAAAGTGCCCATCATCGTCGCCATCAACAAAATCGACAAGCCCGACGCGAACCCCGACCGCGTGCTGCAGCAACTCACCCAGTACGAACTTGTGCCCGAAGCGTGGGGCGGCGACACCATCTGCGTGCCCGTCTCCGCCCTCACAGGCGAGGGCGTGGACACCCTGCTGGAGATGATTCTGCTCGTGGCGGAGATGGCGGAACTCAAGGCAGACCCTAAAGCCGAGTTCCAAGGCGCAGTTATCGAAGCCAAACTCGACAAAGGGCGCGGTCCCGTAGCGACGATTCTGGTGCAACAGGGCACGCTCAAGCGCGGCGACATCCTCGTCGTCGGCAAAACTTGGGGCAAAATCCGCGCGATGTTCGACCACACGGGTAAGCAACTCGACAGCGCGACGCCCGCCACGCCCGTCGAAATCATGGGACTCAACGAAGTGCCCGTCGCAGGCGACCGCGCCGAACGAGTCGACACCGAAGCGCGCGCCCGACAAATCGTCGAGGAGCGACTCGAAGCCGAAAAACGCCCCGAAGTCGCCCGACCCACCCGCCGCGTGAACCTCGCCGAACTCTTCAAACAGATGCAGGCAGGCGAGACCAAATCGCTCAACCTCATCCTCAAGGCGGACACCTACGGCTCGGTGGAAGCCATCCGCGACGCGCTGCTCAAACTCGACAAGCCCGAAGGCGTCGAGATGAAAATCATCAACGCCAATGTGGGCAACATCACTGAAGCGGACATCGACTTCGCGATTGCCGCCGACGCCGTCGTGCTGGGCTTCAATGTGAAGGTGGAGACCAACGCCCAGAACAAAGCCAAAGCGAACCGCGTCGATGTGCGCACCTACCGCATCATCTACGAGTTGCTTGAGGAGATGGAGAAGGCGCTGCACGGGCTGCTGGAACCCGAATTCAAAGAGGTCGCTTTGGGCACAGCAGAGGTGCGCGCCGTGTTCAAACTCTCGCGCGGGGTGGTCGTCGCGGGCTGCTATGTGCTGGAGGGCAAAATCGTGCGCAACGCCCCTGCCCGCCTGATTCGCGGCGGCGAGGTCGTCCACGAAAGCAAAATCAGCACCCTGCGCCACCTCAAGGAAGACCGCCGCGAAATCGCCGCAGGCTACGAATGCGGCATCACGCTGGAAGGATTCGACGGCTACCAAGAGGGCGACCGCATCGAGTGCTACGAAGTCCAGGAAGTGGCGCGCTAATCAGTCCCGAAAGCGGTAGCGCAGGAGCGTCCAAATCGCCTCCAGCCCGTCTGTCCAGCGGATCTTCTTGCCTTCCGCCTTGCGCCGCGGGCGGTAGTGCAGCAACTCCACCTCGCGAATCGGCACGCCGCGCTTGAGCGACTTCGCCGTGACCTCGGGGCAGAACTCGAATCGCTCGCACTTGAGGTTCATCGAGCGCAGCAGGTCGGTGCGGAACGCCTTGTAGCAGGTCGCCTCGTCCGTGAGCGGGTAGCGAAACAGGATGCGCACCGACCATGCCAATAGGATATTCGCGATTTTGTTCGGCAGCGGCATCTCGCGCGGCAAGCCCCTGAAAAAGCGCGAGCCGTACACCACCTGCGCCTCGCCCTTGATAATCGGCGCCACCACCTTCGGGATCTCGTTCGGGTCGTACTCCAAGTCGGCGTCTTGGATGATGAGGATGTCGCCTGTGGCGTGCTGCAGCGCGGTGCGAATCGCCGCCCCCTTGCCCCGATTGCGCTCGTGGCGCAACGCGACAATATCGCGCTGCTCGGCGAGGATGTCGGGCGTCTTGTCGGTGGAACCGTCGTCGACGACGATAATCTCCTTGCGGAACGGGGCGCGACGCAAACGCTCCAACAACTCCAGCAGCGTGCCTTCCTCGTTGTAGATCGGCACGACGACCGTAATCAGCGGCTCATCCATCGGCGACTCTTGCGCATCTTAAGTATACTATCCCCACGAGGTGATTCCGATGCGATATGCAATTACCGTAGCAGCACTCACGCTTGCGCTCAGCGGTTGGGCGCAGACGCTCACGGTGGGCGACCCCGCCCCTGCCCTGCCCGTCGCCAAATGGGTCAAGGGACAACCCGTCAAGGAGTTCCAACAAGGCAAGGTCTATGTCGTGGAGTTCTGGGCGACTTGGTGCGGTCCGTGCCGACAGACCATCCCCCACCTGACCAAACTTGCCGAGAAATACAAGGATAAGGTCACGATTATCGGCGTCAGCGTATGGGAGCGCGCCGACGCGAACGACCCGAACGCCCACATCCAGCGCGTCGAGAAGTTCGTGCAAGACATGGGCAACCAGATGAACTACACCGTCGCGGTGGACGGCGCGCAGGGCGTCATCGCCAAAACCTGGATGGAAGCCGCGGGGCAAAACGGTATCCCAGCCGCCTTCGTCATCGACCAGCAGAAGCGCATCGTCTGGATTGGACACCCGATGGACAACATGGACACGGTGCTGGACAAAGTGCTGGCGGGCAACTTCGACTGGAAAGCGGAAGCGGAACGGCAAAAGCGTTTCCGCGAGCAGATGGAAGCCATCCAAGCCGACTACGCGGAGTATGTCCAACTCATGCAGCAGCGCAAGTACGCGGACGCGCTCGCCAAACTCGATGCGATGATTCCCAAATACAGCGAGTTCGCCTCCGATTTGAAGGTGACGCGCTTCGAGACCCTACTGCGTGTGGACGAGAAGCAGGCGTATGCCTACGCGCTGCAACTTGCCCAGAACGAGTTCAAAGATAACGCGCAGGTGCTGAACATCCTCGCGTGGACAATCGTGGACGACGAGACCCAGCCGCCGCTCAAGTCGCCCGACTACCAGGCGGCGATTACGATTGCGCGGCGCGCCGTCGAGCTGACCAAAGAGGGGGATGCCTCCATCCTCGACACGCTCGCCTACGCCTATTTCAAGAGCGGGGATGTGCAAAGCGCGCTCAAGTACCAGAAGATGGCGGTAGACCTCGCCGAGAAAGACCCTGCGATGCCCGCTGAGGCGAAACAAGAGATTCGCGCCCGCTACGAGAAGTTCCAGAAAGCGGCGCAGAAGTAGTCGTCTTCGCGGGATGGCGTTCAGAGTGCGGAAGCTTCGGCTTCCGCACTTCGGGATTCTACCCCCGCGCGGGGGCGTTGGTCAGCCACGCGAGTTGTTCCCACACGGCGACGACCTGCTCGCGGGTCAGCCCCACCTCCGATACAGGGGACTCGGCGCGCGGGGCGTCGCCTTCCAGGATGCGCAGCAGCGTGTCGGTCAGGTAGTGGATGTCGTGCTGCGAGAGGCGGCTGAACGCGCGGCGCAACATCGGCAGCGATTGCACAAACAGCTCGTCGGGCAGGCTCATCACGAACTCGTGCATCGCCTGCACGAAGGGGCGCGAACGGGGCGCTGCGCCCCCTTGCGACATCAGCAGACCTTCCAGAAACGCCGCCGCCTGTTCGGGGGGCGTCGCAGGCGACAGGAACCGCCGTGCCCGCAACCACAACGCCTCATCCTGCATCCGCACAAAGCCCAGCAGCCCCAAACCCAGCCCCGCCACATACGCATGCGCCCGCTCGCTCAGCGCGGTCTCCCGCAGATTCTCCAGCCACAAGGCGGTCTCCAGATAGGGCAGTTTGTGCGCGAGTTCGTGCAGCAGCTGCATGCCCTCGCCGACCTGTCGCGCCTCGTCGTCGCCGCAGTCGGCAGCGGGCAGCAGGTGCAGGCACGCGCGGGTGTAGACGCGCTGCAGCAGCGGTTCGAACATCGCCTGTTGCACCGCCCGTGCTGCGCCGTACTCAATCAGCCCTGCCAGCTGGTAGGCGGCGCGGGCAAGGCTGACGAAATCGCCGTCGCGCACGGACGCCTCGTCCAGCGCACGCAGCGCGTCGTCGTACAGCTCGGGCAGCTCGCACAGCACGGCTTCCAGCGCAGCCGCGCTCACTTGCGCCAGCGCGTCGCGCTGCTGCAGGCGCGGGGCGATACGGCGCGTGGCGACCTCGCGCAGCGTGTTGCCGTAAATCGTCGCCTCCACCAGCGCGACATCGGTCAGCGGCGTCCACTGCAGCCGCCACTTCTCCTGCAGGCGCGCCAGCTGCCGATAGGTCGCCGCCTCGCCCGAAGTCAGGTCGGCGAACGGAATCTTGGCGACCAGCAGCCGATGCAGGAAGATGGACTGCTGCACGGCGTGCGGCTCGGCGAGGTTCAGGCGCAGGTCGGTCGGGTCGTCCTTGACAGGGATGCGCAGCTCGTGCGTGAGGCGGTAGAACTCGGCTTGGATGGGCGGCTGGATGGCGGCGGGCGAGACGCTCCCGACGCGCTCGCCAATCAGCAGGCGTTTGAGGGGCGCTTGTACGCGCTCGGCGTGCCCGCGCCCAAAAGCGGCGATGGCGGCGTCGATGGTCTCGTCGTAGCCGGGTTCGGGCTTGCCACGCAGCGCAGCGAGTTGCTTGGCAAGCCGAAAGGCTTCGATGGCGTCGGCGTGCGAGGCGACATCGCCCTGCAGCTTCATCGCGTTCACCAGGCGCGTTAGCGTCGCCAGCGTCGCGTTTTCCAGACCGCCCAGCTCCCAAGCGTCTTGGTAGAACTGCGGCGCGCGGTTGCCCGCGCCGTAGCCGAGTTGCTCCGACAGGCGCGGGAACGAGTACGGCGTGATGACGAACTCGGCGGGGCGCGCCTGCAGCAGCGGGTGATTCGGGTCGTACTCGGCGCGGAAGTCGGGCTGCGCGAACGCCGCCGCGTGCGCCGCGCCCACCACCAGCACGATGCGCTCTGGCGGGACGCCCGACGCCTCCACATGGCGCCACATGTAGGCGTTGCGTAGCGCGTTGTTGTCGTCGATGCCGCTCGCCTGCACCACCAGCTCGCCCCACTCCTGCGTGAGTTGCAGCAGGCGCGCGGGGTCGCGCAGGCAGCTCTCATACAGGCACTCCCACCACGCCTCGTGGCTCTGGAAGCCCAGCCGCTGCGCGACGATTTCGTACAGCGACGGCTCGTGGGCGTCGGCGGTGGGGTCGTGGGGGGCGTCTTCGGCGTCGGGCGGGGTCTGCTCGTCAGGCTCCTGCGCCTCCAGCGATGCGCGGGCAGGGATGTCGCAAAAGCGCGCCTCAATGCCCAGTTCCCGCGCCGTGCGCAGCGCGACCAGTTCGGGCGAGTAGTCGCAAAACGGGTAGAACACCACCTGCGGCGCGGCGTCGGCGATCGCCTGCTTGATTTCGGGCGGGCGGTACGCCAGCAGCGCGAACGGCGCGACGGCATCGGGCGCGGTCAGCGCGTCAATCAGGTGGTTCGCGTCGTCAGGTCCTTCGATCAGCACCAAGCGCGGGCGCACCGCGCGAATGACCGCCGCTGTCGCGCGGGCAATCGCAGGCGAGTGGTGGCGCACAGGAACCACATGCACCCCGCGAACGCGCACAGCGGGCGACTCTACAGCGACTTCAGCCAGCGCTGCGTCTCCTGCAACTCGCGCCATACCCGTCCCTCGCGCTTTTTGGCGACCGTCTCCAGATACTCGGTCAGCGCCTCGAGGTCGCTCTTGTCCTCTTTGACGATTGCGCCCACCAGCAGGCGCATCACATGCTGCCCGTTCACGACGCCCTCGCCGAAGTGGGTCGCCAACAGGCAGCCGCCAAACAGCACGCTGACCGCCTCGGCGGTACTCATCACGGTGGAGGGCGACTTCACCTTCTGCTCGCCGTCCAGCGTCTGCCCCTGCCGCAGCTCTTGGAACACCGTCACCAGCGTTTCGACGAGTTCGTCGGGCAGGTCGGCTTGCATTGCGTGGTCGGCAAGCATCTCTTGCGTGCGCTGGCGCACGACCGCCATTTCCTGCTGCAGGTCGCTCAGCACGGGCAGCTCCACGAAGTTGAAGCGTCGCTTCAGCGCGGACGACATCTCGTTCACCCCGCGGTCGCGCGTGTTGGCAGTGGCGATGATGTTGAACCCGCGGCGGGCGTACTCGATGTGCTCCAGTTCGGGAATCGCTATTGCCTTCTCCGAGAGAATGGAAATCAGCGCGTCCTGCACTTCGGAGGCGCAGCGGGTGATCTCCTCGAAGCGGGCGATTGTGCCCGTGCGCATCGCGGTCAGCACGGGGCTGGGCACCAGCGAACGGTCGGTGGGTCCCTCCGCCATCAGCAGGGCGTAGTTCCAGGAGTATTTGATTTGGTCTTCGGTGATACCTGCCGTGCCCTGCACGGTGAGTTGCGAGTTGCCGCAGATGGCGGCGCTGAGGTGTTCCGAGACCCACGACTTGGCAGTGCCCGGCTCGCCGACCAGCAGCAGGGCGCGGTCGCTGGCAAGCGTGGCGATGGCGACTTGGATGCGGTCACGGTCGCCGACATACTTCGGGCGGATGTTTAGGGCAGCGTCGCCCATGATGAACTTCTCGACGGCGCGGGGCGAGAGGTTCCAGCCTATCGGCTTGGAGTAGGCATCCCACGCATGCAGACGCTCCAGCTCGTCTTTGCAGCGCACCTCAGCGGGGGCGCGAATCACGGCATCCACTGCGCTCATGGCGGGGGAATTGTACCCGTATGAGACAGTCGGCAGGCAGTTTCTGTATCCGCCCTATCCCATGCCTCCAAACTCAGGAGAAGCCACCCGACCTCTTCTGCGACCTCGTACAGCTGCTCCAGATCCACTTTCGGTTCTGGAGCGGCGCTTGTGGGCTGAAAGGCGAGGTTAAGCTCTCTGGTGCGACGGGGCTTGGCAGGGGGCGGCTCCACATCGAGGAGTCCCAGCCGAATCCACTCGCGGATGACTTCTTCGGTCGTGTCGAGTCGGCGCGCCGCTTCCGAGATGGACACTTTGGGCATGGCAAGTGTATTATACCGCATGCGCTGCTGTTTATCGCACCCCCTTCTCCCGCAGCAGGGCGTCTATCCAACGCGCATCGTCCTCACTAAACGCAGGCGGCGGCGGGTCGCGACGATAGTCCACACGCGCCTCATACGCCCCGTCCACATAACACTGCGCCACCACCGCCTGCACATCCAACCGCGCAGGCTTGTCGTCAGGCAACAACGGAATCGGAACCACAGGCAACCGCTCCCGCACCGTGCGCGGGTACACATAAAACTGCGCAGGGTCATAGTAGGCGTGAATGCTAATCAGGTAGTGCCAGCCGTTGGGCACTTCGGCGTGCAGCAGTTCCAGCGGGGCAGCGAGGGTGTATTCGCCGCCGCGTAGCAGGTCGATCTCCACCAAGTTCACTGCGCTGTGCAGGATTTCACGCTGCTTGCGCAGGTAGAGGCTGCGCCCTTCCGAGCGCGTATCTTTGTTGGAGGGGCTAAGGATTTCAATCACCGTCACGAGGCGCATCTCGTCCTCGCGGTCGAGGATTTGAATAAACCCCTCCGTGTGCGGGATAATGTTCGTGTGGAGGACAACAGGCGCGTCGCATTCAGGTTCCAGCACAGCGACGCCCTTGTCGGGATAGGGCGGCTTGCGGCGAAGCACAGCAACATCGGGGATGATGTCGCGGGCGGCGAACTCCAAGTAGACGCGCTCCTCAATCGCGGCGATGTATCGGGGGCGTATCTGTGGCTGAAGCGCGTTGCGAATATAGGTAATCACGCTGTGGTGGACATCGTTCCACAGCGCGCGGTCTTCGAGGTAGGGGTTCATGCCTGGAAACGGGTTCGCCATGCACTCACCTGAGGTAAGTATACCTCAGATGCGCAACGCTTCCTGCACGCGCACAACCTCTTGCACAATCGCCTGTTTCAAGCCCTCATACTGCGCATCGGAGACGCCCAGCGACTGCTTGACAGTTGGGGGCATCTCGTACAGTACGGGTGCGCCCAGCGCAAACCCCGCCTGATGCGCCAGCACATTCGCCGCGTGAATCAGACACCCCAGCGGGCACTCGTCGAAGCTCACATCCTCATGGTGACGGCGCAGCGGCTCGCGCATGCTCTCAGGCAGGTTCCACTGCTCGGCAAGGAGGTTGCCCACCTCCACATGCGTGTAGCCCAGCACCTCACGCTCGGCGTCGCGAAGCGGAATTGCACGCTCCAACGCGAGGGTGAGAATCTGGTCGAACTCGTTGGGCAGGAACCTGTCCATCACGAGCCTGCCTGAGTCGTGGAGCAAGCCTGCGAGGAACGCCTCTTCAGGGTCGCGCCAGCCCTTGAGTTTCGCCAGCACGCGCGCCGCGCTCGCCGTCGCCAGCGAGTGCTGCCAGAACACCAGCCGATCGAACCGTTTCGACGCCCCGCGCACGGAGGTCATCTGCTGATACGCCTGCCCGACCACAATCGAGCGCACCGCCGACAGCCCCATCACCGAAATCGCCTGCGAAACGGTCTTGATTTTGCCTGGCGCGCCGTAGTACGCGCTGTTTGCGCTCTTGAGCAACTTCGACGCCAGCCCCGCATCGCGCTCAATCAGCGCGCCAATTTGCCGCGGCGAAGCGTTCGGATTGTCCACCAGCCGAAGCACCTGACTGGTCACTTGCGGGAGCATCCCCAGCCCTGGTGTACGCGCCACCCGTATCGCCAGTGCGCTCAGTTCCATCTGTCCACGCCTCCAAAGAGAGATATTCCACATCTGCGGGCGCAATTCACTGCGAAGATTCAGTATAATTGGATGGGAGACGGGGATGTCGCTCGCGACGCTACTGGAGTGGTGGAACTTTGTGTTCGCCCTGCCGCTGGCAGTGGGGGGTGTCTTGCTGCTGGGGCTGGCGCTGTCGGGGATGATTGACCTCAGCAGCGACCAAGCAGACAGCGACGCCGATGCGCACGCCGACGCAGGCGACGCCCACCACGGCGATGCTGACGCACATGCCGACGACGCGGGGGATCTGCACGCCGACGCAGGCGACGCGCACGGCGACCACGCCGAGAGCGCGGATGGCAAACACGGCATCGTCAAAACGCCCTACAGCAGCCACGACGACCATGCCGCCGCCGAGAAACCGCTCTGGCTCAAGGTGTTGAACCTGTTCGGCATCGGGATGGGGCTGCCCATCTCGATGGGGCTGCCGCTGCTGATGATGATGTGGGGCGCGGTCGGACTGATTGCCAACCGCATCTTGGAGCCGTTGCTGCAACTGCCCGTGCTATTCGCGCCGCTGTCGATGGGCGTCGCGCTGATGACGATGGCGTTCGCAGGGCGCACGGCGGGGCTAATCATTCGGCGTGTTCTGCGCGACGAGGCGCCCCCGATTGTCGACAAGTACGGGCTTGTGGGCAGCACGGGACGCGCCGTGTACGAAATCACGCCCGACGGCGGCGTCGCCCATGTGCGCGACCGCTACGGCAACCTGCACCGCATCGTGTGCCGCGCCGCGCCAGGCGAGCCGAATATCCCCGCCGACACGCCCATCCTCGTCGCCCGCTACGACGAGCAGACCCACCTCTACTGGGTGGAGCGCAACCCGCTCGAACTACCCGACGATTCGCACGGGGTACACTCTTCAGTGCAACAACACATCGGAGGACAGACCTTAAACGGAGGATAGACGATGCATAGCTGGTTCATCCTGATCGGCTTGGCGTTGATGCTGCTGGCTGGCTTCGGCGGCAGCGTGTTTGGGAACGCTTGGGGACCGTTGCTACAAATCGCTTCGCTGGGCGTGGGCTTCGCGCTCGTGATCATCGGGTTCATCTTCCTGATGATCTCCAAGTTCTATGTGCGCCCGTCAGCGAACATGGCGTATGTGCGTACCGGGTTCGGCGGACGGCGCGTGGTGCTGGACAGCGGCGCGCTGGTGTTCCCGTACCTGCATACCCTCGTGCCCGTCTCGCTGGAGACAATGAAACTGGAAGTGGAGCGCAAGGGACCCGACGCGCTCATTACCCGCGATAACCTGCGCGTGGATGTGAAAGCCGAGTTCTACATCAAGGTGCAGCCCGAAGTGGACGCGATTCTGAACGCGGCGCGCTCGCTCGGCGACAAATCCGTCAACGCGCAGTCCGTCTCGCAACTGGTGTTCGAAAAGCTCGTCTCCGCGCTGCGCAGCGTGGCGGCGACCAAAGACCTCGTGGAGATCCACGCCCAGCGCGACGCCTTCGCCAGCGGCGTGCAGCAACTCGTGCGCTCCGACCTCGAACAGAACGGGCTAACGCTGGAGTCGGTCACCATCTCGCGCTTAGACCAGACCTCACAGGAGCTGCTCTCGGACAACAACATCTTCGACGCGCAGGGCAAGCGCAAAATCACCGAGATCACGCAAGCCGCGCTGGTGGAGCGCAACCGCCTCGAACAGGAGGCGCGACGCGAAATCACCCTCAAAAATGTGGAGACCCAGAAGGAGATTCTGGAGCTGGAACGCCAGCGCGCGGAAGCGGAAGCTGCCCAGCAAGCCGAAGTCGCCAAAGTGCAAGCCGAGAAACAGCGCGAGGCGGACACCTACAAAATCGAGCAGCAACGCCAAGTGCAAGAGGCGCAAATCCAGCAGGAGCAAGCCGTGCGCGTCGCCGCCATCGAACGCGACCGACTGTTGCTGCTGCGCCAGCAAGAGCTGCAGAAGACCGACATCGACCGCGAGAAAGCCGTCGAACTGGCACAACGCGAGAAGGAAATCGCTGTCGCCGAAGCCGAACGCCAACGCGCCGACGCCGAAAAGCAAGCCCTCGAAGCGCAGGCGGAGCGCGAACGCGCCAAGCAGCAGGTCATCACCGTCGAGCAGCTCGCCGCCGCCGAACGCGAAGCGCAATCCAAACTCATCGCCGCCAAACAGCAAATCGAACAGGAGCGCATCAAGCGCGAGACCGATGTGCAGGTGAACGCCTTCGCGGAGGTGAAAAAAGCCGAAGCGCAGAAGCAAGCGGCGGAGCTGGAGGCGCAGGCGATTCTCACCCGCGCAGAAGCGGAAGCCAAAGCGCGCGAGCAGGTCGCCCGCGGCGAGACCGCCGTCAAAATGGTCGATGTGAACATCGCCCGCGAGCAGGTGGAAGTCGAACGCGCCCGCGTGGAAGTCGAACGCCAAGCGCTGGAGTACCGCCAGACCTACAGCGAAGCCGCGCTGAAGTTCGAACTCGAGAAGTTCCGCATCGAGGCGCAGCGCGATGTGCAGGTCGAACTGGCGCGCGCGATTGGCGAGTTCATGAGTCGCGGGAACATGAACATCTTCGGCGACCCCGAAACGCTCGCCCGCATGACCGAGCAGTACGCGCGGGGCTTGGGGCTGGGCGTGGCGGTCGACGGCGCGCTGTCGGGGCTACAAGCGATGGGCGATGGCAACGGCAAACTTGGCGAGATGGCGCAGCAACTCATGTCCATCGCCCAGCGCATCGGCGCGGTGCGCATGCAAGCCCAAACCGACGCCGTGCAACCCGCCGACCAGAAGAGCGAGTAGCCGCGCTTGTAGGGGCAGACCTTCGTGTCTGCCCCGCTGCCCCGCGCAAACAACCGTAGGGGCAGACCCCCGTGCCTGCCCTGCTTTGTGCCTGCCCCGAATGCGCGACAATGGGGGCAACCACACAGGGTTGCCCCTACACATGCTCCACATGCGACGCATGCACGTGCTACTGCCCAGCCATCTGCTGTGCGAGTTGCTCAATCTGCTTCACGACCTCCTCCGCGTTCTGGCGTATTGACGCGGCGGAACGCACCTGCCCCTCCGCGCGACCGAACCCGCAGTGGGCAAGGTCGTTGCGGATTGTGATAATCTCACTCCAAAGGCGAGCCTCCTTCAGCGCTTTATTTATATTTAGCTGATCTTCCATTCGTTTACGCTCTTTCGCATCTCGCCAGTCCTTCCCTTCTTTGTGCAGATGATAACTCACGACCCACTCGCGCGCCAGAGTCATCGCTTGCACGATGTGGTTCTGATCCAGATACCAGCGGATGAGCGCGGCTTGCGTGGGCAGGCTGTCGTCTTGGAACGGCGCGTAGGCAGCGGCAATCTTGTCCAGAAGCAGAGTCAGTGGCGGCGTCCACTGAGAGACTTCTGATCTTGCCCGCTTCTGTTTTTCAATCAGATTGTTGACGGACTTAGGCAGGTTCGGTACACGCGCCAAGAGCAGGTCGTCAGACACCTCCTCCAACGCCGCGCCGAAATTCTTGAGCGCAAGAGGCAGATTTTCTGTATACGCGCTCTTGTTCCGATGAGCCGCGTCCTGAACATCCTTGATCAGCTGTCCCAGCTCGCTGGAGTTGCCTGTTGCCATGAACATCTTCGCCGCCGCAAGCCAGTCAAGCAGGTCTGCGAAGGGCGTGAGGTCAAACACAGGTGCGCCCCGATCATCTCGCGCCTCGTATGCCCCATAGAGGACATACTGCACTTTCACGCCTTTGACCTGCTTGAGGTAGGCAATCGTGAGCAGGGCAATCATCGGCAGCGAGCGAAAACTATGCGTAATATCGAAGGCAATCTCGTCGCCCTCGTGTACGGCGTTGCTAATGGCAGTAAAAATCTGCCATAGCTTCGCTTCACTCTTGCTATCGGGGATGTCGATTTCTATCGTCTGGGTATGCCCCTGTAATTTTTGGCTCAATTTATCCCAGTGCTTTGCACGCGCTTCCTCTGTAAGCAGCACACAGGTCACTTCTGGCTTGAGCCAGTGGACAAACGCCTCCTGCACGAAAGTGGCCTCGTAGGTCTGGTCGTTCCATCGATAGTTGACCTGATGGTAATCCGTAGTGCCCAGAAAAGTTATCAGCTTCATCGCGGTTGCCTCCTTGCCGTAGTGTCGGCAGTGTGTAAGTACGGCAGCGTGTGCGGGATTCCTGCCGTTTCCCTGTTAAACTCCTGTAAAATTCACCTCCCCACAGACGCCTGCTCCGCGTGCGCCCCGTGTCGCGCCCGCCATGCGCGCACGAGGCGGTTGGGCTGCAAGGGCGCGCGCAGAAAGAGCGTGCCGATACTGAACGCTCGCGCGCCCAGCGCCCACAGCTCCTCCAAGTCCTGCAGGGTGTAAATGCCGCCGCCCGCGATGATGGGCAGCCGCGTGTGGGCGCGGAGCTGCTGCACCGCCTCGCGCACGAAGGGGCGTATCGGCTCACCCGACACCCCGCCCCCACCCAGCCGCGCCAACGGTGACGGTCGCTCGCCGAAAACCAGTCGCCACGGCACGGCGTTAATCGCATGCACGGCATCGGCGACGCCCTCCACCGCCTGCGCAATCGCCACATAGGGCTGGTCGTAGCCAACCTTGACAATCAACGGATGCCCCGCCTCGTGCAGCGCGCTGGCAATCGCCTGCACATGCTGTACCGTGTCCGCCTCGCAGTGCGCCACATTCGGGCACGAGGCGTTCAGCTCGATGCCCGCAATCTGTAGCCCGCGCAGCTTGTCGGCGAACGCCTGCGCCTCCTCGACGCTTTCGGGGTAGACCGACACAATCGTCTGCAGCCCCATTCGTCGCATGCGGGGGTAGCAGGCGCGAATCCACCAGTCGATGCCTGGATTGGTCAGCCCGACGGCGTTCACTGTGCCGCCGCGAATCAGGCGCACGCAGCGCCACGGGGCGTACCAGCGCAAATTGCCCACGCGCGGGCGCAGCGTGAGCGTCTTGACGACAATCGTGAAGTCGTGCGGGTTCAGCAACCCCACCCAGCGCAGCGGATACTCCCACCACCAGCCGCGCCCATCGAAGCCCAACGCGCCGCTGCCCGTTAGAAACTCTACCCGCTCGCCGTTCGAAAGCGTAATCACCGTCCCAAGTGTACCCGTTTTTTGGAAAAAAGGGCTATAATTCGGCTACTATGGCGTACTTACCGAGAGCTGTGGAGCGCGCTGACCGCTACAAGGTCAAGGTAGACGAATATATCCACTACCGTCGCGAGGGCTACCTGAAGGTCGAAGGGCTGGTGTCGAAGGAAGATGTCGCCAAGTTGTACGAGTGGGCGATAGACCAGTGGGAGAACAAGGTGCAAAGTTCTGCCACTTGGTCGCCGAACCCGTCCCGCGTGCATCAGCTGCACCGCGTCGACCCCGTCGCAGAGTGGGGGCTGTTGCACCCGCGCATCCTTGATGTGCTGGAGGCGCTCATTGGTCCCGATGTGCTGGCGCTGCAAACGATGCTGTTCCACAACCCGCCAGGCACAGGCGGACAGGGCTGGCATCAAGACTCGTGCTACATCACGACCTATCCCGACACGCTGATTGGCGCGTGGCTCGCGCTTGACCCCGCCGATGAGGAGAACGGCTGCCTGTGGGTCGTGCCCGGGTCGCACTTTGAACCCATCTATCCGCCCGACGCGATTCCCCACGCCCATGTGCAGGCAGTGAACGCTTTTGAAGACCTACACGAGGTGCAGAATGTGAGCCACTTGGACGACGAGGTGAACACGCTGACGCACATCGTGCGCAAGTATCCGCCGCCGATTCCTGTGCGGATGGCGCCGGGCGATGTGCTGTTTTTCGATGGGCACATCCTGCACCGCTCGTATCCGAACCGCACTTCGGATCGCTGGCGTCGGGCGTTTGTGAACCATTACTGCAACGCGCGCTCGTGGGCGCCGTGGAATCACGGCAAACCGTATGAGGGCGACAGCGCGAACTATCTACACATCTTGGCGCGGGGCAACACGCACCTGCCGTTCGCCAAGCCGCAGTTCGGCACGGAGGTTCACCTGTACGAGCCGAGCCGCGACGGTAGCCCGCCCCCACGCATGATGGGCGACCTGGAAGGCAACATGGGGATGGGTTAGAGACCTATCGCCGCGCTGTGAGCGAGGTATGTAGGGGCGCACAGCGGTGCGCCCTGCAGTTCCCCCTCCCCCACTTTGCGGGCGAGGGGAGCTGCGCGCCATCCCCTCTGGAGTGCTGAAGCGCCAGCTTCAGCGCACCGCGGAAGCTCCGCTTCCGCACTCCATAAGCATCCTTATACCAATCGCCGAGCCAGAGTTCATAACTGCCCCCCTTAAGTTTCCCCCCGCATCGCGAGGGGAACCAAGCCGCGCGCCCATTCAGTTCCCCCTGCGAGCAGGGGGAACCTTAAGGAGGGGGTCTTCACTCTCACTTGTTTTTTTGCGAACTATGGCTGCGCGGTTAGTAAGTGCCTATGGAGTCGTTGCACGGCTCGACAATCACGCTGCCGTCGCTGGCTTGGCGAATGGCAGTGATGCGCTGCTCGGCGTCCGCAAGGTACTGCTCGCAGTATAAGCGTAGGCGTTGTCCCTCCTCGTAGAGGCGTACCGTCTCATCGAGGGGCAGCTCGCCCGACTCCAGCGTGCGCACAATCGTTTCCAGGCGCGTCATCGCCTGCTCGAAAGTCATCGGCTCATTCTGTGCGTTCGTCATGGTGCATAACCTCCGTAATGGTGGCGCGAAGTGCGCCGTCGGCAAGCATGATTTCGATGGGCTGGTGCGCCGAGACCTGCGCGACGCGCGTCAACACAGCGTGCGTGTGCGGGTCGCGCAGCAGGGCGTAGCCGCGCTGCAGCACGGCGTAGGGGCTGACCGAGTCGAGCGTGGCGGCGAGGGCGGTCAACCGCTGTCTGTGCATCGCAACGCGCTCGGCGACCTGCTGCACGATGGCGCGTTCAGCGCGGGCGAGTTGCTCGCGGGCGCGTGCAAGGCGCGCTTCGGGACTGCACTGCGCAAGGCGCGCGGCGTAGCCCAGCAGCGTCTTGTGGCGTCGGTCGAGGGCGCGGGCGCACGCCTGCTCAAGGCGCGTGTGGGCGGCGGAAAGGCGATCCCGCGGACGCACCAGCAGCGATTCGGGGCGCGCCAGCGGAAGCCGCGCGTCCAGCCGCTGCAGCGTGTCGCGCCGTTGGGCAATCGCTCCGCGCGTCGCCCGTTCGACCCGCTCTGCCAGTTGGCGCAGCTGCTCGCAGAGTTCCTCACGGCTGGGAAACACCCTCTGCGCCGCCGCGCTGGGCGTGGGCGCGTGATCGTCCGCTGCGAAGTCGGTCAGCACCGTGTCGGGTTCGTGCCCCACCGCGCTGACGACAGGAATGCGCGAATGGGCAACCGCGCGCACGACCGCCTCGTCGTTGAACGCCCACAGATCCTCAATCGAGCCGCCCCCACGCGCCAGAATCAGCACATCGATGACGCCCACAGCCCGCTCGACGGCGTCCGAGTTCGCCAGTGCAAGCGCAGCAACCAACGACACAGGCGCGCCCTCGCCCTGCACACTCGCAGGCAACACCACAATCGGTATCCCCGCGTGTCGCTCGCGGGCGATGCGCACGATGTCGTGTAGCACCGCGCCCTCCAGCGAAGTGATGACGCCCACCCGTCGCGGGTACTTTGGCAGGGGACGCCTGCGCTCCGCAGCGAACAGCCCCTCCGCCTCCAACTTGCGCTTGGTCAACTCGTACTGCTGCCACAACATGCCCGCGCGGTTCTCAACAATCACTGCCTCTGCCCGCAACTGGTAGATGCCCCGCGGCGGGTAGACATCGATACTGCCGAGCGCACAGACCATCTCACCGTTCTGGGGGTGTATCCTCAACCGCGACAGGGCGTAGCCCCATATCACGCACGATAACTGGCTCTTTTCGTCGCGCAGGGTGAAAAAGGCATATGGGTTCCCGTTGCGGTCTGTAAGCACAGTCCACGAGGCAACCTCTCCCCGCACCAAGATGCCCTTCAGCGCAGGATCCGACTCTAACCTTTGTTTAACACGCGCGTTAACCTCTGAAACCGTGAGTACTGGTTCTGCTCCCAGTGGGTCTTGCTCGAACGCCACTGCACACCTCCGTCATTAGTATACCGTATTTGATACCAGCAAGTTCCTGCAGTTAGTCGTCAAACGGCGATTCGTCGTCGGGTTGGCGTTCCTCGCGAGGTGCGCCGAGTGCAAGCCCGACCGCCTCTTGTACGGTGCGTGCGGGCAGGGCGGTCAGCGGCAGGCGTTCGTGCGGGCGTTGCAGGTTGCTACGGGGCACAATCGCATGCCGAAACCCCAGTCGCGCAGCTTCGTGCAGACGCGCCTCCATGCGGGGGACGCCGCGCACCTCGCCGCCCAGCCCCACCTCGCCGAACACCACCAAGTCGGGGCGCAGCGGGCGGTTGCGCATCGCCGACGCGACGGCAACCAACACCGCCAAGTCCGCCGCAGGCTCGAACACGCGCACGCCGCCCGCGGCGTTCACGAACACATCATGCGACAACATCCGAAAGCCCAGCCGCTTCTCCATCACCGCCAGCACGAGGCTCACCCGCTCGTAGCTTAGCCCCGTGATGACGCGCCGCGGGGTGTTCAGAAACGACGGCGTGGTTAGCGACTGGATCTCCACCAGCATCGCGCGGCTGCCCTCCAGCAGCGGGAACACCACCGAGCCGGGCGCGTCGGTCGCCCGCTCCGCCAGCAGCCGCTCCGACGGGTTCGGCACAGGCGCAAGCCCCTCCGCCTGCATATCGAACACCCCCACCTCGTCCGTCGCGCCGAAGCGGTTTTTGCTTGCGCGCAGCACCCGAAACAGCCCCTGCGGGTCGCCCTCGAAATACAGCACCACATCCACCAGATGCTCCAGCACTTTGGGTCCCGCAATTGCGCCCTCTTTGGTGACATGCCCAATCAGGAACAGCGCGACCTCTTGCTCTTTGGCGACCTGCTGCAGGGCGGTGGCGCAGGCGCGCACTTGGGCGACCGTGCCCGGCGGGTTGTCAATCTGCGTCGTGTAGAGCGTCTGCACCGAGTCAATGACGGCGACGACGGGCTGGGTGGTCTGAATCAGGTGCAGCGCGGTCTCCAGTTCGGCGGTTGCGGCGGCGTGCAGGTTCGGGCT
This sequence comes from Armatimonadota bacterium, assembly GCA_023511915.1. Classification (GTDB taxonomy): domain Bacteria; phylum Armatimonadota; class Fimbriimonadia; order Fimbriimonadales; family GBS-DC; genus GBS-DC. The sequence continues at coordinate 37,813 of JAIMAN010000013.1, forward strand.
GAGCGTGCGCAGGCGTCGGGCGCGCATCTGCAACTGGCGCAGCGACTCCTCGCCCGTCAGGTACAGCACCGTGCCGTGTTGGGTCAACCCCTGCGCCGCCTGCAACAGCAGCGTGCTTTTGCCGATCCCAGGCTCGCCGCCGAGCAGGATGAGCGAGCCTGGCACCACGCCCCCGCCCAGCACGCGGTCGAACTCGTCGATGCCTGTGGGCAGGCGCGTTTCGGCGGCGTCGCTGAGCTGGACAAGCGGCTGCGCCTGCACAGGTGCCGCGCTCGGCGAGCGCGCACGCTCCCGCCCAGACGCGCCTGCGCTTCGCGTCGGGGCGACGAGCTCCTCTTGCAGCGTGTTCCACGCGCCGCATTCGGGGCACTGCCCCATCCAACGCGGCGTCGCATAGCCGCACGCCGTACACACATACTGCGAACGCGCCCGCGCCATCGCCCTAACTGTACCCCATCGGCGCGGTAAACTATCTGGCGTGCGCTGGGTGATTCGGCTATTGGTGCTGGCGGCGATTGGGCTGATTCTGTACGCGGGTTGGCGGCGGCTTACGCCCGCGCCCCCACCCGACTGGGCGCGGCTGGAGGCGAAGGCGCGCGCGTTCTGCACCGAGCGCGGGCTACCCTATCCGCTCCAGCACCCGTCCATCCGCATCGAGAAGGGCGCACGACGCTTGACGCTGCTGGAGCAGGGCGCGGTCGTCGCACAGTTCCCGATTGCGCTCGGCTCCGCTCCCAGCGGGCACAAACAGCGCGAAGGCGACCGCAAGACCCCCGAAGGCGATTACTTCGTGTGCGAAAAGCATGTCAGTCGCAGGTTCTACCTGTTTCTGGGGCTGAGCTACCCGAACGCCCGCGACGCGCAAGCGGGCTATCGGGCGGGGCGCATCACGCAAGCGCAGCTGCAGGCGATTGAATCGGCAATCCGCGCGGGTAAGTGCCCGCCGTGGGATACGCCGCTGGGCGGGGCGATTGGCATTCACGGCGGCGGAACCGCACGCGACTGGACGCTCGGCTGCATCGCCGTCGACGACGCGCACATCGAGCTGCTCTACATGCTGGTTCCCGTCGGCTGCCCTGTGCAGATTACGCCGTAAGGTACACTTGCATACGCGATGAGCGCAGAACCGCGACAATTTGGCTTCGAGACGCGCATGCTACATGCGGGGCACATCCCCGACCCCTACACGGGGGCGCGCGCCGTACCGATTTATCAGACCACCTCGTTCGTGTTTGACGACCCCGACTACGCAGCACAACTGTTCGAACTCAAGCAGTACGGCAACATCTACACGCGCATTATGAACCCGACCACCGCCGTGTTCGAGGAGCGCATGGCGAGCTTAGAGGGGGGCACGGGCGCGGTGGCGACCGCCAGCGGCATGGCAGCGCAGTTTCTGACCTTCTACACCCTGCTGCAACCGGGCGACGAGATTGTCAGCTCCGCGCACCTGTACGGCGGCACGACCACCCAGTTCACGCACACCTTCCAGAAGATGGGCGTGACGGTCAAGTTCGTAGACCCCAGCGATTTCGCGGCGTGGGAACGCGCGATTACCCCCAAAACGCGCGCCCTGTACGGCGAGACCATCGGCAACCCGAAAGGCTCGATTCTGGACATCGAACGGCTGGCGCAACTGGCGAACGCGCACCGCATTCCCCTGATTGTGGACAACACCTTTGCCACGCCGTACCTGTGCCGCCCGATTGAGTGGGGCGCAACGATTGTGGTGCATTCCGCCACGAAGTTCATCGGCGGGCACGGCAACTCCATCGCGGGCGTGGTCGTCGAATCGGGCAAGTTCGACTACAGCCACTTTCCCACAATCGCTGCCCCGTCGGGCGCGTATCACGGGCTGAAGTTCTACGAGACCTTCGGGCACTACGGGTTCCTGATGAAACTCCGCGCGGAGACGCTGCGCGATGTGGGCGCGTGCCTCTCGCCGTTCAACGCCTTCCTGCTGATTCAGGGGCTGGAGACGCTGTCGGTGCGGATGGAGCGCCATGTGGCGAACGCGCAGGCGGTCGCCCGCTTCCTGGCGGAGCATCCGCGCGTGGCGTGGGTCGCCTACGCAGGGCTGCCCGACCACCCCGACTACGCCCTCGCGAAAAAGTATACGCCTCTGGGACCAGGCGCGGTCTTCTCGTTTGGCGTCAAGCCCCCCGTCGGGATGGACGCCCGCGAGGCAGGCAAGCGGTTCATCCAGAACCTGCAACTCTTCTCGCACCTCGCGAATGTGGGCGATGTGCGCAGCCTCGTGATTCATCCTGCCTCCACCACCCACCAGCAACTCAGCGATGAGGAGCTGCGCATCGCGGGCATCGGTCCCGAAATGATCCGCCTCTCCATCGGGCTGGAGACCGTAGACGACCTGCTGTGGGACTTAGACCGCGCCCTGTGGAGCATCGATAAGGAGTGAGCCTATGGAGACGCTGGCGTGTGCGATTCGGCTGAACACTATCCTGCCGCCTGAGTTGCAGGCGCGCTACCAGAACCCCGACGCGATTCGGCGCGTGCTGCGCCAAGCACGCACGATTGCGATTGTCGGCGCGTCCACCGACGCCTACAAGGCGAGCCACATGGTCATGAGCTATCTGCAGGCGGAGGGCTATCGGTGCATCCCCGTGAACCCGAACGCCGACGCGATTCTGGGCGAGCGGTGCTACCCCGATGTGGCAAGCATTCCCGATGCAATTGATGTAGTGGACATCTTCCGCCCCGCGCACGAGTGCCCTGCAATCGTGGAGCAGGCGATCGCCAAAGGCGCATGGTGCGTCTGGTTCCAACTGCGCATCGTGAACTTGGAGGCGGCGGCACGCGCCGAGCAAGCGGGGCTGACTGTGATTATGGATCGCTGTATCAAGATGGAGCATGGTCGCTACGCGGGCAGTCTGCACTGGGTCGGCATGAATACCGAGATCATCACCGCCCGCAAAATGCGCCGCTGGTTCTGACGCGAAAAGTGGGGTATACTTGCCCTGAAACGCCTGTTGCCCTGAAGAGTCTAATATTCGCAGGGCGTGGTTGCGAGAGTGCGATGGATGGACGAGACGATCGAGTTTGAAGCGCTCGTGGCGACCTATGAGCGGCGCATCTACAATCTGCTCTTGCGGATGGTGAACGACCCCGAAGACGCGGCAGACCTGACGCAGGAGACCTTCTATCGCGCCTTTCGCGCCTTCCATCGATTTCGCGGCGACTCGCAGCCCTACACTTGGCTGTATCGTATCGCGGTGAACTTGGCGAACGACCACCTCGAAAAGCGCGCCCGCATCCGCAAACGCGAGGTGGAGTTAGCCGCGCTGGAGTTCACCGACGACGGCGAGCCAACAGGCTGGGATCCGCCCGACACGGCGCCCACGCCTGAAGAACACCTGCTGCAGCAGGAACTCATCGAGAAGGTGCGCACGCTGATTCAGCAGATGCCGCCTGATTACCGCGAGATTATCCTGCTGCGCGAGTACGAAGAGATGTCCTACGAAGAGATGGCGGAGGCGCTGGGCATCACGCTGGAAGCGGTGCGGAGCCGATTGGCGCGCGCCCGCGCCTGGCTACGGATGCGCCTCGCGCCCTACATGCAGGAGGAGGAACGCTGATGTTCACAAGGAACGCTGCCCGCTACGGAATGGCAGGAGTGATGCTGTGCATAAGTTTGCTGCTGGGGTTGGCGCAAGAGCGGCGCGTGGAGAGCGTCGCCGTGCGTGGTCTGCGCAACATCTCGGAAACCGCCGTAATCACCGCGCTGCGCCTCAAACCCGGCGAGCCGTTCACCGAAGCGACCTTAGAAAGCGACCGCCGCGCCATCGAAGCGATGGGGCTGTTCAGCGCTGTGCGCCCGCGCGTCGAACAGACCGAGACGGGCGTGCGCGTCGAGTTCGAAGTCGTCGAGAACCCGCTCATCCGCGAAGTGCGCTTCACAGGCAATACGGTGTTCAGCGCGGAGCAACTGCTGGAAGTGGTGCGCAACAAGCCCGGCTTCGTGTTCAACACCAACTTCGCCGAGTCGGACATCCGCGCGATTCGCGACGCCTACCAGCGCGCGGGCTACCTCGTGCTGCCCGAAGGCTACACCCCGCCCGACTATGAGAACGGCATCCTAACCATCGCGCTGAGCGAGCTGCGCGTCGGCGAAATCCGCGTGGAGGGCAACACCAAAACGCGCACGAATGTTATCTTGCGCGAAATGCGCACCAAACCGGGCGACCTGTTCAACACGCAACGCTTCCAACGCGATGTGAGTCGCCTCTACAACACGGGCTACTTCGACCAAATCGCGCCCGAAGACTCGCTTGCCGCGCCTGGGGTCATCGACCTCACGCTGAAGGTCAAAGAGCGTCCGACGGGCAGGCTGAATGTTGGGTTTGCCATCGACTCGCGCCGACGGCTGATTGGGCTGGCGGAGGTCTTCGAGACCAACTTTCGCGGCACGGGACGCACGGTCGGAATCAACTTCCAAAGCACAGGCGGGCGCAACGGCAGCAGCATCGAGGTGCTGTTCACTGAGCCGTACCTGGATCGGCATCGCACCGCGCTGTCGGTCTCGCTGTATAACAAGCTGGTCTACCGCTTCACCTCGAACTTTTTTGGGGGGCAGTTAGACCCGAACTTGGAGCAGCAGTACGACGAGCGTCGGCGCGGGATAACGCTGGGGCTGTCGCGCCCGCTGAGCGAGCTGCTGACAGCATCGGTCGGGCTGCGCGCGGAAGATGTGAACACGAACCGCGTGGCGACCAATCAAGGCGGCGGCTTCATCCGCCAAGACGGCACGCTGACCAGCCTCAGCCTGCGCGGCGTCTACAACAACCGCGACTTCGATTTAGACCCCGCGCAAGGACAGTACCTCGCGCTGGCGCTGGAGCCAGGCTTCACCAACATCCGCTCCGCCGAGCAGCAGTTCATCGATTCGGGCGTGGTGAAGCTGGGGCAATCGAGCTTCCTGCGCGCGTCCATCGACTACCGCCTCTACTACAGCCCGCAGGGACGGCGCACGCAGCCCGACGATCGGCGGCAAGTGTTCGCTATTCGTGCATACTATGGCACGATTTCGGGCACAGTGCCGTTTTTTGAGCAGTTCTTCATCGGCGGCGCGGAGACCCTGCGCGGCTACCCTGAAGACCGATTCTGGGGCAAAAACGCTGCGCTGCTGAGCTTCGAGTTCCGCCAGCCCATCGAGAAGGCGTTCACGGCGGTGTTTTTCGTGGACATCGGGCACGCATGGGGCGGCTACCCCAGCGTGAACGACTTCACCCAGCGCGACAGATTCCGCCCTGAAATCGGCTACGGCTTGGGCGTGCGCGTGCGCACCCCACTGGGTCCCCTGCGCATCGACTATGGCATCGGGCGCGACGGGGGACGCACCCACTTCAGCGTGGGACAGGTCTTCTAACGACCAACAAGGAGTACACTCATGACACGGAGGTTAACATGAAAACTCTCTTCGGATGGCTACTGATGATCGGATGCGTGCTGACCGCGCACGCACAAGCATTTGGCGTCGTGGACTACGAGCGCGTGATTAACGAATCGACCTTTGTGAAGACCAGCTTGGAACGGCTGCAGGCGCTGGAGACGCGCTATCGCGGCGTGCTACAGACCCTACAGGAGAACATCGTGCTGACCAACGAAGAGCGTCAGGAGCTGGCGAATTTACTGCTGGCAGAAAACCTTAACGACGAGCAGCGCAAGCGCGTCGACCAACTCACACAGGCAGCACGGCAACGCGCGGGCGAACTGCAGCAGCTCCGCCAGAAACCGCAACCCTCAGAGACCGAGAAAGCCGCGTTGGAGCGGTTCACCCAAATGGAGGCGGTCGGACGCGAAGCGATTCAGAGCCTCGCCCAGCAACTCAGCCAGCAACTGGAGCAGCAACTCCAGCAGAGCCGCGAGCAGGTGCGTCAAGCCGTGCGCGAGACCATCGCACAAGTCGCTAAAGAGAAGCGGCTGTCCCTCGTCTTCAGCACGGAAGCCGTCCTCTACGCCGAGAACGACATCACCAACGATGTCATCAAGCGTCTGAACGAGCGCAAGTAGGGGCAGACCTAATACCAACCGCGTGGGCGGAGTTTACAATTGCCCCCCTCCTGCAGGTTCCCCCCGCTTCGCGAGGGGAACCGAGAACGGGGCGCATGGGCGGTCTCCCCGCTTCGCGAGGGGAGCCGCGCACGGGTTCGGTTCCCCCTGCGAGCAGGGGGAACCGAAGGAGGGGGTCTTCAATCTCGTTTTTTTGTAAACTGTGTCCCCCGATTGGTATAAGTGTCTGCCCCATTCGGGAGCTGAAATCACACCGCAAACGCGCTTGTCTGCAGGAAACACCCATCCCGCAAGGAACTGATTCGCGCGATGTACCTGTTAGGCGTGGATGTGGGCACTTCGGGCGTGAAGGCGCTGCTGATTGACCCGTCGGGCGCGGTGGTCGCCAGCGCGAGCGAGTCATATCCGCTTCATACGCCACGCCCGCTGTGGGCGGAGCAGAACCCCGACGACTGGTGGCACGGAACCTGCACGGCGATACGGCGCGTGCTGGAGCAATCGGGGATTTCTGCCAGCGAGGTGCGCGGCGTCGGCTTAAGCGGGCAGATGCACGGCTCGGTCTTCCTGGACGAGCGCGGCGAGTCGATACGCCCCGCGCTGCTATGGTGCGACCAGCGCACCGCCGATGAGTGCGCATGGATTACCGAGCGCGTCGGACAGGAGACCATCCTGCAGACGACGCTCAACCCCGTGCTGACGGGCTTTCAGGCGGGCAAGATTATCTGGCTGCGCCGCCACGAGCCTGAAAACTATGCCCGCATCCGACAGGTGCTGCTGCCGAAGGACTTCATCCGCTATCGGCTCACGGGCAAGTCGGCGACGGAGGTCTCGGATGCGTCGGGCACTGCACTGTTCGATGTGCCGCGCCGCGACTGGGCGTATGACATGCTGGACACGCTGGAGTTGCCGCGCGAATGGTTCCCCAAAGCCTACGAGTCGCCAGAGATTACAGGTCGGATTACGGCGCAGGCGGCGCAGGCGACAGGCTTGGCGGAGGGCACGCCTGTGGTGGGTGGCGCGGGCGACCAAGCGGCGGGCGCGGTGGGCGTCGGTGTCGTGCAAGCGGGGCGCGCCTCCGTGTCGGTGGGCACCAGCGGCGTGGTGTTCGCGCACCTGCAGCAGCCGCAGGTAGACCCCCAGTACCGCACGCACACTTTCTGTCATGCTATGCCGGGCGCGTGGCATGTGATGGGCGTGATGCTGATGGCGGGCGGCGCGCTGCAGTGGTATCGCGAGACCTTCGCGCCCGACGCGCCGTTCGATACGCTGGTGGGCGAGGCGGATGGGGTTCCTGCAGGCGCGGAGGGGCTACTGTTCGCGCCGTATCTGTCGGGCGAGCGCACGCCGTACCCTGACCCGCAGGCGCGCGGGGCATTTGTGGGGCTGACGCTGGCGCACACCCACGCGCATACAACCCGCGCCGTGCTGGAAGGCGTGGCGTTCGGGCTGCGCGACTCGCTGGAGATCCTGCGGGCGATGGGCGTCTCGCTGCACGAGTTGCGTATCACAGGCGGCGGCGCGAAAAGCCCGCTCTGGCGGCAAATCCTCGCCAGCGTGTTCGGGCAGCCCGTGCACACCTTGCAGGCGGAAGAGGGTCCCGCCTACGGCGTCGCGCTACTGGCAGGGGTGGGCGTCGGCGTGTGGGGCTCCGTGCCCGAAGCGTGCGCGGCGACCGTCCAACTCGCCGACACGACCGCGCCCAACCCCGACGACCAAGCGGTCTACGAGCAACTCTACCCCCGCTATCGGCAACTGTACCCCGCATTGCAACCGTTTTGGGCGTAGTCTCGTACAAATTAGCAGGAATCCGCACAGCGGAGTAGGATCGATACACCATACCAATATCGGGGGACATATGACGATGCATGCACAAGGATTGCAGATACCGAACCATCAGGTGTATGGTTTTGCGTCGCTGTTGGTGCCTGGCTTAGGGCACTTTTTGCAGCGTGCGCCGTTTCGGGGCGCGCTTTGGCTCCTGGGCGCACTGACCCTGTGGTACTTGCTTGCGCTCTCCCTCTCGTCGTGGGTCTACTTCGAGGTTCCGCCGTCGTTGCTCGCGCCTATCGCTACGCTCTACCATTGCGCCAGTATGTACGCGGCGATGGCGCACGCCTACCAGGTACAACGCGAGCAGACACCCCTACACGCGGCGCAGGAGATGATGCCTGTGTACCTCTGGAAGCAGGTCATCGGCGGCGCGTTGGCTCTCGTGGGTGTGGTTGCGGTCTTGTTGCTCAGCGGCTCGTTTGCGGATTATGTATTTAGTTGGCTTTCCAGCCAAGCGCACGGTAGAGGTTGGTTATCACGCCCCACTTGGGGTCACTTCCTGAGCCAGTCGGTGATTCTGTGGGGCATGACCGCGCTGGGCGTGTGGCTGTTTCGGGCAGGGCATGCGGAGAGCGAAACGGCACAGCAAGCCCTGTGCGAGCGCGCGGTGGTCGCCTACACTTTGCAACACGGCGGGCGCATCACCGTCGCGGAGGCGAGCGTCGCCGCACAAATATCGTTGCACGAAGCGCGCAACCTTCTCGAAAACCTCGTGCTGCAACGCTATGCAACCGAGGGCGAGGAAGACGGAATCGTGTATTACTACCTGACGCGCTGACCGTGCTACCACATCGGCGGGGGAGAATCCCACGCCCCGACCCTCCCTGACATCGGGGAGGGAAGCCTCCCCCGTCAACGGGGGAGGTGGTCTACTTCACAAGTTGATGCTCCACTGGTTGTCGTCGATGGCGCGGTAGGTCTGCGCGAAGCGCACATGCTTGGCGTGTCCATCGGCGTACAAGGCTGCCGTGCCGCCCTGATAGCGCGTCTTCGCGATTTGCTCGTCCCAGTTGCCGCAGTTGCTGGCGTTCGGGAACAGACTGCACGGCGGCTGCGCGCGCCCTTTCGACCAGTGGTACGGGTGGTTCACATCGGTCGTCTCCGCCCACGGGTCTAAGCACATGTCGAAGAACTCCGACACCCAGAACGGGTCGTTCGGGTTGTTGACGGGCAGTGGATTGGGCGGCGTGACGCCCGTGATGCGCGTCCACGGGTCGCCGCGCAGGATAGCGTAGATGGTGCTTGTGGGGCGCGTGACTTCCGCCAGTCGGCGCGGCATGCCCGTGAAGAAGCCGTTGTCGGTGAACGACCCCCACATCGCGGGCACGCTGCGGTCAGGGTCGGACGGATCCCACCAGATGTTCTGCTTATTGCGCAGCCCGCGATCCATCTTGATATACGGCTCCAGCGACGCTTGGTAGTTATGCACTGCCCAGTAGTTGACCGTGCTGGGAATCCCGTTGATGATTGCCATTGTGAACGGGTAGCCCTCGTCGTAGTCGTTCAGGTACATCTGGACTGCCGTCCCGATTTGACGCAGGTTGCTCAAGCACTGCGTCTGTCGCGCTTTCGCGCGCGCCTGTGCGAACACAGGGAACAGTATCGCCGCCAGAATCGCGATAATCGCAATCACGACCAGCAGCTCGATTAGCGTAAAGCCGTTGCGTTTCATTGCATAGCCTCCTATCGGTTGTGTGTGCCTGCCAACGATGGCAGTGCAATCACAAGCGGAGTGGCTCCGCTCGCGCCTTGGTAGCATCGCCGACGCAGGGTGCGTCCGCGCATGCGCCCTACAGCGCGACGATAGGGGGCGCGCGAATCGTGCAGGAGTGGTTGGCAGGCGACGCGGGCAGAATCATCGCGTAGCGTGGCAGCGCAGTGAGTTCCACCCACGCAATCGCCAAAACGGGGTTCAGAACCGCCTCAGGCTGTGTGACCTGCCCGTGCGTCGAGTGGAACAGACACACGGGACATTCGCGGAGCGCGGCGTGGCTGCTGTCCTCGATGGCGAAGTGCAGCAGTTCGGCGGATAGAATCGTCATCAGCCAAACCACTGCCGCCCAGACCGCCACACGCCGCAACGCCAGCCTGTGCATAGCCGTAGTATACCCCACAACCGCGCCGATGGGGTATAATACGGTCGCTATGAAACTCGGCAGTATCATAACGCTTGTGCTGGTACTTGCGGGGATTGCGTTCACCGTGCGGGCGTTTGTTGCCAACACCAGCCCTTATGTGAAGGTCGCCCAGTTGGAGACGCGCGGGCAAAATGTTCACCTGCCGCTCAAACCGCTTCAGGAGACCGCGCAGTTCGACATCAAGACGATGACGCTCACCTTTGAGGGCGAAGACGAAACGGGGCGCGTGAAGGTGGTCTACCCGAAGGGCAAGCCGAACAACTTCGAGGCAGCGACACAGGTCGTCGTGATCGGCAGCTACAAGGACGGCGTGTTCTACGCGGAAGACATGCTGGTCAAGTGCCCCAGCAAGTATCAGGGCGAGACCCAGACCGCCCGCAATTAGGCGCGAACGGGTCGCTTATAAATCGCTGGGCGTTGTGCCCAGCCGATGAGGTGGTCTATGGCTATCGGATATGGCGTTGTATGGGCGGGCGTGCTGTGTGCGCTCGCGTCGATTGGGTTGTACCTGCTCAGCGGCAAGTCCCCCGCGCTGTTGCGTTGGGCGCGTGTGGCATTCGTGGGCGCGTTCGCCGCGATTGTTGCCGCCGAAGGGCTGCTCATCTACGCGCTGCTCACAGGGCGGTACGACCTGCAGTATGTGTTCAGTTTCAGCGAGGAGTCGCTGACGCCGCTGTTCAAGGTTGCCAGCGCGTGGGCGGGTCAAGAGGGTAGCTTCCTGCTGTGGGCGTTGTGGTTGGGCATCTACGGCTTAATCCTGATGCGCACCGCAGGGGGCTACGAGCGCTGGGTGATGACCGTGTACGGCGGCGTGGTGCTGCTGCTGATGGCGATATTGGCGTTCCAAAGCCCGTTCGCGCCGTTGCCGAAGCCTGACCCTGCGCCTGCCGTGTGGCCCCCGCGCGACGGAGTCGGGCTAAACCCCGTGCTGGAGAACCCGTGGATGAAGATTCACCCGCCGATTATCTTCGCGGGGTTCGCCGCGCTGACCGTGCCGTTCGCGTATGCGATTGCCGCGCTGTGGCGCAACGAGTATCACGAGTTCGCCGTGCGGGTGCGCCCGTGGGCGATATACTCGGCGACGATGCTCGGCTTCGGGCTGGCGCTCGGCGGCTACTGGGCATACGAGACGCTCGGCTGGGGCGGCTTCTGGGCGTGGGACCCTGTGGAGAACAGTTCGTACTTCCCGTGGCTGTTTATGGCGGCGGGCATGCACGGGCTGCTGCTGCAACTCAATCGTGGGCGGATGGTGCGCTGGAACCCGCTGCTGCTCGCGCTGCCGCACCTGCTGTTTCTGTACGGCACTTTCCTGACGCGCAGCGGCGCGCTGGCGGAGGTCTCCGTGCATTCGTTCGTGAACATGGAGACCAACGCGCTGAAAATCCTGCTGGGGATGCTGATTGGCAGCGCGCTGCTGACGCTGGGGCTGTGGGCGTGGCGCTATCGGCAGATGCCGCTGCCCGCGCCGAACCAGACCAAAGGCGTCTCGCGCGAGGCGGCGGTGCGTTGGGGGATTGTGCTGCTCAGCATCTCCGCGCTGATTAGCCTGATTGGAACCTCATGGCCGCTCATCACCAAAGCCGTTGGCAAGCAGATGGAGGCGCTCAAGCCCGAGTTCTACAACCAAGTGCATATCCCGTGGATTGTGGTCACGGCAATCGTGTTGGCAGCCGCGCCAATCCTCACCTGGCGCGGGATGACGCTGGATCAGGCGTTGGAGCGGCTGACCAAGAGTTGGCTGGCAGCGGTTGCAACGGGCTTCGTGTTGTTCTTCTTGGGCTTCCGCGAGCCGATTACGCTGCTGATTTGCACGCTGGTCGCGTTCACGGCGTATGCGAACGCGGGCGCAATCTGGCGGCGGTTCCGCGCCTCACGCCTGACGCTGGGCGGGTTCATCACGCACTTGGGGCTGGCGTTGGCGATTCTGGGGCTGATTCTCTCCTACGGCTACGAGCGCAAGGAGCGCGTGGTCATTCTGCAGGGGCAGGACACCTTCGCGATGGGCTACAAGTGGCGCTACTTGGGCATGACGGGCAACGAGAAGTTCCCTGGCGACCCGCTGGCGGACAAGTTCAACCGCGTGCGCATCGAGATTGCCTCGCACGACGAGAAGTTCGTCGTGGAGCCGCGCTTCTACCAAGACCAGCGGCGCGAGACGGGCAACAATGTCGTCTGGCCCGCGATTATCCGCTGGTGGGATCACGATTTGTATGTGTCGTTTTTCGCGCCGCCGCAGATCGATGTCAGCCCGCTGACGCTGGGGCTGCACGCGGGCGAGAAGGGCACGGTGGAAGGCTACACGATTGAGTTTCTCGGCTTCCAGACGGGCGGCGCGATGGGCGCAGAGGGCTTCCGTGCGATTGCCAGAGCGCGGGTGAGCCACCCCGACTGGAAACAGCCCGTAGAAGTGGCGCCGTTCCGCGTGGTGACGGAAGGGGGTGTCGTGCCGATTCCCGTCGCGTTGCCTGACGGGGCGCAGCTCCTGGTCGGGCAGATGGATGTCAATCGGCGGCTGGTGCAGTTCCAGCTGGTGATGGTGCCGAACAAGCCCGAGACCGCGCCACGCTGGGTCATTCCGCTGGAGGTGTATTACAAGCCGTTCACGATTCTGGTGTGGCTGGGTCCGCCGTTGACGCTGCTGGGCGGGCTGATGGCGACGCTGCGTCGGGCGCGCGATGTGCGCTACGGGGTCGCCCGCAGCACGGGCGAGCCGTTCCCCGCCCCGACGCCGAAGCCTGTCAAGCCGCGCGGACGCGCCCCACGACGCCTGAAAGAGCCTGTGACGGCTCACTCGGAGACGCGCGCCAGCGGGTAGGTGAGTTACCGCATCTGCCGTCCGCCGAGTAGGTACAGCGTGTGGGCGGCGTCGGCGCGGCGGATAGGCGCGTCGGGCTGGAAGCGCACGCCGTCGGGCGTGAACGCCTCGAAGCCGTCCCAAATCGCGGGCGAAACGCGCCGCGCGTGCAAAAGCGCGATGAAGGGCAGGTCGGGGTCGTCGTCGCGCACATCCACAAACGGCGACCGCTGCCCCTGCACGGGCTGCCACTCGTCTGGCTCCAGCACCGCCAGCGCGCGCGTTAGCCAGCGCACGAAGTCGCGCCGCCTAATCGGCTCGTCGGGATTGAAACGGCGGTTCTCTGTGCGCTCGATGACGCCCAGCAGGAACAGGTTCTGCACAGGCACAGCGTAGGGATGCCCGAAGACCACATCGGTGAACGCCAGCCCCTGAAACCGCTCTTCGGGCAGGTCGGGTCGGGCAGTGCGCAGGTGCTTCCACAAAAGGCGCGCCGCCTCGCCCCGCGTCAACGGCGCGTCAGGCTCCATCCGCTCGCTGGGGAAGTAGCCGCGCGCCGCCAGAAACTGAATCGCCTCGAAAAAGCGCGTGTCGGGCGTGACATCGGGGAAGTAGTAGATATATTGCTTGAACTGGCGCAGCAAGATGCGCTGTATCTCGGCGGGGTCAATCCGTTGCAGGGGGACGCCCGTCTGCAGGCTCAGCACCGCCGCGACGCCCGCCGCCTGACCCATATTCATCCGCACAGGCTCCATGCGC
>JAIMAN010000014.1 GCA_023511915.1 Armatimonadota bacterium
AGTTCGCACCGCGCGGGGTTCACATCGATTCCGAACACGCGCGCCCCCGACGCCTTCAGCAGTTGCACCGTGAGCAGTCCCACCAAGCCCAAGCCGATGACGACCACCGAGTCGCCCAGTTGCACATCCGCTTGACGCACGCCGTGCAGGGCAATCGCGCCAACAGTAGTGAACGCCGCGTGTTCGTAGGGCACCCCGTCGGGGATGCGCGCGACGAGGTTCTGGGGTACGCACACAATCTCGGCGTGGTGCGCATGTTCTGCGCCTGCGCAGGCAACGCGGTCGCCCACTTGGATGCCGACCACTTCGCTGCCGACGGCAATCACCTCGCCTGCACAACTGTAGCCCAGCGGCGAGGGCGACTCTAAGCGCGCCATCACCTTGCGGTAGGTCGCGCCGATTCCTTCCGTCTGCAGCGTCTTCAGCACCTTTTTGACGAGGTCGGGACGCGAGCGAGCCTTCCCCACAAGGCTCATCTTACCTGTTTCCACCTTCATCCGCTCCGTGCCCGCGCTGATGAGCGAGTAGCGATTCGCGACCAGCACCGCCCCACTGCGCAGCGCAGGCGCGGGCACTTCGTCCACACGCACCTCTCCTGTACGGTAATTCTGCAGCACCTGGCGCATGAGAGAGATTATACCACATTCGCCTCCAATGCCTCACGGGGGATTGCCAGCCAGCAGTTGCCATAATCGTGTAGGTTTTCCGAGTTGATAGGCGTGCGGTCGCTTGCAAAGAGGCGATAGTTCGTTCCATCAAGGAAGTTGTAGACCGCCTCGTAGTTCTGTTTCCGATCTTCGGGGGTGTTTCCGTGCAGTTCCACAAATATCATCGGGCGCGCTCTCCGGATGGTTTGTCGCGCCCCGAGAAGCATAGGGTATTCATAACCCTCGATGTCGATTTTCAGAAAGTCTGGAAGCGGCAGTGATTCGCTCTCCACAAGTGTATCCAGTGGAACAACCTCCACCTGAAACTCGTGCAAAACATACTGTTTACGATAACGCTGCGCTAAATCTTCACGCAGTGTGGCAATCCCACTTGCGTCGGGATTGTAGACGATGGTGGTGACTGTTTTAGTATCTCCTAACGCCTTCTGGTAAACCCGCACATTTTGCAGCTTGTTCAGTCGCACATTTTCCATCAGTCGGTCAGCGTTCGGCGGAGTTGGCTCGAAGGCAACCACCAGCCCTTTCTCACCCACGCATCGAGCGAGGAAAAGGGTTACCAGCCCGATATTCGCGCCGACATCGTAGACAACCTTTCCTGGAAGATAATGCGCGACATGTTCCAGCAAGGACATCTCTTTTGGAGGCGGTTTGGGCAAGAAGAGAAAGCCGCCGCGCACACGCATGCCGCGCGCGGGACCCGATCGCGCGGTATAGACCCATCGGTCAGACAACGGACGCAATAAGTGTTTTATGAGCCGTCGCATTGACGTATACACTCCCAATTACTGTGTACCACTGCGGATTGTGGATTCTCGGCAAGGTACACTTCTCCTGCCTATGGGTTCGCTCGGTTGGAAGTGGCGGCGGTTGCGGGCGATGTCGGCGCAGGAGGTGGCGACGCGCGTGGTGCGGGCGGTGCGCGAGCGGGTGTCGCCGCTGCCCAAAGAGCCGCCCGACGCGACTTGGCAGCGCTATTACGCCGCGCACATGCCCGCGCCAACCCTGCAGCGCATCGCCGAGACGCTCGCGCCCCGCCCGCAGGCGGTCTCGGCGGCGGAGCGGGAACGGCTGCTGCAGGAGGCGGACGCCCTGCGGCGCGGCGCGTGGACGCTGTTTGGCTACCCCGTGCAGCTGGACGACCCGCCCTGCTGGCGGCGCAACTACATGCTCGGCAAGGACTGGACAGACGCTCCCGCGAAGGCGATCGACTATCGGCGCATCGATATCGCAGGCGGGGTGAAGTATGTGTGGGAACTCTCGCGCGGGCAGCCGATCCTGCGTCTGGCGCAGGGCTACGCGCTCACGGGCGAGGCAGGCTACGCCGCGACTTGCCGCCGCTGGCTGCTGGACTGGATTGCCCGCAACCCGCGCGGGTGGGGGATTCACTGGACGAGCGCGCTGGAGCATGCGATTCGCGTCTTTGCGTGGGGGTACACGCTCGCGCTGCTTGCCGACGCGCTTTCGGACGCCGAGGCGCAGACGGTGCTGGGCGCGCTGGTGCAGCACGGCGAGTTCATCGAGCGGCACATGTCGCCTGGCTCGTCGGCGAACAACCACCTGATTGGCGAGGCGGCGGCGTTGGCGTTTCTGGGGCGCCTGCTGCCCGACGGCTCGCTTGCGGCGCGTTGGCGCAGGGTCGGCTACGCGACGCTGGAGCGCGAGGCGCTGCGCCAGTTCTACCCCGACGGCGTCAACGCGGAGCAGGCGTTCGGCTACCTGCCGTTTGTGTGGGAGTTCTACCTGCACGCCTACCGCCTGCAGCCGATGCCCGACGCCGTGCGCGAGCGTCTGGCGCGGAGCCTTGAGTTCGTGCGCGGTGTGGTGGACGCTTCGGGCTATGTGCCGCAGGTGGGCGACGAGGACGACGGCACAGTTGTCCCGCTTTGGAGCGCGGCGGCGGATCGGCATCGGGCGGTGGGGCGTGCGCTGGCGCAGATGCTGGGCTGTGCGCCGCCGCCTGCGCTGGGCGACGCCGACGACGCGCTCGCGCAGTGGCTGACGGGCGAGACGCCCCCCGCAGGCAGTCGGCTGACCGAATCGCGCCTGTACCCCGACGGGGGCTACGCCGTGTTGCACAGCGCGCGCTGGCAGGCGCTGTTCGACGCAGGCGCGTTGGGGCTGGGCAGTCTGGCAGCACACGGGCACGCCGACGCGCTGAGCCTGTGGGCGTCGCTGGACGGCAAGCCGCTGCTGATTGACGCGGGCACTTACGCCTACCACGAAGACCCCGCATGGCGCGACCACTTCCGCAGCACGCCCGCGCACAACACGCTCACGCTGGACGGTAGAAACCAGTCCGAGATTCAGGGTGCGTTCCTGTGGGGCACGAAGGCGCGGTCGCGCTTTGTGGCGCACGACCTGCGCGAAGGCTGGGCGGAAGGCGAGACGGAAGCGTACTTTCCCGACACGATTTATCGCCGCGTGCAGCTTACGGGCGACGCGCTCATCGTGCGCGATCGCATCGAGCCAGATGTCACCGACTCTGCCCAGTGGTACTGGCACTTCCACCCCGACTGGCAGGTGGAACCTGCGGGCGAGGGCGTCTGGCGCATCACGGACGGCGTGCGCGTCTGCACGCTGCAGCTGACTCAGCTGACGGGCTACACGGCGCGGCTGTATCACGGCGACGAGGCGACCAAACTCGGCTGGTACTCGCCCCGCTTCGGGCACAAAGTCCCCTGCACGACGCTGGTGGTGGAAGCCAACCCCATGCCCGACGACATCGACGGGGCGGGCGTCGTGTGGGCGTTTCGGGCGTAGCGCGCCGAACAATCCACTCGCGCGGGCGTCTAACTCACGGAAGGCTCCTGCCCCAAAGTGGGTATCCTACAGGAATGGCTATGAACAGGCGCGTTGCAATCGTTGTGGGCATCGTGGCAATTGCGGCGGTCGCGCTCTGGATGCGCGGGCGCAACGCCGAAACCACCGAACCCGAAGTCGAACTGCGTACCGCGGAGGTCACCCGCGAAGATGTCGTGCGCTCCATCACCGCGACGGGCGTGCTACGCACCTACAATATCGTCGATGTGAAGTCCAAAGCGGGCGGGATTGTCAGCCAAATTCTGGTCGATGTCGGCGACGAGGTGAAAGCGGGGCAACTGCTGGCGCGGATTGACCCCGCCGACACGCTCTCGGTCTACAATCAGGCGCAGGCAGACTTGGAGGCGGCGAACGCCCGTATCGAGCAGGCGCAGGAGAGCCTCCGCCTGCAACGCGAGCAGAGCCAACTCGCCGTGCAACAAGCCGAGCAGAACCTGCAGGCTGCCGAAGCGCGCCTGCGCCAAGCCGAAACCCGCGCGAACCTGCAGCCAACCGTGACCGAAGCGCAACTCCAGTCCGCGCGCACCGCGCTGGAGACCGCCCGCAAGAATTTGGAGCAACTGGAGCGCGTGATCATCCCGCAAGACCGTGCCCAAGCGCAGGCGAATTTTGAGGCGGCGCGCCAAGCCGTCGAGACCGCCCAGCGCAACCACGAACGGCTCAAAAACCTCCTGCAGAAAGGCTATGTGTCGCAGCAGCAGGTGGACAACGCCGCCGCGCAGTTGGAGAACGCCCGCGCCCAGCTGACCGCCGCCCAGCAACGCCTGCAGACGCTGGAGCAGGACATCCAGACGCGCTTGGAGACCGCGCGCGCCCGCGTGCAGGAAGCGGAGGCGAACCTGCGCTCGGCGGAGGCAAACCGCGCCCAAATCGAAGTCGCGCAGCAAGCCCTGCGCGAGGCACGCGCCCAATATGAGCAGGCGAAAGCCGCCCTCGCCCAAGCGCGCTCGAACCTGCGCCAAATCCGCCTGCGCGAGGCGGACATCGCGACCGCCAAAGCGCAACGCGCCCGCGCCGACGCGCAACTCTACAACGCCAAAGTGCAACTGGACAGCACGACCATCACCGCCCCCCTGAGCGGTGTCGTCATCGCACGGTTCGTGGAACAGGGCACAATCGTTCCCCCAGGCACTTCGCTGTTCTCGCAGGGCAACACGCTGCTGCAAATCGCCGACACCAGCCGCATGTATGTGGAGGTCTCCGTCGACGAGGCGGACATCGGCAGCGTGCGGATCGGGCAACCCGTCGATATCCGCGTGGACGCCTTTCGGCGCGAACGCTTCAAGGGCAAGGTCAGCCGCATCGACCCGCAAGCCGTGCTGGAGCAGAATGTGACGGTCATCAAGGTGCGCGTGGAGATCGAAAAGCCCGACCCGCGCCTCAAGCCCGGCATGAACGCGACCTGCGAGTTTCTGGTCGCCCGCAAGAACGATGTGGTCGCCGTGCCCAACGAGGCGGTCAACGAGACCCCGCAAGGCGCGTTCGTGGAGGTGATGCCAAACGGGCAACAGCAGCCTCAACGCCGTGAGGTCAAAGTGGGACTGCAAGGCAACACGAAGACCGAGATTATCGACGGTCTGCAGCCGGGCGAGGTGGTCGTCACGGGGCGCATCTTCAACCGACAGGATGAGGGACCGGGCTCGCCGTTCGGTCGCCCGTTCGGTCCGCGCATGGGCGGTAGTTCCCCGCGCGGCGGCGCGCAGGGCGGACCTGGCGGCGGTGGTCAGGGCGGACCGCCAGGCGGAGGTGGGCGATGAGCATCTTCGAAAGCTTCCTCACCGCGATTGACAGCCTACGCGCCAACAAGATGCGCACGCTGCTGACCATGCTGGGCGTGATTATCGGCGTGGCAGCGGTCATCACGATGATTGGGATTGCGCAGGGCGCGCGCCAAGCGACGCTGGAGCAGGTGCAGCGACTGGGCGCGAATGTGCTGACCGTGCGCCCCGGTCAGGCGCGGCGCGGCGGCGCGTTCCTCGGATTCGGCAGCACCCAGACCCTCAAGATCGAAGACGGCGATGCGATTCTGAAATCGTGCGGCGAACTGGTCGCCCGCGTCTCGCCCGAAGTGTGGACGACCCAGCAGGTTAAGTACCTCAACCGCAACATGCGCACCAGCGTCTCTGGCGTCACGCCCGAGCTGCAGCCCATCCGCAACCTCGTGCTGGAGGAGGGCAGGTTCGTCACCGAGCAGGACATGGAGGGCATGGCGCGGGTGGCGGTGATCGGGCACACGGTGTGGCAGGAGCTGTTTCAGGGCGGCGCGTGCGTGGGCAAGACCATCCGCATCGGCGGGCAAACCTACGAGGTCATCGGACGCATCGCCTACAAGGGCGACACAGGTTTCCGCAGCTTCGATGACCGCGTGTATATCCCGCTGCCGACCGCGATGCGCCGCCTCATGGGACAGCGCCACCTGGACGCGCTGAATGTGCAGGCGCGCGCCTCCGACAAGATGAACGAGACCCAGACCTGCCTTGAGGACGCCCTGATGAAGGCGCATAAAATCCCTCCGTGGGGCGACCCCGACTTCCGCGTGTTCAATCAGGGCGACTTCGTGGAGACCGTCGAGGCGACCGCGCAGGTGTTCACCTTCCTGCTGGCGGGCGTCGCGCTGGTGTCGCTGATTGTCGGCGGGATTGGCATCATGAACATCATGCTGGTCTCCGTCACGGAGCGCACGCGCGAGATTGGTCTGCGCAAAGCCATCGGCGCGACGAAGTTCAACATCCTGCTGCAGTTCCTGATCGAGTCGGTGGTGGTGAGCGTGCTGGGCGGGCTGATTGGGATTGCGCTGGGCTACTGGGCGGCGGGCTACATCAGCGCGCAGGCGAACTGGAAGGTGCTGGTTCCCGTCGAGGGCGTGCTGCTGGCGTTCGGCTTCGCGGCGTTTATCGGCGTTTTCTTCGGGCTGTATCCTGCGTGGCGGGCGGCGCAACTGCAGCCGATTGAAGCCTTGCGCTACGAATAGCAGGAACCTCGCGCCGAGCCGCGAACCATGCGCCTGCTATGGCTATCAAGGTCGGAGTGCAACTCTATTCGGTGCGGGATGACTGCAAGCGCGACCTGCCCCACACGCTGGCGGAGGTCGCCAAAATCGGCTATCAGGGCGTTGAGTTCGCGGGCTACTACGACTTCGACGCGGCGACCCTGCGCAAGATGCTGGACGACAACGGGCTGGAGTGCTGCGGCACGCACATCGGGCTGGACGCGCTGCTGGGTGACAACCTCCAGCGCACGGTAGAGTTCCATCAGACGCTGCGCTGCCCGTATCTGATTGTGCCGGGGCTGCCTGCGGAGCGCACCGCCTCGCGCGAGGCGTGGCTGGAGACGGCGCGCCTGTTCAACGACATCGCCGAGCAACTCAAGCCCTACGGCTTCCGCACAGGCTACCACAACCACTGGATCGAGTTCCAGCCGTTCGACGACGGGACGCTGCCGTGGGATGTGTTTTTCGGCAACACTGCGCCTGCGGTGATTATGCAGATCGACACGGGCAACGCGCTGCATGGCGGGGCGCACGCCGCGCCGTTCGTGCGCAAGTACGCAGGGCGCGCCGTCACCGTCCACTGCAAGGAGTTCTCCAGCACCAACCCGAACGCCATCATCGGCGAGGGCGAAGTGCCGTGGGCGGAGTTCTTCGAGGCGTGCGAGACGGTCGGCGGCACGGAATGGTACATCGTCGAGCAGGAGACCTACGCGCATCCCCCGCTGGAGACGATACGCCTGTGTTTCGAGGCGATGCGACGGATGGGGAAAGTGTAGCCTGTTCGGACAGCCTCCCTCTCCCACCGCGTGGGCGAAGTTCATGAATTGCCCCCGCCCTTTAGGTTCCCCCTGCGTGCAGGGGGAACCTAAAGGGCGGGGAGATTATCAGTGTTCCTGCGACTCGCGCTCGCGCTTGTGCTTCTCGATGAGCGGTTGCGCGACGGTGTGCGGCGCCTCTTCGTAGTGCGAGAAGCGCGTGCGGAACCGTCCGCGCCCGCGCGTGATGGAGCGCAACTCCAGCGCGTAGCGGGTCATCTCGCTCATCGGCACAGTCGCGCGGATGCACTGCCTGCCGTTGCCGAGGCTCTCGATGCCCGCGATGCGCCCGCGTCGCCCGTTCAAATCGCCCATCACATCGCCCGTGAACGCTTCGGGCACATCGACCTCCACTTCCAGAATCGGCTCCAGCACGACGGGACCCGCCTTCATCGCCGCTTCCTGAAAGGCGAGGCTGCCCGCGATGCGGAAGGCTTGATCCGACGAGTCCACCTCGTGGTACGAGCCGTCCACCACATTCACTTTGAAGTCGGTGGCGGGGTAGCCCGCTTGGATGCCCTTCTCGGCAGCCTCACGAATGCCCTTCTCGATGGCGGGCAGGTAGTTTTTGGGGATTGCGCCGCCGACAATGCTCTCGGTGAACTCGATGCCTGACCCGCGCGGCAGCGGCTCCATGTTAATGAAGCAGTGCCCGTACTGCCCGCGCCCGCCCGACTGACGCTTGAACTTGCCCTCGACGCGCTGTACGGGGCGCGTGATGGTCTCGCGATAGGGGATGCGCAGCTCTTCAGTTGCGACTTCGGTGTTGAACTTGCGCTTGAGCTTGTCGATAATCACCTCCAGGTGCAGGTCGCCCATGCCCGACAGCAGAGTCTGTCCCGTTTCGGGGTCGCGTCGCGCGTGGAAGGTCGGGTCTTCGTCCTGCAGGCGCGCCAGCGCGGGTCCCATGCGGTCTTCGTCCGCTTTGGTCTTGGCTACCACGGCGACGGTGTAGATGGGGTCGGGCATCGTGATGGGTTCCACGGCGACGGGTCGGTTCTTGTCGCAGAGGGTGTGCCCCGTGCTGGTCTCTTGCAGTTTCGCCACGACGCCGATGTCGCCTGCGCGCACTTCAGTGGTCGCGATTTGGGTTTTGCCGCGCAGGTAGAACACCTGTCCGATGCGCTCCTCGCGCTCTTTCTGGGCGTTGTAGACCTGCGAGTCGCCGCGCAGTGTGCCCGAATAGACACGGAAATAGGTCAGTTTGCCCACGAACGGGTCGGCGGTGGTCTTGAACACGAACGCGGCTAAGGGCGTGCTGGGGTCGGGCGTCAGTTCGACGGGGTTGCCCGTGCGCAAATCGGTCGCTTTCGGCGCGGGCGATTCGGCAGGGCTGGGCGTCAGCTCCACAATCGCTTGCAGCAGGGGCGCGAGACCCTCGCCTAACGCTGCGGAGCCGCACAGCACGGGCACGATATGCCCTGTGCGCACCCCTTCGTGGAAGCCATGTACCAGCTCTTCGTCGGTCAGCGGGTTGCCGTCGAGGTACTTTTCCAGCAGCGCGTCGTCCGTTTCGGCGGCGGCTTCCATCAACATCTCGCGGGCGCGCTCGACCTCGCCTTGCAGCTCGGCGGGCACAGGCGAGGGGGCAATATCGCGGTCTTTGCCCACATACGCCTTCTGGTGCAGCACATCGACCACGCCCTTGAACTGCGTCTCCGCGCCGATGGGGATTTGCAGCGGCACGATGCGATTGCCGTAGGCGTTGCGCAGGGTCTGCAGCAAGCCGTTGTAGTCCGCGCCGTCGCGCTCCATCTTGTTCACGAAGATTAGGCGGGGCAGCTGGCGCGCCTCGCACAGCTCCCAAGCGTTCTCGAAGCCGACCTCCAGCTCCGCCTGCGCAGGCGCAACCAAGATGACCGAATCGACGACCTGCACCGCGCTGTACAGCTCGCCGATGAAGTCGGGGAAGCCCGGCGTGTCGATGAGATTGATTTTGTGTCCCTCCCACTCAATGGGCAGCAGGGTGGCGCTGAGGCTGATTTTACGCCGCTGCTCTTCGGGGTCAAAGTCCGAGGTCGTGTTGCCCGCTTCGATGCTGCCGACGCGGTCGATGTGTCCAGCGATATAGAGGAGATGCTCCGCGAGAGTCGTTTTCCCGCTCCCGCCATGTCCCGCCAACGCTACATTGCGTATCTGCTCAAGCGCGTACTGTTTCATGGCATCACTCCTGTGTGGCTCCCCGTCGGTCGCTATAATAAATAGCCCCTCACCTGAGGGAGAGGCTCGTTGCGCCGTGCGGGGCGTGTTGCGGACAGCCTGCGCGTTCAGGGCTGTCGGTCATGGTGGGCGGTGCTGGACTCGAACCAGCGACCTCTTCGGTGTGAACGAAGCGCTCTACCGCTGAGCTAACCGCCCACGCGCATGGTGCGCGGGGTGGGACTCGAACCCACACAGGCTATGCCCACATGGCCCTCAACCATGCGTGTCTACCAATTCCACCACCCGCGCGTGGCAAGCGCAATTATACCCCAACTGCGCGGGCGCGTTGTCAAGGGGTGCAGGCTCAGACCCGCTCCAACGCCTGCTTGAGATCCAGCACCAAATCTTCGGGATGCTCCACCCCCACAGAGAGCCGAATCAGCGCGTCGGTGATGCCGAACGCCTGCTGCGTCTCGCGGGGCATATCGGCGTGGGTCATCGTGGCAGGGTGTTCCGCCAGCGACTCGGTGCTGCCCAGACTCACGGCGAGCTTGATGAGCTTGAGCGCGTTCAGGAATCGGAACGCCTCCGCCTCGCCGCCCACAATCTCGAACGAAATCATGCCCCCAGGCGCGAGGCACTGCTTGCGATAGAGCGCGAACTGCGGATGCTCTTCCGTGAGGTGTCCCAGATAGTAGACGCGCTGCACTTTGGGGTGGTCGGCGAGGAAGTCGGCGACATAGCGGGCGTTTTTCATCTGCGCGGTCATGCGCAACTTGAGCGTTTCGAGGCTGCGCATCAGCAGCCAACCCGTCCACGGTCCCGCCATCGTGCCCAGAAAGGTGCGCAGCGCTTTGACGGGGGCGAGTTTGGCGCGGCTGCCCAAACACGCGCCCGCAATCACATCGCTGTGCCCGCCGATATATTTCGTCGCCGAATACAGCACTAAGTCCGCGCCGTGCTTGAGCGGATGTTGCCACAGCGGTCCCAGAAAGGTGTTGTCCACCGCCACGATTACCTCGCGCCCGTTGGGGGCGTACCGCTTCGCCAACTGGCTGCAGAACTCGATGTCGACAAGCGCGTTGGTGGGGTTGGCAGGCGTCTCGATGTAAATCATCGCGAGGCGGTCGCGCAGCGGGCAGTCCGCCAGGATTGCCTCTACCTGCTCGTTGGGCGCGCCTGCGGGGAACGGCACGGCGTGGATGCCGAACGCGCGCAGCACGCTGCGAAACAAATGATCCGTGCCCCCGTACAGCGGCTCGTTGTGGAAAATCATGTCGCCCGGACGCACATACGCCAGCACAGCGGTCGCAATCGCCGCCATGCCGCTTTCGAACACCGCGCCATCCTCCGCCTCGTCCCACAGGCACAGACGGTCTTCCAGAATCTCCAAGTCGGGGTTATTGATGCGGCTGTAGATGAGTCCTGCCTGTTCGCCAGGCTTCGGCTCGCGCAAGCCATACGCCAGTTCGAAAAACGCCTTGCCCTCCTCGGCGGTCTTGAACACGAAGGTGGAGGTTTGGAAGATGGGGCACTTGATTGCGCCTTCCGACCATTCGGGCTTGTAGCCGTAGCCCATCATCAGGCTTTCAGGATGGAGCGGCGTTCCGTCGATGTAGCCTTCGGGTTTGCGTTCCGTCATCGTCGACCTCACTGGGGGGATTGTACCCGACCCCATACGGGGATTATACCACCGCACACAGCGGTATAATGCGCCGAAAACGCGCCCGCCGACAGCGAGGTATAATCTCCACGGGTGAGAGCATGACCAACCCGTTTCCTGGCATGAACCCGTACCTCGAAGACCGTGCGCTGTGGAACGATTTCCATTCCAGCGTGGTCGTCTACATTCGCAACGCGCTTCAACCCCATCTGCGCCCGCGCTATGTGGCGCGTGTGGAAGAGCGCGTCTACTTGGAGTTCGCCGAGCGCGAGATTGTCCCCGATGTCGCCCTCTTCCGCCGTAGACGCCCCGACTCCGAGGGCGGGGGAGGAGTCGCCGTGCTGGAGCGCGAGTGCGACGCCCCAATCGTCCTCCAAGTGGAGGAGGTTCCTCACACGGAGACCTTCGTGCAAATCTTCGACCGCCAAGACAACATGCGCTTGGTGACGGTGATCGAAGTGCTGAGTCCCTTCAACAAAGAGGCGCATTCCGACGGGCGCGCCCTATATTTGCGCAAGCAGCGCGAGATTCTGCGCAGCGAGGTGAACTTGGTGGAGATTGACCTGCTGCGCGGCGGGGAGCATACGCTGGCTGTACCGCACAAGTTGCTGCAGGCGAACGCGCCCAACGGCTGGCACTACTTGGTGAGCGTGAACTGCTGGTTCGAGCGGTCGATGTATTACCTGTACCCGCGCACGGTGCGCGAGCGGCTGCCCGTTATTCCCATCCCGCTGTTGCCCGACGACAAGCCTGCAAAGTTGGATGTGCAGGCGGTGGTGGAGCAGTGTTATGTAGACGGCGCGTATGCAGACACGATAGACTACCGCCGCGATCCGCCGCCGCCCGCCTTCAGCGAGGCAGACGCGCAGTGGATGGATGCCCTGCTGCGCGAGAAGGGGCTGCGGTAGCGCGGATTGCCCCCTATGCCCCTGCAGGAATCCCTCCAAACCTGCCGAATCTCGCGCCTATGCGCAGGCTGGTTGGATATGGTGTAGGGCTACTGCTGGTGCTAAGCGTGTGGGCGGACGAGGGCATCTCGCCGCTCGCCCCGCGCTATGAGGCGTCGCTGGAGCGACCGACGCGCACGCGCGGCGTCTACGCGATCCGCAATGTCACGGTTCACCCGATGACCGCCCCGCCGATTGAGGGCGCGACGGTGCTGATCCGCGACGGCAAAATCGCCGCCGTCGGCACGAACATCCCCATCCCGCGCGGCGCGACCGTCTACGACGGCAAAGGCAACCACCTCTACCCCGGCTACATCGACGCGCTTACCACGCTGGGGCTGACCGAAATCGGCTCCATCGCCGCCACCATCGACACCACCGAGACGGGGCAGTTCAACCCGAACGCCCGCGCCGAAATCGCGCTGAACCCCGACTCGGAACTGATCCCCGTCACGCGCGTGAACGGCACGACGACAGTGGTCGCCGCGCCCACGGGCGGAATCCTGTCGGGCATGGGCTGCGTGATGAACCTCGACGGCTGGACTTGGGAGGAGATGGTCATCAAGACGCCAATTGGGCTGATGATGAACTTCCCTGCGCCGTCGGCGACGCCGAACCAGGGCGCGGACGCCCGCCGCCGCGACTGGCAGAGCCGCATGCGCCCCATCGATGAGTTTTTCGACGACGCGCGCCGCTACCTGCGCGCCCACCAAGCCGCAGGCAAGGACGGCATCCCCGCCCACGAACGCGACCCGCGCTTCGACGCGATGATTCCCATTCTGGAGGGCAACCTGCCGCTGTTTGTGCGCGTCAACAGCGCGTTGGGCATCCAAGCCGCCATCCGCTGGGCAGAGGAGCAGAAGGTGCGACTCGTGATTGTGGGCGGCGCAGAGGCATGGCGTGTCGCCGACCTGCTGCGCGAGAAGCAAGTGCCCGTGATTCTGGAAGGCGTCCACAATATGCCCAGCGCGGAATCGGAACCCTATGACGAGCCGTTCGTGCTGCCCAAACGCCTGCACGAGAAGGGTGTGCGGTTCTGCATCGCCAGCAACGACGCCAGCAACGCCCGCAATCTGCCCTATCATGTGGCGACCGCCGTCGCGCACGGGCTGCCCCGCGAGGAGGGGCTGAAAGCCATCACGCTCTACCCCGCGCAGATTCTGGGGCTGGCGCATCGGCTCGGCAGCATCGAAGTGGGCAAGGACGCGAACCTCGTGCTGGTGTCGGGCGACCCGCTGGACATCCGCAGCGAGGTGCTGCAGGTCTGGATTGCGGGGCGTCCCATCGAGATGACCAGCAAGCACATCCGCCTGTACGAACGCTACCGCAAGCGTCCGAAGTGAAGCCGCGCCCACTGTTCCAAGCGCAGGCGCATTTCGGGATGCCAGTCGTGCCCGTGGTCTTCGTAAATCAGCAGTCGCTTCGGCTGGGGCAGCGCGTCGTATAGCGAGACGACCACAGGCGCGCGGATGCCAGGGTCTTTCAGCGCGAGGCTCAGTTGCACAGGCGCGCGCACATACGGCGCGTGGTTCACCGCATCGTAATACTGCAGCGTGTGTAGCAGCGCGTCACGCGAGACGCCCGTCGCCTCCATGTAGTCCTGAAACTCTTTGATGGGATAGCGCCACACGGTTCTGCCCAGCAGGTACTCCCAGTAGGTCAGCGCGGGCAACTCGGCGACGACGCATCGCGTGAGGGGGCGCCACGCGCCCAGCATCACCGCCAGCCCACCGCCCTGACTTAGCCCCGCCGCGACCAGAAAGCGCGAGTCGACCTCTGCTTGCGCTGCCAGGATGCGCATCGCCAGTAGGCTGTCTTGCACCAGGCGACGATAGATGTAGGTCTGGGGCGACTCGATGCCGCGCGTGAAGTAGCCCAGTTCGGGGCTATACGGCACATTCGGCTCGACGGCGTAGCCGTGTAGGTTGATGGAGAGTGTAATCAGCCCCTCGAACGCGGTGTTCTCGTTGATGGGTACGGTGCTGACGCCGTAGCCCGGCAGGTACAGCACGGCAGGCGCGGGCAGAGATATGCTGCGCGGTACGGCGTACCAGCCCTCGCGCCCGCGCCTGTCAATGCCCACCCAGCGCAGGCGGTACACCGTGTGCGTGGGCAGGTCGTCGCCCGCCTGATGCACGCGCTCAAAGTGTAGCGGCGCGGATTGCGCCTCCTGCGCCGCCGCCTGCCAGAACGCCTCGAAGTCGGCGGGCGGCTGCGGCGTCTTCAGCGGGACGGCTACCGTCTCCATCGGGGCTTACTCGAACACCGACCGCTCCACAGGCTCAATATGCAGCCCTGTGGTGTGCAGCCACGCGGTGGCGCGCTGAATCTCCTCGATGGGTCCCTCCAGCGCGACGAACGCCCAGCCCGCGTCCTCGTTGATGTTCGCCTTCAGGATGTTCACCTTCAGGTCGAACTCGCGCCCCAGCCGCCACAGCCACGGAACCTTCACCTGCTCTGGGTTCGTGGTCGCTATCGTCATGTGTACGGTGGTCATTCGGTCTTCTCCTTCTCGGCAAAGAGTGCGTCCATCATCTCGTAGGCGTAGCGCAAGTGCGGAATCACGATAGAGCCGCCGACGATCAGCGCGATATTCATCGCCTCGTGCAGTTCCTCGCGGGTCGCGCCCTCCTGCACGCAGCGGTCTAAGTGATAGAAGATGCAGTCGTTGCAGCGCAGCACCATCGATGCGACCAGCCCCATCATCTCTTTGTATTTGACGGGGATTGCGCCGTCGGTGTACGCGCTGGCGTCGAGTGCAAAAAACCGCTGGAACGGCTTGAACCCGCTGCCCAGAATGCGCTCGTTCATCTCCTGCCGATACAGGCGCGTCTCGGTTGGCTTGCGTTGCATCGGCATAGAGTGTACCTGACGGCGTTGAGTCGCGCCTGATTGGGAATCCGTTCATCGTGCAGGCGTAGGGGGCGAGTTTCTCGTGCGGTCATCACAGCTTCCAGCATAGTATCCAGAAGATCCGCCTCGTCGCGAAACAATCCAATCAGACAGTAGCTATCCGTCTTACCCTCTGGCAGCACGAGGACACGAACGCGCGTCCCTGAAGGAAGATTGATCGGCTCCTCCAGCTCGATGTGCGTGCCCCAAACGGTTCCGATGAGTGTCGTCAGCCTCACGATGTATCAGGACCCCTTGCCCACCTCAAATATAAATCCGATAGGTCGGTACCTCAAATGCCAGCGTGATGAGCGACCAGATAGCCCCCATCGTGAAGTCGCCCAGAATCAGCCCCAGCGCGAACTGCAGCCCCTGCCGATGCACATGCCAGCCCCCAAAGCGCAACAGACACACCTTCAGCAGCCAGCCCAGCAGGAACGGGAACCAGAAGTAGTCCACCGCGAAGCTGACGCCGAGCGCGTAGCCCGTCGGATGCAGCGGGAAGGCGGGCAGGATGCTCCGCAGCCCCTTGAGCGAAAGCACCACCAGCGCGCCGCCCGCCAAGTAGTACCAGCGGTCAGGATGGCGCAGCGGCTCGTCGGTCAGCCAGCTGTTGAGCCGACTGAACGACTCCTGCCCCAGCCAGAACTTGAAGCCCTGACACGCGCCCTCCGCCCCGTACCGATAGGTCACATGCAGGTTCGCCCAGCACACCAGCACGAACGCCAACACCGACACGCTCACGATCAGCCCGCCCAGCCACAACGGCGACAGCGCGTACTGCTGCCCCATCCGCAACGCCTCCAGCTGGTTGGGCATCGGATGGCAGCGGTAGCCGCGATTGAACCAATACAGCGACTGCAGCACGGTCAGGTTGTCCACGCCCAGCCCGCGCAGGGTGAACACATCGAACATGATGCGCTGCGGGTTCACGAAGTAAATCTCGTGCGGCGCGCCCAGCTCCGCCCGCACGCGCGTAATCGTGAGCGCGAGCAGGAAGTAGATGCCGAAAAAGAGCGCGGCGACCCAGAAGTCCATCCGCAGCAGCAGCGCGTTGTAGAGCGCAAGCACCATAACCCCGCCGCCCAGCCCCAGCCAACTGAGCCGATAGAGCGTCCGTTCGGGGTGGTCGGGCGTCCACGCGCCGCGCCACGCCTCGCGAAAGGTCGCCCGCGCGCCCCACAGCAGCATCAGCCCCAGCATCAGCCACGCGCCCGCCGCCTGCTCGTTCAGGAACGGAAACCCGCGCCCCGCCGCCGCGTCCCAGCCCATCACCGCCCCAAGCACTTGAAACCCCTTGCGCGCCAGCATGAAAAACCACGCCGAAAACGCCAAGTCCGCAGGCATCAGGTACGCCAATCCCACCGCAAACGGATACGCCGACATGTTGAACGGCGCCGCCGCGCTCCACGGGCGCGTCGTCAGAAACTGACCGATGTTGTATTGCTTAATCCACTCCACATGCGGCATAGACGGGAACAGCACATGTAGCCCGTTCAGTCCGCTGATCGAGAGCGCGACGGCGAACCCCGCCCACATCGCCCGCGAGAACCAGAACGCGCCCGACGGCTCCGCCATCGCCAACGGGAGCTGAATCAGCGGGAACGCCAACTTCTCGCCCTGCGTCCACTGCTTCAGCACCAGGTAGTTCAGGCACAGGCACATCAGCACGAGCGTCAGGATTAGCCCCGCCCAGAGCGCGAGCGGCTTCGCCCACAGCAGCAGCCAGTCCCAGCGGTACGGTGAGACGCCCCCGTTGTAGTAGGCGCGCACGGCGTCCTCGTCCCATACGAAGAGCGCGTGCGGCACATACGCAAAAAACCGCTCGCGCCAGCCCGTTTCGGGCGCGCCGTGCCGTTGCAGGTAGGCAATCGTGCCGAACAGGTTCTGCAGCATATCGTGCCCCGCGAACACCGCGCCCGTCACCATGATGATGTAGACCACCGTCAGCTCCGCGCCCGTGAAGAGCGTCGCGCCCCGATAGAGCCGCAGCAGCCAGTTCAGCAGCGCGACCACAAACAGCGTGAAAATCGGCGTGATGAAAATCGGCAGGCTGGTGATGTCCAGCGTGTACCAGCGCACCTCGATGACGGTGATCCAGTAGATGTTGCACGCCATCAGCGCGAGTCCGAGCGCGAAGGCGCGGGGACGCACGGCGGCCTTGCGCGCATGCGTTTCGTGTGCCTGCTCTGCTTTGGGGCGTGCAATCATCGTTCTGAAGATACGCCACAACGCGCTCAATTCCCGCTAAAGCCGCCCGCACAGGGAACAGACTCGCGCCCGAACTGAATAGACTCGTGTGCAGACTGAACAGACTCGCGTCCAGACTGAATAGACTCGCGCCCGAACTGAATAGACTCGCGTCCAGACTGAATAGACTCGTGTCCAATCGGAACAGGATGAGCAGCCGACTCCAGTCCCCTGCGCGCCGCGCCGACAATTTAGCCATGCAACATTACGGAGGATGAACCATGAACTGGCTCAACAACATCAGCCTGAAGGCGAAGATGGGACTGATTATCGGCATCGGCGTTGTCGGACTGAGCGTGTTCGCTTGGATTGCTTACACCGCCTTGCACGAGGTGCGTATCGGTGGAGACGAATACCAGAAGATTAAGCGCGGTACTCAAGCAACCACCGACATCTTTCCCCCCGACGGTAATGTTCTGATGCTGGACTGGTACTATCGTCGGGTCGCGCTACGCGTGGTGGACGGCGAATACGACATCGCCCGCACGCTCTACCAAAGATACAAAGAGCAGCGCGAACGGTACAACAAGACCGCAGAGAAATGGCGCGAGTACCCCGAGCTCTATCGTGTGATGCCGTTCGAGTCGCCCAGCGTGAAGAAATACATCCAACTGCTGGAAACGCGATTCGAGCCCGCCTTTGAGCGCGGCGACTGGAAGGCTGTCACAGACCCTAAACATACGACGGTCATCGGCGCTGCCATCCGCGAAGTCGATCGCGTCTACGAAGAGAGTATCGAGCAACTCGCTAAGTTTCAGGAAGAAGAGGAACAACACGCTGCTGCTCTTGTACGCAAAGACACCCGTCTGATGGGCGTTGTGTTTATTGGCACGCTGCTGGTACTGATTGCCTTCAGCGTGCTGATTGCGCGGCAGATTATCCGCACGGTGCAGGCGACCCAACACGCCGCCCAACAACTCGCACAGGGCGACCTCACCGTCCAAGTGCCCGTGTCGGGCAAAGACGAGATGAGCCAACTCGCCCAGAGCATCAACACCGCCATCCGCGCCCTGCGTGAGGTACTCGCGCAAGCCAACGCCACCGCAGGACAGGTCGCCAGCCAAGTGAACGCCGTCGTCAGCCGCTTCGGACAGGTCGCTCACGGCGTCAGTCAAGCAGGCGCGGCGGTCGATGAGTCCGCCCGCGGAGTGAGCCGCATCGCCAGCGAAGCGCAGAACGCGAACCTCACCATCACCCAACTCCAGCAAGCCGCCCAAGAGGTCGCCCGCGGCGCCCAACAAACCGCACACGCCTCCGAAAACGGCGTCCGACAAATGAACGAGGTCGCCCGCGTCGTGCAGGAGGTCGCCCAAGGCGCCGAACAGACCGCCCAAGCCGCCAGCGCAGGCGTCCACAAAATGAACGCCATCGCTGCCAGCATCCGACAGACCTTCGACCAACTCCAACAAGCCCAACAGTCCGCCACACACGCCACCCAAGTCGCCGAACAGGGACGCAACGCCCTCCAACTCTCCCAGACCGTGATGACCAGCATCGACGAGCAGACCCGCCAAGTCGCCCAGGAACTGCAAGAGCTGGCGCAGATGTCCGCCTCCATCGGCGGGATCTTGCAGACCATTGAGGAGATCGCCCGCCAGACCAACCTGCTCGCGCTCAACGCCGCGATTGAGGCTGCCCGTGCAGGCGAGGCGGGACGCGGCTTTGCGGTCGTCGCCGAAGAGGTGCGTCGCCTCGCCGAGCGCAGCGCGAACGCCACGCGCGAAATCCAGTCCATCATCCAGCAGGTGCTGACCAAGACCGAGCAGACCGTGCAGGCGATGGAGCAGAGCCTCAACGCCGTGCAGCAGGGCGCGCAGGTCTCCACCGAAGTGGCGCAGGGCTTGGGCGCGATTATCCAGTCGGTGGAGACGATTGCCCAACAGGTGGCGCGTTCGGCGGACTCGATGCGCCAAGTGCAGCAGACCGCCGACTCCACTCTGCAGGAGATTGAGCAAATCGCGGCGATAGCGGAGCAGTCGAGTGCGGCGTCGGAGGAGATGCTTGCCAGCGCGGAGATGACCTCCACAGCGTTGCAGCAGATTGCGGCGATAGCGCAGCAGTCGAGTGCGAGTACGCAGGAGGTGTCGGCGTCGGTGGACAGTCTGTCTGGGGTGCTGGCGCAGACGGCGTCGGTGTCGCAGCAGATGGCTGCGGGTTCGCAGCAGACGTCGGCGTCGGTGCAGCAGCAGGTGTCGCAGCAGGTGTCGGAGATTCAGCAATTGAACGCGGAGATGGCGCAGATGGGCGAGTCGGTGCGCGGCTTGATTGCGCAGATTCAGCGGTTCAAGTTGGGCGAGAACGGCTCGTTGCCTGCGCAGGGTTTTGGCGAGATGGTTGAACTGCCGCGCGCGGCGTGATTACGGGGTTGTCCTCACTCCCTGCCCCTCTCCCACCAAGTGGGAGAGGGGTGTCGCGCGCCAAACCCTTTGGAGTGCTGAAGCGTCAACTTCCGCACTCCATACCTTGCTCTCGCTTCAGCGGCTCACGGAAGCTGCGTCGCTACGCAACCTTTGGAGTGCTGAAGCGTCAGCTTCAGCGTGGGCGGAAGCTCCGCTTCCGCACTCCATAAGTAGAACCTACTCCGTCGCTGTTGGCTTGGCAGGCACGGAGAGTTTCTGTTCCACCGCCGCGCTTTTGCCCGCGCCGTTGAAGACCTTGATGCGCACGGTATGCTCGCCTGCGGGCAGCGGCTTGGTGCGGATGCGGAACGGCTCGAACGCCGAGTCGAACATCCCGTCCAGCGGCTCCGCGCTGAACCATTCGCCGTCGCCGATTTGGTACTGCACGCCGACAATCGGCGCGCTCTGGCGCAGGACGCGACGGGCGCGCTCTGACGCCTGCTCACTGCCGTTGGCTGATCCTGCCGCGCGTTCTTCGAAGTATTGGAACGCGAAGCCCGTTAGCTCTGCGACGCCGTCCTCAGCGACTTTGACATCCCGCTCGCGCACAGAGATCACAGGCGGCGTATTGCACACCACGATTGGGATCGCAGGCGAGTAGACCGTCGCGTAATCGGTCGGCGAGGCGGGCTCGTCGGTCGCCATCACGCGCAGGAGGTACACCCCGTCGGGCACTTGCGCGGTGTCCCACTCGAAGCGGGTTTTGGCGTCGGGGCGTTCGGCGCGGCTGGGCGCATCGTCCGACTCAGGTTCGGGCGCGTCCGCATCGGGCATGCGCGTCTGCCCGACCCGCGCCATCTGCTGCTGAATCTGGGCGCGGAACTCTTCGGGCAGGTCGTCTAAGCCAAGCGCGTCGATGGAGGGCGGCGCGTCAGGGGCGGTTGGCATATCGGCTGTGGGGCTGCCGTTCGGCTTGGGCTGCCCGTTTTTGAGGGGCTGCCAGTCGCCTGTGCCGTCGCGTGCGATTTGCACCTCGTAGCGCAGGGTATCGCCGTCGGGGTCGCTTCCGCGCCAGCGCAGGGTGTGCTTATCGCTGATGGCTTGGTAGGGCGCAAGCCCCATCAGCTGCACTTCGGGCGGGCGGTTCTGCGGCAGGTAGCTCACGCTGAAGCGATGCAGCGTTGGCGAGGCGTCCCCTGCCCCTTTTAGATGCACGCGCACCTGCAGGTACTGCGCGGGCGGGCTGAGAATCGCGCTGCCTTCGGCGTTCTCGTAGGCGGTCGTCCATGGGCTCCAACTCGCGTCGGGTTCGGGCGTGTTGCCTGAACGGGTCTGCAGCGTCAGGTGTGCGCCGTCGGGCAGGCTCGCGCTCCAGCGCAGTGCGCCCCAGCGCGCGGGCGCGCCCGCATCCAGCACGGGCGAGAGGTAGACCCCCTCGGCGGCAGGCTCCAGTGCGTAGAGGCGTCCATCCGCCGACGCCAGATGCAGCCGCTCGCCGACCACCCCGCCGCCGATGAGTTGTAGCCCCCGCTGGCGGAACATCAGCGCGGGCTGTGCCGCTCCCGAACTGGTCGGGATGCGATACACCTCTTCGGGCGTCAGCGCGTACAGGCTGCCGTTGTGCAGCGCCAGTGCGCGCCACTCGCGCTCCAGGTCACTGTGCAGTTGGGTCAGCCCGCCAGCGGGCGTCCAGCGGTAGAGGTGTCCCGACGGCGCGGTCGCGATATACAGGTTGCCCGCTGCGTCGGACGCCAGCGCCGCCACGCTCGGCTCAGATAGCGTCGCGATGGGGCTTACCGCGCCTGCGGGGTCGATGCGGTAGACCATCCCGCGCTCGGATGTGCCCGCGTAGACCGCGCCGTCCGCGCCGATGGTCAGTGCGCTGAAGTGCGTCTCGTCGACGGTCAGCAGTCGCCGCAGCGTGTTGCCGTCCCACGCCAGCACCTGCGCAGGCAAGCCCGTCGCGAGATACAGCACGCCGTCGTGCCAGCGCATCGCATTCACATAGCGGGCGTTCAGTTGCGCGACGACCTCGTAGCCGCGCTGCCCGACGCGGCACAGCGTCCCTTCGGGCGACAGCCCCGCGTACAGGTCGCCGTTCTCGCTGCGCGCCAGCGCGGTCACGAACGCGCCTGGCAGGGCGGGGTAGGTCTGCTCGGACGGCTCCGCGCCGACGCGCACGATGCGCCCGCCAACGCCCCCGCCCAGCAGCAGCCCCGCCTCACCGTCGGGCGCGACGCTCCAGACGAAGTTCAGCGGCGCACTCGGCAACGCGCGCGGGGCGACCGACAGGCGTATCGCGCCGTCCATGTCCAGCGACGCGCCCTCGAATGTGCCCCGTCGGAGTTGGTCGAACCGTTCGGGCTGCCACTGGCGCGCCGTGCGGCTGACCGCGCGCGTGTCGGGGCGCGCGCCCCCCTCTGGCGCAAGGTCAGGGAACGACGGCTCGCCCAGCGGGGGCGGGGGCGGGAGATTGGCGACAATCGCGCTCGCCTCCGCCGACGGCAGGGACTCCGTCTCGTCCACCTCGGCGGGAGTCTCCTCGCCCTCCACAAAGGGCGGCGGGGCGAACCTACCGAACGGGCTGCGCCCCGTGTCGGCGGGCAGCACGGTGATCATGACGCTCTGCGCGCCCTCCAGCACATGCGGCGTGTCCACCACCTGCTTGATGCGGTCGGGTGTCTGCTGCGCTTTGGAGACGCGCTGGCTGACGAATACGCTGCGCATCAGCGGGGGCGGCTGCAGCAGCGGCGCGCCCGCAACGCTGATGGTCGGGAACGGCAGGTTCAGCGCGACGGTCATCTGGTAGTTGCGCTCGCGGCTGAGGAACTCGCGCAGTTGCGCTTCGGTGTCGCTGCTCCCACCGCTACCGAACGCGCCTTCGCCCAGCAGCAGGGCAAGCAGCCCTGTCGTACCCGTCGGCGCGCCGCCGCCCCCTGCGCTCACCTGGAGCATATAGCGCCCTGGCATCATATCGGCGGGTAAGCGCAGGCTCGTGCGGTAGGCGTCGGTCGCACCGTCGCGCGTGCGTACTTGTACCGTCGCCTCAATCCGCTCGCCCGGACGGTAGGTGAAGCGGTCTACCTGCAGGCTGTCGATGGTCACCGCGCCCCTGCCAGGCTGCACCTCAATCTCCAACTCGATGCGCTCCAGTTCCACCGTGCGCTCTGGGGCGTTCATCAGCAGGTTCAGCGCGTAGTTCAGGTCGCTCAGCGCGGCGAACGCCAGCGAGTCGCGCGTGGCAACGCGGTTCTCGTAGCGGATCTCGCCGAACGGGCGCGTCTGCAGTCGCCAGCGCACGGTCGCGCTCGCCTCGCCCATCTCGAAGTGGACGCGATCGAGAAACTCCAGCGCGGCGGTTAGCGCAATCTGCCCTGTGAACATCGGGTGGTTGAACACCTCGCAGGTGAACTCGCGTTGCACGGCGCGGGCGGAGTTCGTGATACGGGCGGTCATGGGGATCATCTTCGCGCGTTGCCCCATGCGCCCCGCGACGGCGAACGCGCCGTCATAGTAAATCGCGCCCAGCGGCTGCGCACGGTTGCCCAACTTGAAGGAGACCGCGTAAGACGAGAAGACATCCACAATCTCGGCGGCGTGCATGGGCATCTCCACCGCGCCCACGCCGAAAAACGGGTGCCCGAACGCCAGCACATAGTCGCCCATGCGGTAGGTCAGCGTGCCAATCGCGGAGAGGTCGATGTCGCCTGTCGCCAGCGGTGTGGCGACCGCTGCGCCAGGTTCAAAGCGCACGGACACTTGCTTGGCGGTGCCGCCGCTCGGCGCCATCAGCGGGGTGAACCCGTGGCGCTGCAGCATCGCCTCCAGATACTTCATCGTGCGGGGCGAGACGCCGCTGACCATAATCGGGGTCATCAGCGGGCGCGCCCACGCCACATTCGGCGTCGTGGGTTGCTCGCGCCCGATGTAGACCCCCGCGTAGCGCACGCCCGCTATCCGCACGGGCTTGCGTATCATGTGCCCGCTGCGCAAGTCGGCGAGTTGCGACTCGGCGCGCGGGTGCAGGTTGGTCAGCATCGCCTCCAGCGGCGTCACCAGCGCGACAGGCTCTTTGGGGAACCCGAACCCATACGCCAGCGCGCCCACAATCTTGCCCTCGATGAAGATTGGGCTGCCGCTCATACCCGCAATTATCATCGCGCCGCGCTCGGTAATCGGTCCCCCGCGCATCATAATCATCACCAGCGGGTAGCCGTACAGCGCGTTGTCCAGCACGCCGACCACTTCCACCTCGAAGCGTTCGATCTTCGTGCCCTTGAACACGGTCAGCCCGTAGCCGCGCATGCCCGGCTTGAGTTGCGACACGGGGAACACATCGCGCAGCATGGGGCGCACATCGGGGGCGTCTTGCGACCACGCGAACACCGTTAGCCCCACAAGCAGCGTCAGCAGAATCGAGCGCATGATGTACCTTGCCTCCTCGTGGGCGGCTTGTTCGGCGGGCGCGCGGGGATTCCTGCAGGCTAAGCGTGTCGGGCAGGGTCAATTCAGGGCGCAGGGGGCGATGTGCCCCCTGCATGGCTTACCGCTTCGGGCGGAACTGCGGCTTGGGGATGTCGTCCTCGGCGGGTTGGGGTTTTTCGGGTCGGTCGGGTCGCGGGGGACGGTCTGGGCGACGGTCGCCGCGTGGGGGCGCGGGGCGTCGGTCGCCGCGCGGCGCGCCGCTGCTCACAGGCGACGCTACCGCGCTCACCGCGCCGAACTCGGCAGGTTGCTCCAGCCCGCGCGTGGTCAGGTTAATGCGTCCCATGTGGTCGATCTCCTTGACGCGCACGCGCAGCGTATCGCCCACCTTGACCACCTCGTCGGGGCGGTTGACGCGCTTGTCGGTCAGGTCGCGCAAGTCCACCAGCCCTTCCTTGCCTGGCAGCACCTCCACGAACGCGCCGCGCGCCATCAGGCGCGTCACGCGCCCCGTGTAGACCTCGCCGACGGCGACCTCTTTGGTCAGCGCCTCAATCATCTGGCGCGCCCGCTCGCCCGACTCGCCGTCTGGCGCGGCGATGTAGATTTTGCCCGTCTGCTCGATTTGAATCTGCGCGCCCGTCTCGGCGGTGATTTTCTTGACCGTCTTGCCGCCTGGTCCGATGACCTCGCCGATTTTGTCGGGGTTGATCTCCATCACGAAGATGCGCGGCGCACGCGGCGACACCTCAGGACGCGGCGCAGGGATGACCTCCAGCATCTTCTGCAGGATATACAGGCGCGACTCGCGGGCGCGGGCGAGAGTCTCCTCGATAATCGGCATCGGCAAGCCAGGGATTTTCAGGTCGAGCTGGATAGCGGTGATGCCGTTTTCGGTGCCTGCGACCTTGAAGTCCATGTCGCCGCAGGCGTCCTCCATGCCCTGAATGTCGGTCAGGATGGCGTAGCGATCGTCGCTTTCGTAGACCAGCCCTGTGGCGATGCCCGCGACAGGCGCCTTGATGGGCACGCCAGCGTCCATCAGCGCGAGCGTGCTGCCGCAAGTGCTTGCCATCGAGGTCGAGCCGTTCGATTCCAGCACCTCCGAGTAGAGCAGGATGGCGTAGGGGAACTCCTCTTCGGGGGGGATCATGCGCTCCAGAGCGCGTTCGGCGAGCATGCCGTGTCCGACCTCGCGTCTGCCTGCGCCGCGCAGCGGGCGCACCTCGCCCACGCTGAACGGCGGGAAGTTGTAGAAGTGCATGTAGCGCTTGCTCTCTTCCTCGCTGAGTGCGTCGAGGATTTGCGCCTCTTGGAGCGCGCCGAGCGTGCAGGTGGTCAGCACTTGGGTCTGCCCGCGCTGGAACAGCCCGCTGCCGTGCGTGCGGGGCAGCAGCCCAACGGCGCAGCTAATCTCGCGGATTTCGTTCGGCGCGCGCCCGTCGGGACGCTTGCCCGCCTCCAGGATCAACTTGCGCACGGTCTCCTTGATGACCTCGTCGACCGCCATGCTGAGTTCCAGCTCGCGCCCAGCGTAGGGCGGCGGCGAGTCGGGGTCGGGTGGGGTGTTCATCTGCACCACGATTTCGTCCTTGAGCTGGCTCAGTCCCGCCTCGCGTGCGAGTTTGTCGGGGTTCTGAATCGCCTCTTTGAGCGACTCGCCCGCGAACGCCTTGACCGCCTCCTTGATTTCGGACGGCACGAGGTACATCGGCAGTTCCGCCTTCGGCTTGCCCACCTGCGCCCGCAGTTCCTCAATCAGCGCAATCACCTTCTGGTTCTCCAGATGCGCCAGTTCGAGGGCTTGCTGCATCACCGCTTCGGGCAGCTCGTTGGCGTCCGCCTCGATCATCATGATATGGTCGGGTCGGCTGGAGACGACCAGTTCCAGCTCGGAGAGTTCGCTGATGTCGCTGTTGGGGTTGACGACAAAATCGCCGTTCACATACCCGATGCGCACGGCGCCCAGCGGTCCGTTCCACGGGATGTCGGAAATAGTCAGCGCGGCGGACGCGCCGATGATGCCCAGCACGGCGGGCGGATGGTCGAAGTCCACCGACATCGGCAGCACAATCACCTGCACCTCGTTGCGCATGCCCTTCGGGAACAGCGGGCGGATGGAGCGGTCAACAAGGCGTCCCTGCACAATCGACTCATCGGAGGGGCGTCCCCCGCGCTTGATGAACCCGCCAGGGATTTTGCCGACGGCGTACTTGCGCTCCTCAAAGTCCACAATCAGGGGGAAAAAGTCGATGTCAGCGCGCGCGTTCTGGCTCATCGTCGCGGTGACCAGCACCACGCTCTCCCCATAGCGCACGACCACAGCGGCATTCGCTTGATTCGCTAAAACACCTGTTTCCAGCGACAATAGGTCTCCGCCGATCTCGGCGGATACAACGATTGGTTCTCGCATTGTGTGAAATCCTCCTCTTTACCGCTGCGAACGGATGCCCAGCCGTTGTACCAGCGTGCGGTAGCGCTGAATGTCCTCGTTGGCGAGGTAGTTCAGCAGCTGCCGTCGCTGTCCGACCAGTTTGACCAGCCCGTAGCGGGAGTGATAATCCTTCCGGTGTGTCTTGAGATGTTCCGTCAAATAGTTGATGCGCGCGGTCAGCAGCGCAATCTGCACTTCGGGCGAGCCTGTGTCGCCCTCGTGGCGTTTGTACTCGTTGATGATCGCCTGTTTCTGTTCGGGCGTGAGCGCCATAGCGTTCTCTGTACCTCCTTACTCGGTCTGTCTGCGCTTGGGGCGACGCCGCTTCACGCAACCGCCCACAGGCGGCTTGGTGAAACAGCCTTCGCCCCGCGTGCGCAACGCGTATTATACCCGACGGCGTAGTTTTTCGCGCTATAACTCCAGCGCGCCTTGTTGGGGCGCGTCCGCAGGCGCAATCAGGCTGGGGTCGTCGTTGGCGGGGCTGTTGACGCGCGCGTCAACGGGGTAGGCAATCAGCAGGTCGTCGGGCGCGGGGCGTAGCAGCGGCGCCAGCGACGACAGGGGCGCGTCGGGGTCAAGCCACAGCGCGTAGGCGTCGGGCGGCAGGATGACCGCCATACGGTCGTGCAGCGGGCGCACCGTCGCGTTCGCGTCGGTGGTGATAATCGTGCAGGTCTGCAGTTCGCTCCCGTCGGGGCTGTGCCAAGTCGCCCACAGCCCTGCCAGCCCCAGCGGCAGGTCGTCGCGCGCCCGCACGAAGTAGGGACGCTTGGCAGCGCCCACCTTCTGCCACTCGTAGAAGCCGTTGGCGGGGATGATGCACCGTCGGTAGCGGTAGGCGTCGCGGAAGGCGGGCTTCTCGTGCAGCGTCTCCGCGCGGGCGTTAATCATGCGGTTGCCGATGGTAGGGTCTTTCGCCCAGCGCGGCACGAGTCCCCACACCAGGTGCGTCCATTCGCGTTGGCGCGTGTCGGGGTTGTCGCGCAGGGCGAGCAGGGGCTGGCTCGGCGCGATGTTGTAGCGCGGCGGCACGGGGTGCGGCACGGGCAGCCCGAACCGCCACGCGAGTTGCTCGCCGTCGGCGTATAGCGCGTAGCGTCCGCACATTACTTTGGCTGATACGCCGCCTTCATCGCCCGCACGCGCTCGGCAATCTGCGCGGCGGCGGTCTCCAGCGGCAGTTTGTCGGGCGTCTTGTCCGCGCGCAGGCGCACCTCCACCTGCCCGTCTTGCACGGCGCGCCCGACCACGACTTGGATGGGAATGCCAATCAGGTCGGCGTCCTTGAACTTCACCCCGCTGCGCTCGTCGCGGTCATCGTACAGCACCTCCACGCCGTGCGCCTGCAGGGATTCGTACAGTTGTTCGGCGGCGGCGCGCTGTGTGGTGTCTTCAGGGTTGACCAGAATCAGGATTGCCTCGAACGGCGCGACGGTAATCGGGAAGCGGATGCCGTCCTCGTCGTGGTGCGCCTCCACGACGGCAGCCAGGCAGCGGCTTACGCCCAGCCCGTAGCAGCCCATGATGATCGGGTGCTGGTTGCCCTCGGCGTCGGTGAACAGCGCGCCCATCGCTTGGCTGTATTTTGTGCCGAGTTGGAAGATGTGCCCGACTTCGATGCCGCGCACCTCTTGCAGGACGCCTTCGGGGTGGCGCGGGGACGGGTCGCCCGCCTGCGCGACGCGCAAGTCCGCCCAAATGGGTTCGGGGAAGTCGCGCCCCCAGCAGACATGAATCAGGTGCGCGTCCGCCTCGTTTGCGCCCGTGATGAAGTCCTGCAGCCCGCGCAGTTCGTAGTCGGCGTACAGGGGCAGGTCGGCGGGCAGCCCGACGGGTCCCGCAAAGCCCACCGGCGCGCCTGTGAGCTGCTCGATTGTTTCGGCGTCGAGCATCTCGACGCTCTCGCCGTGCAGGGCGTGCATCAGTTTGTAGGGGTTCAGTTCGCGGTCGCCGCGCACCAGCGCCGCCACAGGCTTGCCGTCCACGCGCATCAGCAGCGTCTTGACCAGGCGGTCGGGCGTCGTGTGCAGGAACGCGCACACCTCCTCGACGGTGCGGGCGTTTGGGGTGGCGACCTTTTCGGCGGGCGGGACGCCTTCAATCGGCGGCGGGGTGAGTTTGGGGTCGGGCAGTTCGCACCGCTCGGCGTTCGCCGCGTAGCCGCTCTTGTCGCACTGCAGCACGCGGTCTTCCCCACCTGGCGCGATAATCATGAACTCCTCGTTGCTGCCGCCGCCGATGGCGCCCGCTTCGGCGTCCACAATCAGCGTCGGCAGCCCCATGCGCTGGAACATACGGATGTACGCCTCGCGCAGTTTTTGGTACATCGTCTCCAGCGCGTCGGCGTCCGCGTCGAAGCTGTAGCCGTCGTACATGATGAACTCGCGGGCGCGGATAACGCCCCCGCGCGGGCGCGGTTCATCGCGGAACTTCGTCTGAATCTGGTACAGCAGCAGCGGCATCTGGCGGTAGGAGCTGACCGCGTGGCGGATGATGTCGGTGATGACCTCCTCGTGCGTGAAGCCGAGCGTGAACGGGCGTTGGTGGCGGTCTTTCAGGCGGAACAGGATGTCCAGCCCGCTGCGTCCCGTCTCGTCCAGTAGCTCTTGGGGCACGAGCGCGGGCATAAAGAGTTCAATCCCGCCGATGCGGTCGCTC
Organism: Armatimonadota bacterium; assembly: GCA_023511915.1. GTDB lineage: Bacteria > Armatimonadota > Fimbriimonadia > Fimbriimonadales > GBS-DC > GBS-DC. Next base: position 29,046 of record JAIMAN010000014.1, read on the forward strand.
TCCTCGCGCACGATTTGCTCGATTTTGCGGATGACGCGCCAGCCGAGCGGCAGGTAGGTGTAGACGCCTGCGGCGAGTTTGCGGATGAAGCCCCCGCGCAGCAGCAGGCGATGGCTCGGCAGCTCCGCCTCGGCGGGCGCCTCGCGCAAGGTCGGCATAAAGTAGTGCGATGCTCGCATAGGGTTTTGTTGCCTCCGTTGTTGTGCAGGCATTAGTGTACCCTGCAGAGGTAGGCGGCAGGTCTCACGTACGCGCGGCAGGGGCGTGGTATAATTCATTCGGCTATGCCCATCATCGAGACCGTCGAGCAGTTGGCGGACTTCTTGGAGCAGAACGAGGAGTGGCGGCGCAGGATTTTCAGCATCCTCGTGCCGCGCGAGCTGGCGCGTCTGCCTGCGGAGTTTGAAGAGTTCCGCGCGGAGACGCGGCGCGAGTTCGATTCCGTGCGCCAAGAGATGCGCGAGGGGTTCGCCCGTGTTGACGAACAGTTCGCCCGCGTTGACGAGCGGTTCGCCCAAGTAGACCGCGAAATTGAGAGCCTACGCGCCGAAATGCGCGAGGGGTTCGCGCGTGTCGACCGCGAGTTCGAGGCGGTGCGCCGCGAAATGCGTGAGGGCTACGCAGAACTGGCACAAAGAATCCAGCGAAACACCGACGACATCGCCGAACTGAAAGGCAAGTCGCTCGAACGCGAGTACCGCGACAAGGCGCGTTCCATATTCGGCAGGTACTTCCGCAGTGTCGCCGTCATCGACTGGATCGACTTGGAAGACCCGCTGGAGGCGGTCGCGCCCCTGAGCGACGCTGAGCGCGCCGAGCTGAGCGTGGTTGACCTGCTGGTGCGCGGGCGACGCAGAACCGACGGGCAGGACACCGTTTTAGTGATTGAGGTCTCGCGGACGATCACGCACTACGATATGGAGCGCGCCGTGCGACGCGCGGAGATTTTCCGACAGCGCGGTTTCACTGCTACCCCGACCGTTGCAGGCAGCGAGATCAGCCAAGAGGTGCAACTTGCTGCGCAGCAGGCAGGCTGCGCCGTTGTGCTGGACGGACGCTACGAGTTCGACCTGCCGTTTCGGGGCTAAGTGGAGCACCGAGGTGGTTAGTCACCCAACGGCAGCCTGTCCGAAAACAGGTTGATAGCGGGATACTCGCTGCAGGTATCTTAGCCACAACTCCTTGAGCGCCATCCCGATAGAAGGGTGATTGTGCAGCGTTCCCGAAATCCAGAGCTTGTTTTCGTAAACTTTGCCAATGCGATTGCAACTGATGGGGCAGACAACTGGGGCTGCCCCTACAGGCATATCCCTTCGTAGGGGCGCCCTTCTGTGGTTGATCGCACGCCTACTTCCGCACCCCGCCAAAGGTGTACTCGTACCGCATCGGGTTGTAGCGCTGGTAGCCTTTGGGGGGGAACATCGCCTGCGATTCGGGGTTGTCGGCGTACATGCTGCGCCCGTGCTGGATGTAATACTCAAACTCGTGGCGGAAGTTTTTGATGAAGGCGCGCACAGGCCATGCCGCCGCGTCGCCCAACGCGCAGAAACTGCGCCCGTCGATCTGGTCGCAAATCTCCAGCAGCAGGTCGATGTCCTCCATGCGCCCCTTGCCCTGCAGGATGCGCTCCAGAATCTGCACCATCCAGCGCGTGCCCTCGCGACACGGGGTGCATTTGCCGCACGACTCGTGCGCGTAGAACTCCGCCGTGCGCCACGCGAAATGCACGATGCAGGTATGCTCGTTCAGCACCATGCAGCCCCCAGAGCCGACCATGCTGCCCTTATCCATCAGCTCCTCGTAGCCGATGATAGCGTCCTCGCACTTCTCGGCGGGCAGAATCGGCATCGACGAGCCGCCAGGGATGATGCCCTTTAGTGTGCCGCCGCGCACGCCACCCGCCAACGCAATCAGCTCCATCAGCGGCGTGCCGAACTCAATCTCATAGTTGCCCGGCTTATTGACATGCCCCGACACCGAGAAGATTTTCGTGCCGCGCGAGTTTTTGGTGCTTGCGCCCAGTTGCGCGTACCATTCCCCGCCGTTATTGATAATGTGGGGCACGCAGCTGAGCGACTCGCAGTTGTTGATGAGCGTCGGGCAGTTCCACACACCTGCGATGGTGGGCAACGGCGCGTGAGGGAACTTCAGGCGCGGCTGCCCGCGCTCGCCCATCAGGCTCGACATCAGCGCGGACTCCTCGCCGCACTCGTAGGAGCCTGCGCCCATGTGGATGTAGAGGTCGTAATCGAAGCCGCTGCCGAGAATGTTTTTGCCCAAGTAGCCCGCGGCGTATGCCTGGTCTATCGCCTGACGCACGCGCCGCGTGCATTCAACATACTCGCCGCGAATGTAGATATAGCCCCGCTGCGCCCGCACCGCATAGCCCGCGATAATCATCCCCTCCACCAGCTGGTGCGGCGCTTTGAACATCAGCTCGAAGTCCTTGAAGGTGCCCGGTTCGCCCTCGTCGGAGTTGCAAATCACATAGTGGGGCTTGTCGTCGTCTTTGGGCAAGCCGTTCCATTTGATCCACGCGGGGAAGCCTGCGCCGCCGCGCCCGCGCAGCCCCGACTTTTTGACCTCGTCGATGATTGCCTGACGCTCCATCGCGAGCGCCTTGCGCAACGCCTGATAGCCGCCATACTGCTCATAGACCTGTATGTCGTGATAGTTCGGAACATCGACATGCTTGAGCAACAATCGGTATTCACCCATAGCGAGCCTCCGTCGAAAGTATACCTTGAGTCGCCCTCTACAAAACCTCGCGGAATTGCCGATAATTGCCCCAGAACTGTCGGGAACGACTCGATGTGGTGCGTCGCAACGACAGGAGGGCAGGATTTATGTACGAGGCATACTGGGGTTTGACCGAGCCGCCGTTTGCACTGACGCCCGATCCGCGGTTCCTGTATTTGGGCAAGGAACACGAGGACGCGCTGGTGATGCTACACTATGCCATCACGCGCAATCGCGGGGCGGGCGTCTTGATGGGCGACATCGGACTGGGGAAGACGACCATCAGCCGCAAACTCATCGAGATTTTAGACCCCGTGCAATACCGTATCGCGCTGATTGTGAACCCCATCCTGACGCCGATTCAGTTGCTTCAGGAGATTCTGCACCAGTTGGGCGTAGAGGTTCACTCGCGCAATCGGCAGCAGTTGGTGCAGGCGTTGCACGAGCATCTGATTCACATGTACGAGCATGGGCAGCGCGCCGTGCTGATGATCGACGAGGCGCACCTGATTCGTTCGGCGAACACCTTTGAGGAGCTGCGCCTGCTGCTGAACTGCCAGATGAACGACCAGTTCCTGCTGAGTTTGATTTTGCTGGGGCAGTTGGAGTTGCAGAAGAAGCTGGAGCGCGTTCCTGCACTGAAGCAGCGGTTAGCCGTGCGCCATGGGCTGAAGCCGTTAGACCAGCAGGAGACGGCGAAGCTGATTGAGCATCGCATGCGCGTCGCGGGCTACGCGGGCGAGCGCATCCCGTTCACGCCCGACGCGCTGTACGAGCTGTATCAGCACACGGGCGGCTACCCGCGCCTGATTTGCCAACTGGCAGACAACGCGCTGCTGATGGGCATGGCGCAGAAAGTGCAGGTCATCGACGGCTACCTGATGCACGGCGTGATTCAGGACTACGAAGGGAAGGAGTGGTGAGCATGAACTTAGTAGACGCGATACGAATGGCGAGCCAGCAACGGTTTCAGGGTCAGGCGGAGACGCGCCGCGTCGATTCGCCCGTCGTCGCCGCGCCGGCCGAAGAGCCGGACAGCATCCAGACCGTGCGGTTCGAGGTGCGCCTGACGAACCAGCAGCTGCACGACCTGCTGCAGTGGCTGGCGCGCAATCTGCATCCTGTGATGACCCTGCGCGAGGCGGCGCGCTACCTGCGCCTGCATACAGCGGAACTGCAAACACTCGCCGAGTCGGGCGTCATCCCCGCGTTCAAGGTGGACGACAAGTGGCGGTTTCTGAAAGCCGCGCTGGACGAGTGGATGCTGGCGCAGCGCGCCGCCGAATACGAAGCGAAGGAGGAGGAGCCCCATGTCGCGTAAAAAGTTGCCGAAAGCGCGTCCGAGCGCGAAAGGCGCGCCTGTGCTGGCAATAGATATTGGCGCGTGCAGCGTCAAGCTGTGTGCTGGCGTGCTGCAGGGGCGCACCCTGCGCGTGGAGCGGCTTGCCGAAACGCCCCTACCCGCCGACGCCGTGCGCGAAGGCGCGATTTTAGACCCCGACACCGTGTACCGCGCTCTCCGCGCGACGCTGCAAAGCGCAGGCGTCAAGCACAAGTCGGTGTGGCTCACGGTCGGTGGACCGCAGACCACCGCGCGACCCGTGCGCCTGCCCCGCATGGCGCCCGATGTGCTGCAGAAGTCCATCCAGTTCGAAGCGACGCGCTATCTGCCCTCCGCCGCCGAGGAGCATCTGATTGGCTTCCACATCCTGCCCACTGGTACCGAAGAGCAGATGGAGGTGCTGCTGGTCGCCGCGCCGCGCTCAACCACTGACCCGCTGCTGGAGCTGGTCGAAAAAGCGGGGCTGGAACCGCAACTGCTGGAGCTGCAGCCGTTTGCCGCGCTGCGCACCGTGCAAGCGGTGTACGGCGACGCGCTGCCCTACGCCTACGCGCTGGTGGACTTGGGCGGCGAGCATACGCAGATTACCGTCGCGCGGAACGCCACGCTGGTGCTGACGCGCTTTATCCCGATTGCCAGCAACACCTTCAGCGCCGCGCTCAAGGGCTACTTCAACTACACCGAAGAGGAAGCCGAACAGGTCAAGCGCGGGCTGAACCTCGAGGAACTGCTGCAGACGGGTCAACCGCAGGAGAACCCGCCGCTGCGCCTGCTGCAGCCGATTATCGACGAGCTGATTCGCGAAATCCGCCGCTCGCTGAACTACTACCAGTCGCAGTACCCGTCGCAGGGCGGGCACGGACGCATCGAGCGGCTGTTTCTGTACGGGGGCGGCGCGCAGATGCACGGTGCAGCTGCCTACTTCGAACACAAACTGGGCATCCCGACGCAGCTTGTGAACCCGTTCGAGGGCGAGGCGATTGCGCCCGGCGGGATTGCACTGGAGCAGTTGGAGGCAGGGGCGCGCTGGGCGACCGTGCTGGGCAACGCGCTCGCGCCGCTGGAGATGGCGCAACCGTTCGCCGAGCCTGTGGACGAGTCGGAACCCGCCGCTGCGCCCGTCACAGCAGCATAAGGAGGCGTCTATGGCTGTCATCAACCTGATTGCGCAGGAGCAACAGATGCGCCGCCAGCTGCAGCGCAAGACGCGCCTGCTGGGCTTTGGGTGGCTCACCGTCGCAGGTATCATCGGCGCGGGCTGGGCGAGCCTGCTGCTGTACGGAAGCAGCATCAACGCACAACGCGCCCGAGTGGAGGCGCAACTGACCGAACTGCGCCCGACCCTGCAGCAACTCAAACAAACGCAGGCGCAACTCGCCGCGCTGCAACCGCTGGTCAGCACGCTCCAGAACGCCCAGAAAGACACCCGCCGCTGGCTGCAGCTGTTCCAGCACTTCAGCCAGCACACGCCGCAGGGGTGCTACCTCACAGGCGCGGAACTCGGCAAGCGCACCGACCCCAAAAAGCCGATGGAAATCACGCTCAAGGGGCTTGCCGAGACGCAACAACTCGTCGGCGAGCTGATGTTGCGCCTGAACCAGCACCCCGAACTGGAGAATGTGCGCCTTGATTATAGCCAAGAGCGCGCCCTGTCGGAACTGACGACCGTCGTGGAGTTCCAGATTACCGCCCAAATCAAGGGCACGGCGCAGACGCAATCCAACCCGCAAGGAGGGCAAGGTGGCAGTTAGCAAACGCCTACAACGCGCGCAACGCGCGGCGAAGATGACCGCGCTGCTCACCGTCGCGACCTTCGCGCTGGGCGCAGCCAGCCTCTACCTGCCATGGAGCATGGCGCAGGAGAACCACGCGCGCCTGCAGGAGAAGCAACAAGAACTGCAGGAGGCGCAACAAGCCGCCAGCCAGCTCCAGCAGGTTCAAGACGAATTGCAGACCACCCAGCGCGACCTGCAGTTTCTGGAGCGGGGGGTCAGCCAAGCCGCGTATGTGCCCACGATGCTCAAGCAGTTCGAGCAGACCGTGCGCCAACTGAACCTGCAGATTGTCGCAATTCGCCCGCAGGCGCCACCCGTGAAACTGCCCACCACCAACCCCGACGGCAGCACCGACAGCAGCCAACCGCAGGAGCCGCCCAAGCCCTACGACGAGCAACTGTTCGAAATCCAGCTGCGCGGCAAGTTCTGGGATACGGTGCGCTTACTCAAGGGACTGGAGACCTTCCCGAAAATCCTCGCCGTGCAGAGCCTGAACGCGCAAGCGAAGACCACCGCCGAAGAGAGCACTGACAACCCCGACTTGGAAATCAAGATGGTCGTCAAGGCGTTCATCTTCCGCGAGGGCAGAGGGCAGACCAGCACGGCATCTTCTGGAGGCTAAACGATGGCGAACGCGAAACCCGAAAACGGCAAGCAAGCCGCCAATCCGAAGCAGGTGCTGATTCTGGCAGCGCTGTTGGCGGTAATGGTCACCGTCGGCGTGGTGCAGTTTGGCGGGCTGCTGGGTGGGGGCGCACCGCCCGCGCCGAACCCGTCGGGGCAACCCAACACTAACGCCCAGACAGCGACGCCCCAAACAGAGCAGTCGGACGCGGGTCGGCTGACTTTGCCGCCGCTTGCGCCGCGCGACCCGTTCCGACCCGTGATTGTCGCCGCGAAGCCCCAGCAGGAGGAGCCGAGCCGCATCGTGCGCACGGAGTCCACCAGTCGCCCGAAGCGCGAAATCGCAGGCACGCCACCTCTTGCGCCGATGACCCTGCCTCCAGGACAGTTCGGCTTGCAACCCGCCGAGAACACGCCTACACCCGAACCTGAACAGCCGCACTACACCGTCACGGGCGTTGTGCAGGGACCGAACTCCGTCGCGATTTTAGTGGACAAAGAGGGACGCCGACGCTTCGTCAAGCCGGGCGACCCGCTGGAAGACGGCTGGCGCGTGGTCAGCATCCAGCGTGGCGCACTCGTGCTGCAGAAAGGCAAGCAGCGCATCACCGCGCGCGTCGGCGAATCGACCGCCCCTAACGGAGGCAACACACCATGAGAACGCGAAACCCACTTGTGCTTTGGTTGCTTGGAGCATCGTTTGCGCTGCCCGCGCTGGCGACCGCGCAGGTCGTGCAGGCGGTCAGCGTCTCAGAGGAGCGGGGACAGACCCTGATTCGCATCACGGGCGAGCGACTGCCGCGCCCCAGTGTAAGCATCTGGCGCAACCAGTTTCTGGTGCTGGAGTTTAACGCGCGCTTTAGCGGGCGCGGGCGCGAGGTGAGCCAGAAGACGCCCCATCTCATCAAACTCCGCTACGGCTGGTTCAGCAGCCGCCCGCCCAAAGTGCGCGTGGTCGCCACCATGCGCGGCAGGCAGCCCTACGCGCTGGAGCCGACCCCCACAGGCTGGCAGGTGCGCCTGGGCAAGGCGACCGAGGCAAGCGTGGAGGCGTCCGAGCCGTCCGAGTTCAAGACCGTAGACGCCGCGCCGAAGCCGACCACCGTCGCCAGCGCGTCCCCGACGCCCCCGCGCACCTACGCGCCCGAACCGAACGCCGCGCGCGAGGGGACGACCGTCGCCTCAACCGCCGAGCCAGCGCGACCCGCCCCACCCGCGCGAACCCTCGTGTCGCTCGACTTCGTGAACGCTGAAATCGGCGATGTGCTGAAAGCGCTGGCGATTCAGTCGGGCGCGAACATCATCACCGCGCCCGATGTCAAGGGCACGGTCACGGTCAGCCTCACGCGCCTGACCGTCGAAGAGTCGCTGAACCTGATTACACGCCTCAGCGGCTACCGCTACGAGAAAATCGACAACACCTATGTGGTGGGCACGGAGGAGTCGCTAAAGGCGTTCCGTGCGCCCGCTGAATCGCCCCCGCCTGCGCCCAAGCCGCGCACGGTGGAGGCGCTGACCTTCAAGGTCGCCAAGCCGACCGACATCGCGACCTACCTCAGCGCGCGCTTCCCTGAACTGAAAGTCACGCCGTCGGGCGAGAAGGACGCCACCTACCTGCTGATTGAAGGCGACGCGGAGACCGTCGAGCGCGCCCGCGAGGCGGCATACGCTTTCGAGCAGCAACTCACGGGCAGCGTGGAAATCGTCACGGAGGTCTACCGCGTCAAGTTCGCCGACTCGCGCGATTTGGCGCGAATCGTGACGCAACTTGTGCCCGGCGTCACGGTCTCGCTGGGTCCCGACGCGCTGCTTAGTCGCGGCAGCGCGGGGGGTAGCGGCGGCGCAGGCGGGCAGCAAGGTGCGATGACGGGCGGCGAGTCGCCCAGCGCGACCGCGCAGCAGATGGGCGCGCCGATGCAAGGCGGCGACGGCGCATCCAGCGCACAAACCGCGCAACCGCCCAACCTGCTCGTGCTGGTCGGCACCGCCCGCGAGGTGCTGCGCGCCCTCGAACTCCTGCGCAAGGTGGATGTCAAGCAGCCGCAGGTGGTCATCGAAGCGAAAGTGCTGGATGTCTCTGAAGGCAGCCTCAAGTCGCTGGGGCTGAACTGGAACATCCTGCAATCGGGGAACATCAACACGCTCGACCGCAGCGCGAATCGCTTGCCCCTGCCCGACAGCACCACCAACACGCCGAACCAGCAGGGCGTCGGGTTCAACCGCGACGGGCAACTGGGGCTGGACTTCACCATCGTCAAAAAGCCGATCGACTTCTCCGTGACGCTGAACGCGCTGGCGGAGGATCGTCGCAACCGCCTGCTGGCGAACCCGCGCGTGGCGACACTGGACGGGCGTCCTGCGACCATCTTCATCGGCGACGAGGTGAACTATGTCAAACTCATTCAGCAGACGCCGCAGGGCGCGAATGTGCAGACCGACACGGTGCAGGCGGGCATCATTTTGCGCGTGCTGCCCCGCGTCCACGAGGACAACTCCATCACGCTGCACATTCAACCCGAAGTGAGCGTGATCACGGGCTTTTTGGATGTGCCCGGCGGCGGGCGACTGCCCCAACTGGCGCGCCGCAACACCGACACCACCATCCGCGTCGGCAACGGCGAAACAGTCGTCATCGGCGGGCTAATCCGAGAAGCGGACATCAAGACCATCCAGAAAGTGCCGCTGCTGGGCGACCTGCCGTTTCTGGGCTACCTGTTCCGCCGCACCAGCACCTCGCGCGACAAGTCGGAGATTATGATTAGCCTCACCGTGCGCGTGATCGAGTAGGCAGCATCCATTCGGGGGGCGCGCGATGCGCCCCTCACGACTCGCTTTCGGGCTGCACCTGATACGCCAGCAGAACCGCTTCGGCGACTTCGGCGAGCGGTTTGCCCGTCTGCTCGGCGGTCTGCTGCAGGCGGCGGAACGCCTCCTCTTCGGAAAGCCCAAGGTGCTGGATCAGCACGCGCTTGGCGCGCCCGATGCGCCGCCGCGCCTGCATCTCCTGCGCGAGGTTCAGGTTCTGCGCCTCCAGCGCACGCAGTTCGCGATAGCGGCTAATCGCCACCTGTATCGCGGGCGCAAGATCCGCCTCGCGGAACGGCTTGACCAAGTAGCCCAGCACGCCCGCGCGATCCGCGCCCGCCACCATCTCAGGCTCGCTGTAGGCGGTCAGCACCAGCACGGGCGCGATGCGTTCCTTCGCCAGCCGCCGCGAGAGTTCGATCCCGTCCATTTCGGGCATCATGATGTCGGCGATCACGAGGTCGGGCTGCAGCGTGCGCGCGAGTTGCAGCGCGTCGACGCCGTTGTACGCCTCGCCAACCACCTCGTGCCCCATCGCCTCCAGCATCGTGCGCAAGTCCAAGCGAATCACCGGCTCGTCGTCCACAATCAGCACGCGGTAGGTTTTCATCCGTCGCTTCCCTCCACGAAGACCTCCACATTGCGCGGGGCGAGGTACTCGCGTAGCCGTTGCGCCAGCCGAACGACCCCAGGCTGTTCGGTCTCGGCGTGCCCGCCTTCCAGTAGCACGACATCGCGCGCCCACGCTTCCCAAGTGTGGTGGTGGCGCACCTCGCCTGTGAGCAGGGCGTCGGCGTGCGCCCGCTGCGCGTCGGGCAGGTAGTCGCCGCCTGAGCCGCCGACCACCGCCAGCGTGCGAATCACCTTGCTCGGCTTACCGTACAGGCGCACATGCGGGTTGCCCAGCCGCTCGGCAAGGTAGTCGCGCAGTTCGCTGCCGAGCATCGGCTTGGGCAGCGCGCCGACCCGTCCCAGCGCGTGCTCGGCTTGGGTATGCAGCGGGTAGACATCGTAGGCGACCTCTTCGTAGGGGTGCGCCTGCAACATCGCGGCGATGACCGCCGACAGCCGTTCGGCGGGAACCAGCATCTCGATGCGCGCCTCTTCGGCGTACTCGCGCTTGCCGACCTGCCCAAGGTACGGGTTCGCGCCCTCCATCGGCTCGTAAGTGCCCGTGCCCGCTGTGTAGAACGCGCAGCGACGATACAGCCCGATGACGCCCGCGCCCGCGTTCGCCATCGCGTCGATCACGGCGTCCACATGCTCGGTTGGGGTGAACACGGCAAGTTTGTAGTGCTTCTGCGCGGGTCCTTCGCCGAATGGGCGCACTTCGGTTAGTCCAACCCGCTCCGCCAGCGTGTCGTTGACGCCGCCGGGAGCGACATCCCAGTTCGTGTGGACGGCAATCAGCGCGATTTTCGCCGCGCACAGCCCTTGCACCGCCATCCCGACGGGGTCGTCGAAGCGGATTTTGCTCAGCGGGCGGAAAATCAGCGGGTGGTGCGTCACCAGCAGTTGGCACTGGCGGTACTGCGCATTCACCACAGTGCGCGGGTCGGGGTCTAACGCCACCAGCACGCGCTCGACCTTCTGACTTGGCTCGCCGATTTGCAAGCCGATAGGGTCGTTCGGGAACGCCCACTCTGGGGGAGCGATTTCGTTCAGATAGTTCAGGATTTCGCCGACCGTCGCCGCCATAGCGCGATAATTGTACCTACTCGCCCCAGTTGGAGGGTGGATCGTTGCGGAGCCCCAGCCAGCAGAGCCGTCCGATGAGTACGCCCAACGCGGCGGTCAGCGCGAGCGTCCAGCGCGGGTCTAACCCCAGCAGGCGCGGCGTGCGCTGGAGCATCTCCGTAGGCATAAACGGCACACTCAGCAGCGCGAACAGCCCCGTGACCATCACGAACACCGACATCGTAATCAGGAACACCCAGCCGATGGTCAGGCGCATCAGCAGAAAGATGCCGCCCAGCAGTTGGATGGTCGCGAAGAAGCGCAGGCTCAGCGGCGCGGAACCGCCCTGCAGCGCCGTCCACCAGATGCTCGCGCCCACCACCAACCACACCAGCGCAATCAAACGAGTCGTCGGTTTCATCGATTATGGCTGTCGGCTGCTCCGTCTAAACTGATACGAGAGGTACACAGCTACACCCCGTTCCTGTGCATAGCGTTGCACCTGTTTGCTCGTGACTGCATGCCCAACCATCACAGGAAACACCGCGCGCCCACTGAAGATGCGCTGCACAGGTTTGATTTTACGGCGCAAGAATCGATCAATCTCCTGCTTCGAGAGTTGCGTTTTGCATTCGCCGACAATCAAAAACCCGTTCCCCATCGCGTTCGCCCTCGCCGAAGATGTTGACCTCATACTCGTTGCCCTTGTCGTCCTCAACAAAGTCACGGGTCAGCGGTGTCAGCACCCGAACGCCGTAGTCCCGCTCCAGAAGCGGGGGCAACGATTCGTAGGCGTCGTTCTCGAGGAGATAGCCAAGATCCATCGCCATTCCCCCCAACTGACGCGCAATGTCGTCTGTACGCCGTGTGAGCCGCTGTTCCGCCTTCACCAGATCCTCCACGATGCGTTCCAGCCGTTCGATTGCCCGCGTATTTTCAGCGATTTGCTCGCTGTGTTTTTCCACGACCGCCCGCAGCTCAGCGATTGCCCGTGTGTTTTCGGCAATCTGCTCGCTGTGTTGCTCGGTCACCTGCACCAGACGCGCAATCTGCTCGCTGTGTTGCTCGGTCACCTGTACCAGACGCGCCAGTCGCTCGTCGATGCGACGGTAGTCCGCGCGGGTTTCCCTAATCAGTGTCTCTAACTGTCTGGCAACCTCTGCCTGCACCATCTCTTCCAACAGGGTCGCTACGCCAGCAGCGACTTGCTCCGCCCGCTCCGCAGGCAGTATCTCTTGGAGTAGGCTCAATAGGCTGCTCCTCGGTTCCACAAGCGAATTATACCGACTCAGGTATCCTACCTGCGGATGTCCGAGGTGCTGCTGACCGTGCAGATTGTGAACTGGAACGCGCGGGAGCCGTTGCGGGCGGCGCTGCGCTCGATTCTGGCGCATCCCCCGCGGTTCCCCTACGAAATCGTCGTGCTGGACAACGCCTCCAGCGACGGCAGCGTGCAGATGCTCGAAAAAGAGTTCCCCGAAGTGCGCCTGCTGGTCAGCGAGCAGAACTTGGGCTTTTCACGGGGGCACAATCTGGCAGCGCGCGCCGCGCAGGGCAAGTACCTGTTCATCCTGAACCCCGACACGGAGGTGCTGCCGCCCGCGCTGGAGCTGCTGGTAGACTACGCCGAGCAGCACCCCGAAGTCGCCATCATCGGTCCGAAGATTCTGAACCCCGACGGCAGCCTGCAATACTCCTGTCGGCGGTTCCCGAACCCGACCGCCGCGCTGTTTCGCAACACGCCGCTGGGCAAACTGTTCCCCAACAACCCCTACACGCGCGAGTACCTTATGACCGACTGGGATCATAACTCCATTCGCGAGGTGGACTGGGTGTCGGGCGCGGCGCTGTTTATCCGACGCGCGGTCTACGAGCAACTCGGCGGGTTCGACGAGCGGTTTTTCATGTATTGCGAGGACACCGACCTGTGCTACCGCGCGTGGCAGGCAGGCTACACGGTGGTCTACTACCCTGAGCCGAAGATTGTGCATGCGATTGGGCGCAGCACCGACCTCGTGGCGAACAAGATGATTATCACCTTTCACAAGAGTATGTACCTGTTCTACAAAAAGCACTACGCGCGGAAGACTTTTCTGCTGCTGCGCCCGCTGGTTCCTGTGGCGTTGGCGTTGCGGGCGTCGCTGTTTCTGCTGAAAAACTACTGGGACGCGCTGCGGCGGCGGGTGGGAAGGCGGTAGAGGGCATCTACCTGCGCTACGGCAGCGCGAGTTTGCCCGCCAGCGTGGGTCGGCGCACGCCCGTCGTGCTTGGGTAGGTGGCGGGCAAGCCCTGCAGGAACCTGTCGGCAAGCACGGCGAAGGCAATCGCCTCCTTGAAGTCGGGGTCTACGCCATACGCAGCGGACGATTCCAGCGCGATGTTGGGTAGGTGTGCTGCCAGTCGGCGCATCAGGGCGCGGTTGTGCAGCCCCCCGCCAGAAACGATAACGCGCCGCACAGGGCAAGTGGGCATTACCCATCGCTGCAGCGCATCGGCAATTGTGGCGGCGGTCAACTCGGTGAGCGTGGCGACCAGCGTCGGCAGCGGCAGGTCGGGGAACTGCGCATGGATGGCGTCCAGCAGCGCGTGCCCGAAGACCTCGCGCCCTGTGGACTTGGGCGGCGGCTGCCCGAAGTACGGGTGCGCCAGTAGCCACGCCAGCAGCGGCGGGTGGACTGCGCCTGACTCAGCAAGCGCGCCGTCGCGGTCGTAGGTCTGCGCGCCGCCTGTGCCGTGCTGTACGGCGAGGTCAATCAGCGCGTTCGCAGGACCCGTGTCGAAGGCGCGGATGGCGTCGGGCGCGCCGCCTGCGGGCAGTACGGTCAGGTTCGCCATCCCGCCGAGATTCAGCGCGGCGCGCGGTTCCGTGTCGCTGCGCAGCAGCAGCCAGTCCACGAGGGGCACGAGCGGCGCGCCCTGCCCGCCGTGTGCCATATCGCGCGTGCGGAAGTCGGCGACCACAGGCACGCCCACCCGTGCCGCGATGACATCGGGCTGTCCAATCTGCAGCGTGTTCGGTGTCGGCGTCCCCAGCACCTGCGCGTCGGGCGCGTGCCACACGGTCTGCCCGTGCGAGCCGATGAAGTCCACGCGCGGGGGCGCGGCTTTTTGAATCACCGCCTGTGATGCCTGCGCGAAGCGTTCGCCCAAGTAGGCGTCCCACGCGCACAGGTCAGCGAGGCTGCCCGACTCGATGAGGCGCAGCAGTCCCGCGCGTTCGTCGGGCGTGTAGGGCTGGTAGTGCGTCGCCAGCGTCTGGATGCGAATCGCGTCGCCTGCGCCTTCGATGCACACCAGCGCGGCGTCGATACCGTCCAGCGAAGTGCCCGCCATCAGCCCGACGGCGTAGCGCGGCGCAGCGGGGCTAATTCGCGGGAACCTCTCGGCGGCGGCGGCAGTCATAAGCGGTGCAACCCTACGCAGTAACTCGGCAGGAGGCGCGGGCGGGGTATCCGCGCCTCCTGTGTGTGGTGGGGTTGGTGAGGAAAAGACGCCCGGAAAGGAGCCAAACACGCGCTTGTTCCTCGCCAACCTCCATTATACCCCACTTACAGCCCATACAGCGGGGCGAACTTGCGCTGGAAGTAGTTTAGCAGCGGCTCCGCGCTGGGCGGCGCGCCCGTGATGCGCTCGATGAGTTCCTTCGCGGGGTAGCGCTGCCCCTGACGGTGTACCTTCTCGCGCAGCCACTCCAGCAACGGCGCGAACTCGCCCTTGCGGAACTGCGCCTGTAGGTCGCCCAAGTCGCGTTCCGCCGCCTCAAACAACTGCGCCGCGTACAAATTCCCCAGCGTGTAGGTCGGGAAGTAGCCAATCATCCCACCTGACCAGTGGACATCCTGCAGCACGCCCTCGGCGTCGTTGGGCGGCTCGAAGCCCATGTACGCCTTGAACTTCTCGTTCCACGCGCTGGGCAGGTCGGCGACTTGCAACTCGCCGCGCAGCAACGCCAACTCCAACTCGAAGCGCAGCAGAATGTGCAGGTTGTAGGTCACCTCGTCGGCTTCCACGCGAATGGTGGAGGGCTGCACGGCGTTGACAGCGAACACGAAGTCGTCCAGCGGCACATCGCGCAGCGCATCGAAATGCTCTTGGGCGATGGGGTAGAAGTATTCCCAGAAGGCGCGGCTGCGCCCGACGAAGTTCTCCCACATGCGCGACTGCGATTCGTGCATGCCCAGCGAGGCGGACGCGCCCATCGGTGTGCCCCAATGCTCTTCGGGCAGCCCCATCTCGTACAGCGCGTGCCCCAGTTCGTGAATCGTGCCGAACAGCGACGGATTCAGGAAGTCCTCGTAGTAGCGCGTGGTGATGCGCACATCGCCAGGCGAGAGGCGCGTTGCAAACGGGTGGACTGTCGGGTCTAATCGCCCGCGTTGCCAGTCGAAGCCGATGCGCTCGGCGATTAGGCGGCAGAAGCGTTCCTGCGCCTCGCGCGGGTAGTGGCGGCGCAGGATGCTCGTGTCGGGCTGGCGCGGGGCGTTCTGGAGTTGCGCGACCAGTTCGGGCGTGTGGCGGCGCAACGGCTCGAACAGCCGCTCCACCTCCTGCGCGGTCATGCCCTGCTCGTACTCGTCGAGCAGCGCGTCGTAGGGTTCCCGCTCGTAGCCCAGTCGCTCGGCAATCTCGCGCACGAGGCTCACGATCTTCTCCAAGTGCGGCTGGAACAGGCGGAAGTCCGACTCCTCGCGCGCCTCTTCCCAGACCTTCTCGGCGAGGCTGGTGACGCGCGTGAACTCCATCACCAGCTCGGTGGGCAACTTGGTGAGTTTGTCGTACTCGCGTCGCCACTGGCGGATGTTTACGGCGGGCACGCTGTCGGGCGGCTGGGTCAGCTCGCTCTGCTCCAGTTGGCTCAGCCACTCGCCGATGCGCGGGTCGGTCGCCCGCTGGTGGATCATCCCCGACAGCATCGCGAGTTGGTTCGCGCGGTGCGGGGCGGCTTTCGGGGGCATCGTCACGCGCTGATCCCAGCCCAGCACGCCTGCGATTGACCCCAGCATCGCGGTCTCTTTCTGCCAGCTCTCCAGATTCTGATAAATCGCACGGGCGTCCATAGCGGGGGGATTATACCTCTGGCGCGAAAGTTGCTGCAGGCAGTGGGTATGCGCCACAAGGAGACTTGGGGACTGTGCCTGCTGGTGATTGCCGACGCTTTGAGTACCTACTGGCTCATCACGCGGGGCTACGCGACCGAGTTCAACCCGCTGATGAACTGGCTGATTCAGCTCAGTTGGGGTGCGTTTTTTGGGGTCAAGTTCGCCGTGTTGGCGATGGCGGTGGGGCTTGCGGAGTGGTATCGGCGGCGCAATCCGCAGTTTGTACGCCGATGGCTGCGTGCAGGCGCGCTGGCGTACCTGACGCTGTGGGTGGTCGGCGCGGCGGTGAGTAGCTTGGTGGGGTGGTGAAGGAGACACTTATAGGACAATACCCCCTCACGCTCAACGAGGCGAGGGGGCTACACGAATTGTCGTACAAGCCGTCTTACGGTCGGCGTCATGCGCGTAGAAGCCCGATTAGTCCCACGCTAAGCGTGAGCAGGCTCGCAGGCTCAGGCACAGTGTCCAGCAGGAACCCCTCGAAGCGGTTCGTCGCGGCGTTGTACCCTGCGCCGACGATGTACCGTCCGTCAGGCGAGACGCCATAGGCAGCCTCCAGGAAGGAGCCGTCGCCCAGCAGGCGTGCGTAGACGCGGTTGAGGTCTTCCATCCCGACGCCCGCCGCCCATCGGAAGGCGCGCGCACGCCCTGCACTGTCCGCTGCAGAGCCAACGATGACCGCGCCGTTCGCCGAGACGCTATACGCTGCGCTCGGCGCGCCGCCCAGCGTGCCCAGTAGGGTCAGGCTGCCGTCCGCTCCCCACTTAGCCGCACGCCACATACCTGTTGTATCCTCCGTCCAACCGACAAGGATGCTGCCGTCTGCCGAGACCGCCAGCGATTGGCTGTTCGCGCCGCGCGTCGCAAGCGGGGCTGTGCCGCCCGTGCGCGTCCAGCGAAACGCACGCCACTCGCCCCCAACGCCCTCGTCGTCAGTTGTTGCCTGATCGTAGCCCACAACCACCGCGCCGTCCGCCGCGACGCCCTGCGCATAACTCCGCGCGCCGTTCGGGAGCGTTCCCAGCCAAGTGATCGAGGGCTGCTACGCCCATGCGCCGCCCGTCAGCGACGCCGCTACACTCACGCTCGCCAGAGCCTGAAACACCGTTCCGAGTCGCATGGCGAATGCCTCCTCTCGTATGCCGCTATTCCAGCGGGCGTGAGAAGTATACCACTTGCGCGGGCGCAATGCACAGGTCAACTGATGCGCCTATCGCCTACCGCTTCATATTGACCACATCCGCCAGCAGTTCGTCCACGACGGACACAATCCGCGTGTTCGCTTGGAAGCCGCGCTGGGTCACGATCATATCGGCGAACTCGCCTCCAAGGTCCACATTGGACTGCTCCAGGTAGCCCGCGTTGATTTCCCCCAGCCCGCCTGTGGTGGGCGCGCCGATTTGGGGCAGCCCCGAGTTGTCCGTGACGCGCCACATGTTGTTGCCCAGTCGGAACAGCCCCGCAGGGTTGGCGAACAGGCTCAGCGCGATGCGTCCCATCGGGCGCGACAGCCCGTTCGAAAAGACGCCCTGAATCGTGCCGTCGATGCCAATCGTGAACTCCTGCAGCGTGCCTGGCGGGAAGCCGTCTTGGTAGACGGGCTGCACGATGCTCTCCGCTGCCAGCGAGGTCACTTGGCTCAGGTCTAAGTCCACGGTGAACGGCGGCGCGCCGTTGGTGGGGGTGATGGTGATTTGCTGGGTCGTCGCGCCGACGAGTTCACCCTGCCCGTTGAAGTAGAGGCGAGTGTTCGTGCCGGTGGTGTAGTCGCCGACGGGCGTCCCGCCGATGGCGGCGCTCCAGTCCCATGAACTCACTGCGCCTGCGGGCGGTGTGCCCAGCGGCGGCGTCTGGCGGTTGGTGAAGGTAATGGTCACATCGTGCGACCCGCCCAGCGCGTCGTACACGCGCACAGTCGCCGCGTAGGTCTGCGTAGAGGGCGCGTTCGCGTTCAGGTTGCCCGTGTATTGCACGGTGGTCGTCTGACGCACCGCCGCTTGCGATCCAACAGGGAACTGCAGCACCGAATCGGCGGTAATCGCCTGATTGGTATCGATCAGCCCGCCAGCATCTGCCATCCAGCCCAGCACCTTCCAGCCCGTGCCGCGATGTACCAGAAAGCCCGACGAGTCGAGCCCGAACGAGCCGTCGCGCGAGTAATGCACATCGCGCCCGTTGGTCAGCATAAAATAGCCGTTGCCCTGAATCGCAAGGTCGGTCGAGCGCCCTGTCATCTCCAGCGCGCCTTGCAAGGTATGCACATCGATTGCGCCGACCTTGACGCCCAGCCCGACCTGTATCGGGTTCACCCCGCCCAGCACATTGCTGGGACGGCTCGCGGCGCGAAAGGTCTGCGCCATCAAGTCCTGGAAATGCACCCGACTGCCCTTGTAGCCCGTGGTGTTGATATTCGCGATGTTGTTGCCGATGACATTCATCTTCGTCTGATGCGCCTTCAAACTGGCGACTCCCGAAAGCATGGCTTGCCACATAGCGTTGACCTCCTTAGCGAATGGTACGGACGGTATCGATAGGCACGGTCTCGCCGTTGACGGTCAGCAGCACGCGCCCCGCGCGCATCTGCACCGACTCCACCTTGCCCGTTAGCACTGTGCCTGTCGGTAGGGCGGCTTCCACTTCGCGCCCAATCAGCCCCGCCGCTTGGAAGGTGGTGAACATGTTGCCGATGCGCTCCATCTGCTGCGCGGTGTTCAGTTGCGCCATCTGCGCCAGAAAGTCGCGGTCTTTGACCGGATCCATCGGGTTCTGCGAAGTGAGTTCCACAATCAGCAGTCGCAGGAACTGGTAAGTGTCCATCGTGGTGCGCGAGTTGCCTGTGGGGGCGTTCGCGCCCGATTGTATCGCTCCGATTGTCATCGTCCAACCTCCGTCATCTGAGTTGTGTTCACACCCAGACGCTCCATCGTCCGTCGTAGAGGAGGCTGTCCGTAGCCGTGGGGGTGCGTGTGGATATGGTTTGCGCCGCATAGCGTGTGTGTTGCTCGCGCGGCGCGTGGTGAAACTGGCTCTGTGCGCCCACATCGAAGTGGGTCAGGTGCAGCCCACGCGATTCGAGTTGCTCGCGCAGGTACTGCTGGGCTTGCTGCAACATCTGGCGGGTCAGGTCGCGCTCGGCGGTCAGCCACGCCTGCACCTCGCCCCCTGTGGCTTGGATGCGCAGTTCGACGACGCCCAGTTCGGGCGGGTCGAGGCGCACCGTGAGGCGGTTGCGTTCGCGCTCGTAGACCATGCGCTCGATGTGCTGCGCGACTTGCTCGGCGGCGTTCCAGTTCGGCTCGGCGACGGGCGCGGCGGCGTCTGTCGCGCTATGCGTTGTTTCGTGGGTCGGCGGGGGCGCATGCGGTGTGGGCGCGTGTGGGCGCGGCTCGTGCGCGGGCGCAGGCGTGGGCGACTCCTCGTGCGGGCGCAACGCCTCCGGGGGTGGCGCGAGGTCGTCGCGAAGCGGCGCGTCCTGCGCGGGGGCAGTGGACGGCGCGCCCAACGCCGAAGCGTCCGTCAACCCCGTTGTGGAGGGCGGTGGAGGAGGCGGCTCCACCTGACGGGCGGCTGCAGGCGGCGCGTTCCCCTCCACCGCGAGGAGGTTCTCAGGTGTCTCTGGTCGTGGCTCGGTCAAGGCGAAATCCCCCATCCCATCCCCAAGCGCGGGCGTAGGTTCTGGCGTTTCACACTGCGCTGTAGTCGGCTCTTGTAAGGCAAGCGCGCCTGCTAAGAGTTGAAGCGCATCTTCGCTCGGCGCAGGCTGCAGGCTCGGCTCAACCGCTCGGTCTGCAACTGCAGGCGTCTGCACGGGCAAAAGCGTCAGCAGCGGCAGCCCCAGCGTCGCCATCTGCGCCTGCAGCGCGTCGGCGTTAGGCGACACCGCCTCTTCGGAGACGGGCAGGGCGTCTGCTGGCAGCATCGCCTCCAGCACGCCCGCGAAGTCTGTCCCCTCGCTCGGCGGGGCGGTTGCGACAGGCGCATCCCCCAAGTGCGCCTCTGGTGCAGCCCCGACCGTCCGCAGGTTCAATCCGACCATCACCCCCGTATTATTGGCAGCGGGCGCGAATCTTTAGAGGCGCGGGGCACGCAACGGCAGGATTTGCCCCATAAGCGTCATAATAGGGGCTATGCATCGCTGGAGCGGAGCGATTCTGGGCTGGCTGATTGCGCTCGCGCTGGGCTGGGCAGGGACGCCGCAGGTGCAGGCGCGCGCGGCAATCCTGATGGACGCCGCGACAGGGCAGGTGCTGTACGCCAAAAACGCGCACAAGCCCCTCCCGCCCGCCAGTATCACGAAGGTGATGACGGCAATCCTCGTGTTGGAGCGGTGCGACTTGGACGCCGTCGTGAAAGCCTCCAAACGCGCCGTGAACACGGAAGCCAGCTCGATGCACCTGCGCGTGGGCGAAGAGGTGAAGGTGCGCGACCTGCTCTACGCGCTGATGCTGCGCTCCGCCAACGACGCGGCGGTCGCCCTCGCGGAGCATACGGCAGGCTCGGTGGAGGCGTTCGCCGAGTTGATGAACGAGAAAGCCCAATCGCTCGGCGCGAAACGCACGCGCTTTGTGAACCCGCACGGGCTGCACGACCCGCGCCATGTGTCTACTGCCTACGACCTCGCGCTCATCACGCGCTACGCGATGGAGAACGAGACCTTCCGCGCTATCGTGAACGCCCCCTACTACATCGTGGAACGCTCGGTGAACCAAGACGACCTGTGGATGGTGAACAAGGCGAAGTTCCTGCAGGAGTACCCCTACGCCGAGGGGGTCAAGACGGGCTACACTAATCAGGCAGGCTACTGCTTTGCGGGGTCGGCATATCGCGACGGCAGGCGGCTGATTACCGTCGTGCTGAACAGTCCGCAGCGCGTGGGGGACACGATCGCGCTGATGGAACACGGTTTCACCGATTGGGAGCGCATCGAGTTGCCCGCAGGCGAAGTGGTGGGCACGGTTCGGGTAGAGAGCGGCGACCCGAATCAAGTTGCGTTGCGCCTTGGGGAGCCGCTGGTGTGGGTTGTGCCCAAAGCGCAGCGGGCGCGCTATCGCTGGAAAGTGCTTGCCGAACCGCTATCCGCCCCACTGCGAAGGGGCGACCCGGCGGGCTGGCTGGTGGTGTACCGCGACGAGAAGACGCTTCTCAAAGCCCCTGTGTCTGTTGCTCAGGATGTGGCGCGTCAACCGCGCCTGAGCTTGGAAATCCGCAGGCACCCGTGTGCACGCGGCCCGCAGGATGGTTCCGAACACGTCCGCGCGGATCGGCTCGCGTGCAAACTGCCGGGTCGAGCCACGCTTCGCGATGACGTCTTCGATGGGTGCGGAAGGGAGCTGCGGGAGCGCCGGAAGAAACGTGGCGGCGGCGACCGCACCGGCGCTGATGTTGCGGGCACCGCGGCGCCAGGCGCGCACCTAGTCGGCATCGGACAAGGCAGAGGCGCGGTGCATGGCGACAATTTCCGGGTATTCGATTTCACGCGGCGAGGACGGTTCCACCGCTAGCTGGAGCGCGGGTACTTCCTCCCGCCGGGTAGGTGCGGGCACTCCCGAACCAAGCGCAACCAGCGCGAGAGCAGCTTCGCGACGGCCATCCACCCCGATCAGGTGGTTCACGTCGTCGTCCACGAATCCCACAAGCAATCGATGCCGGATTTCGCCGCTCGTTGCCGCAGCGAGCAGGTTGGCGAGGATAGTTCCGCAGTCCAAGAATGCGTGCCGGTACGTGCGCGCGCGGTACTTCCAAGCGTTGCGCCAGAACGTGCTCGTGAACACGAGCCAAACTGGCGCGTCGCGAAACTCCTCGGGTGCTGCGGCTGCAGCACACAGGTTCCCGCGAAAGTCACCGCGTCGTAGGCAGCGGAGGGCAAAGTCGTGAGGGCCGAAGTGGTACACCCCGGCGGGGAGATCAGGCAACTCCCCGCAGACGAGGTAGAGCTCGACGTGATACAGCGCGCCGGTGCACGACGCGGCGCGGAAGGCTACCTCCTCACCCCCGCGGCGGAGCACCCGGGTGATGCCGTTCGAGAAGTAGCACAGCCGTGCCAGCGTCTCGAGGTCCGGCACCCGCCGAAAGACGACCACGTGCTCCACCCCGGAGACGCCTTCCACTGCGCGATCGACCGTCTCCTTGAGCCGCAACACCTTCCCTCTGCGGTAACTGCCGTTCGCGCACACGACGGCCTTGGCGCCCGAGCTGACGATCCGCTCGCGAAGCG
>JAIMAN010000082.1 GCA_023511915.1 Armatimonadota bacterium
ACGAGGGTCCGATGCTGCCCAAAAGCCAACGCATGGGACCGCCTGGCGGCGGAGCGCCTGCTGCACCACAGACGCCCACACCGTCAGGGAAATAACTTCCTGAGCCACAGCGCGTCGGTACGGCTAATATCGGTGAACGCTGCGCCGATGTAGTGGAGTCCGTCTGCCAATACGCGCGTGTGGCGTACTTGTATTTTTGTCTCCAGCGCGCTGTCCTGTCCCAGCAGCACAAACGCCAAGCGCGCCGCCTGATCCTTCTGGAGCGCGTGTTCGGAGTGAAATCCGACGCCGCCTGCGCTGATGTTCACAATTCGCACCTGCCAAGGCGACGGCTCCCCATCGACAAGCAAACAGGCAGGGAAATTGACCGAGTAGCGTTTGATGCTGCGTCGCTCGTGCTTGTTTGCACGTGAGACAGGGCGCAGGCTCACACGGTCCTTGGCAATCGCTTCCACAACTGCAGTCATCGTGCGCGGGATGCCGCCCACAATCAGGTTCACTGAGACCAGCATGTTGGGACGAAGCAACGCTGCGTTCTCACTCAACGCCACGATGAGCAGCTGCGCCTGCTTCTCAAGCCCGACCAGATGCCCTTCACACGACCGATTGGTGTTCGGGAAGCGTATCTTGACCACATTCATGCCGATCACTCTGCGATTTTTTTCCATATTGGGCGCGGCATGTACCATTGTACCTGCGCCGTCTGCCAGCCGACCTGCGCCTGCTCGAAGCCCAGCAGTTCGAGCAGGCGCGTGAGTTCACGCGCGGCGTTCTGGCGCGCCTGCGCAAGCAACTCCCCCTGCAACGCCGCCTGACGCGCCTCCAGCCACGCTTGGGCGCGGGCGCGCTGCTCGATAGTCTTGTCTGGGCGGAACACTAGCCAGCCCCGCTCGCGATGGTACACCTCCGCGCTGCCCTCGCGCAGGGTGATCTCGAACAGCTGCGGCTCGGGCAGGGTGAGGCGCACGCGCCCGCCTGAGACCTGCACATGCTCAGGGCGCAGTTTGGCGAGGTCAATCCCTGCGGAGGCTTCCGCCACGACACGCATGCGCAGCCGCTCGCCCGCCAGCCACACGGGCAAGCCGTTGGTCGCTTCCACCGCCACATCGTGCAGGGTGGTCTGCCGCGCGGTCTCCAGCCGTCGCATCGCCTGCAGTCGCTGCACAATCACGACGGGGCTGGGCTGCGTGCGATACACAGGCGCGCCCAGCGCGTGCAGGCGATTGATGAGCCACTCGCGCCCCGCCTCGCGCGTCAGCAGAGTAAACGCCAACAGCATCAGCGCCGCCAGACCCACCCACTTCGCGCCGCGCGCAAGCGGACGGCGCAACCGCCAGACTATTCTAAGCCACATGCCTATAGCATACCCAGCCGCTCGCGGCACAGTTGCAGCGCGTACTCGAAGGTCTGCTCCTTGCTCCAGCCGTCGTTCTGGATGACGAGCGCGTCGTCGGCGATGCGCAGGGGCGAGTCGGCGCGCGCGGCGTCGCGGGCGTCGCGCTCCAGAATCGCCTGTAGCACCTGCTCGTAGGGCGCGTCGATGCCCTGCTGCTGCAGTTGGTGCTGGCGTCGGCGGGCGCGCTCTTGAGGCGAGGCGTCGAGGTAAAGTTTGACCGCCGCGTCGGGGAACACGACGGTGGTGGTGTCGCGCCCTTCGGCGACGACGCCGTGCGCGGCAGACGCCAGCGCGCGCTGCAGGGCGACCATTGCGCGGCGCACGCCCGCATGCACGGCGATTCGCGAGGCGAGGTCGCTGATTTCGGGCGTGCGAATCGCCTCCGAGACATCTTCGCCGTCCAGCAGCACGCGCTGCGCCTCGCCGTCGGCTTCGAAGCGGATGTCCACCTGTTGCGCGAGTTGGGCGAGCCGCTCGGCGTCGTCGGGATCGATGCCTGCCCGCTGGGCAGCCAGCGCGAGTGCGCGGTACATCGCGCCCGTGTCGAGGAACACGAAGCCCAGCGCGCGCGCCAAGCCCCGCGCCAGCGTGCTTTTGCCCGACCCTGCGGGACCGTCAATCGCAACGACGGTCATCCCACCTCCGCGCGAATGCTCTGCAACTGCTCGGCGATGACCTCCAGCAGCAGTTCGAGTTCCTCTTCCAGCGGGGACAGGTGGCTGGGGTGCAGCGCAGACACATCGAGCCCTTCCAAGTAGCGTCGGAATCGGCGCACTTCGAGGGCGGGACCGCGCACTTCGGCGGCGGCAAGCACCTGCTCGGCGGGCTGCTCCAGAATCTCTTCGGCGCGGTCGGGCGCGTCGCGCAGGGTGCGCACCAGCGCGGCGGTCTCGTCGCTGGTGAGTTCCTCGTCGCGGATTTTCTCGGCGACGCGCGTCTGAAGTTCGGGGTCGTCGAGTTCCAGCAGGCTGCGGGCGTGGCTCTCGGTGATGCTGCCTGCGGGCGGGCGACCGCTGACGGCAATCACCTGCTCGCCGACCTCTTCGGGCAGCTCCAGCAGCCCCAGCCAGATGCCGATGGTGCGCTCGCTCAGCCCCAGCATCTGCGCCAACTCGCGGTTGGTGAGGCGGCGGCTCTCCTTGAGGGTCTTGAGCGCGCGCGCCTTGTCGATGGGCGCGAGGTCTTCGCGTTGCAGGTTCTCAATAAGCTGCTCGGTGGTCACGGCGTCGGGCGTGACGGACTTCACGATGCAGGGGATTTCGGTCAGCCCAGCGCGTTGCGCGGCGCGCCAGCGTCGCTCGCCTGTGATGATCTGATAGGTCTCGCCGTCGGGCAGCAGCCGCACGGTAATCGGGTTAATTAGCCCGTAGCGACGGATGCTCTCCGCCAGCCCTTGCAGGCTCTCCTCGTCGTAGCCCCGTCGGGGCTGGTCGGGGTCTTCCACAATCAGGTCAATCGGGATGAGTTTGACCTCCATATCTTGCGCCTCCTGAGATAGGAGTGTACCTGATTTGGGGACGGGAAAGTTGGGCGACTAAATCCCGATAGCCTCACGCGCGAGTTTGGCAAGGCGCAGCAACGCCTCGATGCCCAGCACGACAATCAGCGCGACCGCCACGCCAATCCCCCAGCCCGCCGAGAGGAAGTAGAGGTCGTGGTTCGCCAGCCCGACGCCAATCAGCAGCACGCCCAGCGCGGGCAGCGTGTTCATAAACGGCATCGGCGACGACAGCACCAGCGCCAGCGCAATTACCACCAGCGCACTGAGGCGCAGAATCACCCCGTTGCGCGTGAACCGCCTGCCGCGCGGATGCGAAATGCGCTCGATCTTGCGCAGCATCGCGACCCCGCGCGTCTGAATCGCTTCCACCACCTTCGGCGACAGCACCTTGTTGCGCCACCGCTTGGGGAACCACGGCTGCTTGAGACCGACCAGCATCTGCAGCGCGACGATGCTCATCAGCGCGCCCAGCACGCCCGAAGTGCCCGGCGGCAGAATCGGGATAAACGCGGGGATCGCCAGCAGAATCAGCAGGAAGCCGTAGCCGCGATCGCCTGCCTTGTCCAGCACTTCCCCCAAAACCACCACCCCGTCGGCGTTCGCGTCCAGCGTGCGGGCGAAAATCTCCGACAGGCGCGGCTCCGATGACTGCGTGTGCGTACCCACCATAAAGCATTATACCGCACATCGGGTACAATTGATGTGCCTGCTGGCTGGGCGGCGGCTCCCGATACGGGAGAGGAAAGTCCGGGCTCCACAGGAGGCTGTGCTGGGTAACGCCCAGGCGTCGGGGCGACCCGACGACGGAAAGCGCCACAGAAACGCAGACCGCCCCCACGGGGGTAAGGGTGCAACGGTGCGGTAAGAGCGCACCAGCGTTCGCGCGAGCGAACGGCTGGGCAAGCCCCACAGGGAGCAAGGTCGCATAGGGAGGGGATGACGCGCTCCGCCGACCCTCCGGGTAGACCGCGCGAGGCTTCGCGCAAGCGAACGCCCCAGAGAGATCGCCGCCGCAAACAGAACCCGGCTTACACGCCAGCAGGCGCAACACGAGGCACACCATGCGCGACTACAAACGCTTGCAACAGGAGACGCTGCAGCAGACGCTGCGCTGGCAGCAGAACTTCGAACCCGACGGCACGCCCAAGCCCCTACGCGACCCCAGCGACTTGACCCTCTGGCCCAACACCGTCAGCCGCGCCAACTCCGACGAGTGGATCCCGCGCAACCACGACCGCATCCGCCAGATGCGCCCGCGCCTGCTGTGTATCAACTTCGTGAACGGGCTGGAGCCTGGGCGCGCCGAACGCATCTTCTCGGATCTCATCACCGCACTGAACGAGAGCAGCCGCTACCATGGCTACAAGGATCCGCGCGCCCCACGCTTTCTGGAATACTCTGTGTGGCGCTATGTAGACCTGCAAGCCCCCGACGGCATC
Source organism: Armatimonadota bacterium (assembly GCA_023511915.1). Classification (GTDB taxonomy): domain Bacteria; phylum Armatimonadota; class Fimbriimonadia; order Fimbriimonadales; family GBS-DC; genus GBS-DC. The sequence continues at coordinate 4,337 of JAIMAN010000082.1, forward strand.
CGCGGCAGGAACAGCAGCGCGACCCCGCGCAAAACGCATGTGCCCGTCCAAGCCATCAACGGCAGCTACGACGGCTTTTTCACCGAAGCGTTCGCCGAGCGCATCGGCGTGCGCGACCCCAACGACCGCAAACGGTTCCTGACCCTCAAGGAGCTGGTGGACGCGGGCTATGTGCATGAGGTGTGGTTTCTCGGCGCGGCGGACAACATCATAAGCTGGCTGGAGTGCGTGGAAATCAAGCCGCGCTACGACGCCAACTTCCGCCGCATTCCAGGCGAATATGTGCAGGCGGGCAACGGCGGCGACCCCGAACAACGCTTCATCGGACGCTCCCTGCGCCTGAATATGCTCAACTACGAGCGCGGCGTCGGCTGCGGAATGGAGAACCTCGGACACGCGCTCGAAGGCACAGCGCACAGCAACTGCATACCCTACTTCCGCGAGTATTTCTACGAGTACGCGATGTTCGACTTAGACCAGCGGTTCGGGCTGCCCTTCAACTCCTACTACTACCTCTGGGGCGAGGACAAGGGCATCGAGTACCCTGACGAGCGCACCGCGATTGTGCGCGACGGCGAGAAACGCTGGACGCTGACCGACTACTACGCTACGGGCGGCAATGTCCACTTCCCGCCGAACGGCAGGCGCCACTACGACCAAGACAACACGCAGCCCGTGCTGTCCACGATTGAGGACTGGCGCATCGGCAGCGGGCGCGGCGGGGCAGACCTGAAACGCCCGTGGACGAACGCCGTCTTGGAGCAGTATCGCGACCTCGCGCCCGACTGCATGGGGCGCTGGCTCGTCTACTGGCGGCAGAACATGCCCGGCTATCGCAACAAGAGCCGCGACAAGCAGGGCAAGCCGATGAAAAACTGGTGGCCGTTCCTGTTTTACTGAGCTTGCGCCGTGCGCACCATCTCCAGAAACTGCGCCTCGTCCAGAATCGGCACGCCTAACTGCTGCGCTTTCTGCAGCTTGCTGCCCGCGCCCGGACCCGCGACCACATAGCTGGTCGCCTTGCTGACGCTGGAGGTCGCGCGCCCGCCCAGCGCACGCACCAACGCCTCGGCTTCCTCGCGGGTGTAGGCTTGCAGTTCGCCCGTGAACACGAAGGTCAGCCCCGCGAAGGGCGTCGCGCCCCGCGCCGTGCGCTCGGCTTCCATGCGCACGCCTGCCTGACGGAGCTTCTCAATCACGGCGCGGTTCTCAGGACGCGCAAAAAACTCCACCACCTCGCGCGCCGTTTCGGGACCCATGCCGTGAATCTGGGTGATTTGCTCTTCGGTCGCCTGCATCAGCGCGTCCATGCTGCCGAACTGCTCCGCCAGCAGGCGCGCGGCGTGCTCGCCCACATGGCGGATGCCCAGCGCGAAAATCAGCCGCTCCAGCGGGTTGGTCTTGCTCTTCTCGATGGCGTTCAGCAGGTTGCTGACCAACTTCTCGCCGCTGCGCTCTAAAGCAATCAGCGCGTCGCGGTGCAGGTGCAGGCTATACAAGTCGGCAGGGTCTTTGATGTAGCCCTGCTCGAACAGCCGCTGCACCCACTTGTCGCCGAGTCCTTCGATATTCATCGCGTGGCGGCTGGTGAAGTGGCGGATGCGCTCGACAATTTGCGCGGGGCATGCAAGGTTGATACAGCGCAGGGCTGCCTCGTCTTCGGGGCGTTCCACCTGCGCGCCGCACACGGGGCACTGCGTCGGCGGCTCGATGGGCGTCTCGTCGCCGTCGCGCGCCTCTACCTGCACGGCGACCACTTCGGGGATGACCTCGCCCGCACGCTGAATCACCACGCGGTCGCCGATGCGAATGTCCTTCTCGCGGATGTAGTCGATGTTGTGCAGCGTGGCGCGTGAGACCGTGACGCCCCCGACCGACACAGGCTCCATGAGGGCGACAGGGGTCAGCACGCCTGTGCGTCCGACCTGCCAGCGCACCTCGCGCAGGGTAGTGACGGCGCGTTCGGCGGGGTACTTGTAGGCGATTGCCCAGCGCGGAGCGCGCGCCGTCGCCCCCAGCTGCCGCTGCCAGTCCACGCGGTTGACCTTGATGACCACGCCGTCGGTGGCATAGTCCAGCTCGGCGCGGCGGGTCGCCCACTCGCGGCAGAAGGCGATAGCGTCCTCCACGCTGTGGGCGACCCGCGTGTGCGGGTTCACGGGAAAGCCCCACGCCCGCAACTGCTGGAGGACTTCCCACTGCGTGCTGAACGACGCGCCCTCGCAGTAGCCAATGCCGTATGCCCAGAAGCGCAGGCGTCGGCGCGCCGTGATGCGCGAATCGAGCTGGCGCAGGCTGCCCGCCGCCGCGTTGCGCGGGTTCGCAAACAGCGGCTCGCCCTGCTCCGCGCGCTCGCGGTTGATGCGCTCGAACTCGTGGACGCTCAGGTACACCTCGCCGCGCACCTCCACCACGCGCGGGGGCGCGTCGAACAGCGTCTGCCCCGTCTGCAGGCGCAGCGGGATTTGGCGCACCGTGCGCAGGTTGGGTGTGACGACCTCGCCGCGTGCGCCGTCGCCGCGCGTCGCGCCCACCGTCAGCACGCCCTCCGCGTAGGTCAGCGAGACCGCCAGCCCGTCGATCTTCAGCTCGCAGGTGTATTCAATCGTCGCGTCGGCGGGCAAGTCCAGAAACCGCTTGACGCGCTGGTCGAACGCCAGCAGCTCCTCCTCGCTGAAGGCGTTGTCGAGGCTCAGCATCACCTCGCGGTGCGTGTGTTCGGGGAACGCGCTCAGTGGGGGCGCACCCACCCGCTGCGTCGGCGAATCGGGCGTAATCAGGTCGGGGAACTGCGCCTCCAGCTGCTGCAGCTCGCGGAACAGGGCGTCGTACTCCTCGTCGCTGATTTCGGGCTGATCCAGCACATAGTAGCGGTAGTTGTGGTACTCCACCAGCCTGCGCAGCTCCGCAATGCGCGCCTGTGCCTGCTCGCGTGTCATGGGCAATTGGTTCGCGAGTGGTCGGGGGGATTCCTGTCAGCGAGGGTATACTCACTCGTAGGGTGATGCACGATGGAACCCGCCGTTTATGCTGAAGCGCACGCCGCGCCGAAGGAGCCGCTCTCGTTCGAGGCGTTCCTGTTGCAGTACGACGACGCCCACGCCGAATGGGTCAACGGGGAGGTCGTTCCGAAGATGCCTGCCTCTGTAGAGCATCAGGATACAAGTATGTTTTTGCTCAGCTTGATTGTGAATTGGGTCGCGTATCATGAACTGGGCAAGGTATACCACCCGCCGCTGCTGGTGAAGTTGCCGCTGCCCGACACCCGCGAGGTCGCCCGCGAACCCGATATTGTGGTCACCCTCAACGGCAATCCAGGACGCTTCGCGGAGCAATACTTCGACGGCGCGCCCGACCTGATTGTGGAGATTGTCAGCCCCGCCAGCCGCCACATTGACCGCACGGTGAAGTTCGAGGAGTACGAGACGGCGGGCGTGCCCGAATATTGGCTGGTTGACCCCGACCGCCAGTACGCCGAGTTTTACCAGCGGGATGATGCGGGGCTGTATCGCGTGGCGTTCGGCGGCTCGGAGGGGGTCTATCGCAGTCGGGTGCTGGAGGGCTTCTGGCTGCAGATGGAGTGGCTGTGGACGCGCCCGCCGCTGCGGGAGGTTCTCACGCGGTTGGGACTGGCATAGCCCAGCAGGTATCCTCCATGCGATGGAGATTCGCACGGAGGCGCGGGTCGCGCTGGAGTCGGCGGTAATCACGCACGGGTTGCCCCGCCCGCACAATCTGGAGGCGGCGCGCGCGATGCAGCATGCTGTGCGCGATGCGGGCGCAACGCCCCACATCATCGCCGTGCTGCATGGGACGCCCTGCATCGGCGTCAGCGACGCGGAGCTGGAATCGCTGGCGGAGTACCCCGCGCCGTCCAAAATCGCGCTGCACAACTTGGGCATCGCCTGCGCGATGCGCCTCACGGGGGGCACAACGGTCGCCGCGACGGTTCACTTGGCGCACCACGCGGGGATAGCGGTCATGGCGACGGGCGGGATCGGCGGCGTGCATCGGGACGGGCGCGACATCAGCGGCGACCTGCCCGTGCTGGCGCGCACGCCGATGCTCATCGTCTGCTCAGGCGCGAAGGTCATCTTGGATTTGCCCGCCACGCGCGAGTGGCTGGAGACGCACGGCATTCCCGTCGTCGGCTTTCGGACGGACGAGTTGCCTGGCTTCTACACGGCGCACACAGGGCTGCGGGTGGACGCAACCGTACACGATGTGGACGCGCTCGTCGACCTGTGGCGGGCGCACTGCTCGCTGGGCACGGCGATGCTGGTCGTGCAGCCGCCGCCTGCAGCGTATGCGCTCCCCCCCGCCGAGCTGGACGCGCTGCTGCAGCAGGCGATTCGCGAGTGCGCAGCGGCGGGCATTACGGGCGCGGCGACCACCCCGTGGCTGCTCGCGCGACTGGCGCAACTCAGCGACGGGCGCACGATTGCCGTCAACTGCGCCCTGCTTGAGGCGAACGCACGCTTAGCAGGGGCGATTGCGCGAGCAATCAGCGCATGCGCCCCCACCCCTTGACACACCCGAAGGCGGTTAAGGTATACTTGTACCTCGCGGGGGGATGCCCGAGCGGCCAAAGGGGCCAGACTGTAAATCTGGTGGCGACGCCTTCGCAGGTTCGAATCCTGCTCCCCCCACCAGGACGCCCTCGTAGCTCAGGGGCAGAGCGCGTCTTTGGTAAAGACGAGGTCACGGGTTCGATTCCCGTCGAGGGCTCCACGATTAGGTAAACTAAATAGATAGCGAGCGAGGAGACGACTATGGCACGACAGAAGTTTGAGCGCACGAAACCACATGTCAACATCGGCACCATCGGACATGTTGACCACGGCAAAAC
>JAIMAN010000083.1 GCA_023511915.1 Armatimonadota bacterium
GTTGTGGAGTGAGGTGTTGGGAGTGTGGTTGGGTGTGTCGGACGCGCCGTTTTTGGGTTGGCGGTATCGGTGGTTGCGGTTTTATCGCGAGGATGGCAGTTTAGTGCCGACAGGGGAGGAGGCGGAACGCCAACGCGCCGAAGCCGAACGCCTCCTACGCGAACAGGAGCAGCAACGCGCCGAAGCGGAGCGTCAACGCGCCGAGCAGGAACGCCTGCTGCGCGAGCAGGAGCAGCAACGCGCCGAGCGGGAACGCCAACGCGCCGAGCAGGAACGCTTGCTGCGCGAGCAAGCCGAGCAACGCCTCGCCGAATTGGAAGCCGAACTCAAGCGGCTGCGCGGCGAACAATAAGCGCACACACCCCGCCCGTCGGGTACACTTCCGTCGGGTATGAAAACGGTCGTTATCGTGGGCGCGGGGATGGGTGGATTGGCGACCGCCGCGCGCCTGGCAAACGCAGGCTATGAGGTTGCCGTGTTCGAGGCGCGCCCTCAAGTCGGCGGGCGCATCGGCGAACTGCAACGCGACGGCTACCGATTCGACACAGGTCCCACCTTGCTGATGATGCTCGAACCGCTGGAACGCCTCTTTGCCGACCTCAATCGCCGCGTGGAGGATTACCTTGACCTCGTGCTGATTGACCCATCGTATCGCGTCTACTTCGGCGACGGCACGGTGTTCGACTCCACGCCGAACATCGCCCGCATGGTGCGCGAGATCGCCCACAAAATCAGCCCCGACGAAGTGCCAGGCTACCTGCGCCTGATGGCAGACCTCAGCGCGATGTACCACGCTGTTGTGCCCGCGTTCGTGCGCCGCCAGTACGACAGCCTCGCTGACCTGTTCACGCCGTACCAAGTCGGGCTGCTGCTACGCCATCGGCTGCTGGGCAACCTTTGGCGGCGTGTCGGGCGCTATGTGCGCGACACACGCCTGCAGATGCTGTTCTCGTTCCAGACGATGTATCTGGGGCTGTCGCCCAAAGACGCGCTGTGGGTCTACGGCGTGCTGACCTACATGGAGTCGGGCGAGGGCGTGTGGTATCCGCGCGGGGGGATGCACCGCCTGCCCGAAGCCGTCGCGCGAATCGCCCAAGAGGAAGGCGCACGGATTTACCTCAACCAGCGCGTGCAGGAGGTGCTGATTGAAGACGGGCGCGCGGCAGGCGTGCGCCTCGTGTCGGGCGAGGTGCTGAAAGCCGACTATGTGGTCATCAACGCCGACGCGCCAACCGCCTACCGCGAACTGCTGCCCCCAACGCCGTATGCCAAGCGCGAGTTCCGCAACTCGTGTAGCGCACTGATGTTCTACATCGGCTACACCGAGCCGCTGCCCCACCAACTGCACCACAATGTCTACTTCAGCCGCGACTTCGAGGCGAACCTGCGCGAGCTGTTTGTGGAGAACCGCATACCCAGCGACCCGTCGTTTTACACCTGCCTGTCGAACCGCACCGACCCCACCGACGCGCCCGCAGGCTGCGAGAACCTGTATGTGCTGGTTCCCGTGCCGAACTTGACTGGGGAAGACGCCCGCGCCGCCGCCCCGCGCGTACTGGAGACGGTCATCCAGCGCGTGGGTCTCAAGCGCGAGCGGATGCAGTTCGTGGAGATGCTGACCCCGCACGAGTGGCAAGCGATGGGGTTGTGGCAGGGCGCAGCGTTTGGCATCGCGCACACCTTCTTCCAGTCCACGGCGTTCCGCCCGTCGGTGCAGACGCCGTTCCGCAACGGCTACTTGGTGGGGGCAAGCACGCAACCCGGCAACGGTATCCCGATGACGCTGATTTCCGCCGAGCTGGTCGCCCAGCGCATTCTGGGCGCTTGGGGGCGAAAGGCTTAGTTTTCTGGGGGAATCCAGATGTTGTATTCCCAAAACTCCAAATCGGCGCGGCGCATCTCGGCAACCGCTTGGCGAATCGCCTCTGCTTCCTCTTCGGTAAGCGTTCCCGCCAGCAGTTGCAACACCAACTGCGGCGAGCCTTTCGGCAACGGCGGGTCGCCAATCCCAACAATCTCAAGATGCACGCGCGTGCCTTCAGGCAACGCCAGCGGCTCGTCCAGTTCAATCACCGCGCCGCGCACAGTGCCTTTGAACGCCACGGCTCATCACCTCCACGCCAGAGTGTACCCCACATATGCGCAGACCATTGCCCGCGGTCTACAGACCACGACCCGCGGTCTGCAGACCCTCGCCTGCGGGGCAGCAGGCGTCTCGCTATAGCCGCTCCGCCGACGCCATCTGCAGGAACGCCTGCACTTGGGGGTGGTCGCTGGCGCGGATGGCGTCGGGCGTTCCCTCGGCGACAATGCGCCCTGCATCCAGCATCACGATGCGGTGTGTGGTGCGCATTAGGCTCACCACATCGTGCGAGACCACCACTGCCGTCAAGCCCAACTCGCGGTTCAGGCGCGTAATCAGGCGGTCAATCTGATAGGCGTTCACGGGGTCTAAGCCGCTGGTGGGTTCGTCGAACAGCACGATGTGCGGGTCCATCGCCAGCGCACGCGCCAAGCCGACCCGCTTGCGCATCCCGCCCGACAACTGCGACGGGTAGAGGTCTTCAATGCCCTCCAGCCCGACCCACGCCAGCCGCTCGCGCACAATCTCGCGAATCTGCGCCTTGCTCAGCCGCCGATGGCGCTCCAGCCCGAACGCCACATTCTGGAACACGGTCAGGTAATCAAACAGCGCAGCGTACTGGAACACGATGCCCAGTCGCAGGCGCAACGGCATGCGTTCGCGTTCGCTCAGGAGCGCGATATTGACGCCTTCCACCCACACCTCGCCTGCCGTCGGTTTGACCAGCCCGCACAGGCACTTCAGCAGCGTGGTCTTGCCGCTGCCCGACGCGCCCATAATGCCGACCACCTCGCCGTAGTCCACGCGCAGGTCAATCCCGTGCAGGATGGTTCTGCCGTCGACGGCGTAGACCAGTTGGCGCGTTTCGAGGGCGGGCGTCTTGCTCATCGCTCGGCAAACAGCAGGTCGGCGAGGAAGTAGTTCGCGGCGAAAATCAGCACCATCGACAGCACGACGGCGCGGGTGGTGGCGTGCCCGACGCCTGCTGCGCCCCCGCGCGTGCCCAGCCCCTGCTGGCAACTCACCAGCGACACAATCAGCGCGAACACCAGCGTCTTGAGTAGCCCGCCGATGAGGTCAAACGGCTCGGTCAGCAGGCGGATGGACTGCAGGAAGGTGTTGGTGGCGACGCCGAACGCCTGCGCGACCGCCCAGCCGCCCAGCACGCCCGCCGCGTTGGCACTCATGCATAGCATCGGGAACATCGCCAGCGACGCCAGCACGCGCGGGATGACCAGATACTGCACGGGACTGACCGCCAGCGCACGCAGGGCGTCGATCTGCTCGGTGATTTTCATCGTGCCCAGTTGCGCGGCGATTGCCGACCCGCAGCGGGCGGTGACCATGATGCCCGTGAGGATGGGCGCAAGTTCGCGCGTCATGGCTAACGCGATTGCCCCGCCGACGAAGCCCCCACCGCCGACATCGACCAGCAGCGACGCCGAGTAGAGGGTGACCACCGCGCCTGTGAACGCGCTGGTGAGGGCGACGATTGGGGCGGACGCTGCGCCGATGAACGCCATCTGGTGCAGCGTCTCGCGCAGTTCGATTCGCGCCTGCAGAATCCCGCGCAGGCTGGCAAACAGCAGCAGTCCCAGCGCGCCCACAAACTCCAGCGACGCCTGCAGTGCGCCCTGTCGCCGCGGCGACTCCTCGTCCAGCCACACCAGCTCCTCGCGCACGGCATGAAGGGTACCTGACGGGGGGTGCGCCTGTAAGGTATCCTCATGGTATGTTCGAGAGCCTGACCGACAAGTTGCAGGGGATTTTCGAGCGCGTTCGGGGCAAGGGTCGCCTCGACGAGAAGACCGTCGACGAGGTGCTGCGCGAGATTCGGCTCGCCCTGCTGGAAGCGGATGTGAACTTCCGCGTGGTCAAGGACTTTATCGCCCGCATCCGCGAGCAGGCGGTCGGCGAGGAGGTGCTAAAGAGCCTCACGCCCGACCAGCAGGTGATTCGGATTGTGCGCGACGCGTTGATTGCGCTGTTGGGGGGCGAGGCGGAGCCGATACGCTGGGCGGCGCGCCCGCCGACGGTGTTTATGCTCTGCGGCTTGCAAGGGTCGGGCAAGACGACCACCTGCGCCAAGCTCGCGCGCTGGGTCAAATCGCAAGGGCGCAACCCGCTGCTTGCTGCGTGCGACCTGCAGCGACCCGCCGCCGTCAAGCAACTCGAAGTGCTGGGGCAGCAGGTCGGCGCGCCCGTGTTCACCCCGCAACTGGCGGGAACCCAAGACCCCGTCAGCACAGCGCAGCGCGCCCTTGAGTACGCCCGCACGCACGGCAACGATGTGCTGATTGTCGACACTGCAGGACGCCTGCAGGTCGACGAACCGCTGATGGACGAGCTGCAACACATGCACGACGCGCTCCAGCCCCACGAGGTGCTGCTGGTCGTCGACGCCACCACAGGGCAAGAGGCGGTGAATGTCGCGCAGGCGTTCCACGAGCGGCTCGAACTCACGGGCGTGATTATGAGCAAGATGGACGGCGACGCGCGCGGCGGGGCGACCCTCTCGGTCAAGGCGGTCGTCGGCAAGCCCGTGCGCTTCGTCGGCGTCGGCGAGCGCACCGACGCGCTCGAACCGTTCCACCCCGACCGAGTCGCCAGCCGCATCCTCGGCATGGGCGATGTGCTCTCGCTCATCGAGCGCGTCGAGCAGACCATGCAAGAGGAAGAGGCGAAACGCCTCGAAAAGAAAATGCGCGACGCCAGCTTCGACTTCGAAGATATGCTCGCGCAGATGCAACAAATCCGCAGGATGGGACCGTTCGAGCAGCTCATCAAGATGCTGCCGGGATTTAGCCAAATCAAGCAGCAGGTCGGCGATATGCCCATCGATGACCGCGCACTCAAGCGGGCGGAGGCGATTATCTTGTCGATGACCCCGCAGGAGCGTCGCCATCCCGAAATCATCAACTACAGTCGCAAGGTGCGCATCGCCAAAGGCAGCGGCGTCAAGCTGGAGGAGGTCAGCGCGTTGGTGAACCAGCTGTTTGAGATGCGCAAGCTGATGAAGCAGATGACCAAGCTACAGCAGCGCATGCAGAAGCGCAAGTGGTCGCCGTTCGGCAAGCGGCGGTAGGGGTTTTACATGACAAGGGTACATCGCTTGGGTTCGATGTTCGCAGGGTGCGCACGCTTTTTCGCCCTCAACCCCAGCCCCTCTCCCACAGCGTGGGAGAGGGGTGAGCCGCACGCTGACCTGTTTGGAGTGCTGAAGCGTCAGCTTCAGCATAGGCGGAAGCTTCGCTTCACTCCATAATCCCCCTCGCCCGCTTGCGGGAGAGGGGGTCGAAGCCCTGTCTCCTAATCCCCTGCCAGAGCATCGTCCAGCGCGGCGGTTGCCAGCGACGCCGGGTCGGGCAGCGCGTCCTCTACAATCTCGCTCGCGCGGGTCTGCGGGTTGCGCCGCACCCGCAAACACCGATCCGCCGACTCGTTGATCTCCTCGAAGTGCGAGATGACCAAGATTTGGTCGAACCAACTGCGCAGGTTGTTCAGCAGCTCCATCACGCTGTGGCGTCGCTCGGCGTCCAGCGAGGCGAACACCTCGTCGAGGATCAGCAGCGACATCGGCTGCCCCGCCCGCTCGGTAATCAGCCGCGCCAGCGCAAGGCGCAAACTCAGGTTCACGATGTCCTCCTCGCCCCCAGAGATGACCTGCTTGCGATGCCCCTCGTCGATGAGCGTGAAGCGGTACTCCTCGTCGATGTCGAGTTCGGAGTAGCGTCCGTTGGTGAGCGCGTTGAGGAACTCGGTGGCGAGCGCGGCGAGGGTGGGGCGCAGGCGCGTGTTCAGGTCGGCGCGGAAGTCCTGCATCGCCTTGCGCAGCAGGCTATGCACGCGCAGCTGGTGTTCCTGCTCGCGTAGGGCGCGCTGGAGTTCGAGCAGCCGTTCGAGTTGGGCGCGGAGTTGGTCGTGCAGGGCGGTCTGGCTGGCGTACTCGGCTTGACGCGCGGCGAGGCTGCGCTCCAGCGTGTTCACCTGCGCTTCCGCCTGCTGGTACGCTTCCGCCGCCTGCTGGTACGCCGCCTCCGAGTAGCCGAGTTGCGCTATCTGCGTCTCCAGATGCTCGCACTGGGCGATGACCCGTTGCAGGGCGGTTTTGGCGTCTTCGATGTGGGCGCGCAGGGCGTCCCGCTGCTGGATAATCGGCGCGAGTTGCAGGCTCTCTTCGTACAGCGGGCGCAGCTGCTCGGCTTGCGTGCGCAGGGCGGCGTGCTGGTCGGGGTCGTAGCCGTCGGGCAGGCGATCCAGCTCGCGCTGGATGCGTTGCGCCTCGCGCTCGGTCTGCGCCAGTTCGCGCTCGATGGCGGGCAGGCGGCGCAGTTCACCTTCGAGCGCGTGCGCCTGCTGCAGGGCGGGCTGCAGGGCGTCCAGTTCGGCTTGGACGCGCTGCTCCGCTTCGGGGTCGTAGGGCGGGATTTGGGCGAGGCGCTGTTCCAAGTCGCGCTGCTGACGCTCCAGCGCGGCGGTCTGGCGCAGTTCGGCGTCCAGTTGGCGCAGGCGCGCCTGCAGCTCGGCGAGTTGGCGCTGGGCGTCGTCGCGCGCCTGCTGCTGCTGGGCGAGTTGCTGGCGCAGAGTGCGAATAGCGTCTGGCTCCTGCTCCAGTGCGCGGCGCTGTTGGCGCAGGGCGCGCAGCTCGCGCTCGGTCGCCTGCGCCTCCTGCTGCGCGGCGGTCAGCACGCGCTGGTAGGCGTCGCCCAACGGCTGCCCGCAGGTGGGACACTCGCTTGACTCGCCCAGCGCTTCGAGTTGCTGCACGCGCGCGCGCTGCTGCTGCAGGGTCGTCTGCACGGCGCGCAGCTGGGCGTCGAGGTCGGCGCGCTGCTGGCTCCACGCCTGCAGGGTCTGTTGCAGCTCGCCTTCGGTCTGGGCGCATTCGGCGTGGCGTGCGTGCAGCTCCGCCTCGGCGCGCTGCGCCTGTTGCGCCAGCGCGTCGCGTTCGGTCGCCAGCGCGTGCAGCCGTTGGCGCTGCTCGGCGACTGCCTGCATCTGCGCTTCGAGCTGGGCGCGCTGGGCGGCTTGGCGGGCGATGTGGCGCAGCGTCTGCAGCTCGCGGGCGAGTTGCTCGGCGCGTGCGCGTTGGGGCTGCAGCGCATCGAGGCGCGCCTGCTTCTGCAGCAGCGCGTCGCGTTCGGCGTGCAGTTGGGCGCGTCGCTCGCCCAGCGCGTCCAGCCTTGCCTGCAGTTGGGCGCGCTGCTGCGCCGCCTGCGCGAGTTGCTCCATCGCCTCCAGCTCGCGGGCGAGTTGGCGATACCGCTCGGCGTCGGGCTTGATGACCTTGTAGCGGTCGCACGCCGCCTTGAGTTGCTCCCACTGGGCGCGGAGTTCGTCAATCCGTCGTTCGGCGTGCTGACGGTCGTTCTGCAGCAGCGTGCGCTGCTGGTGCAGCTGCAGGTACTGCTCGCGCAGGGCGGCTTGGGCGTCGTAGTGGGCGCGTGCGGCGTCGCGCGCGGCGACGGCGCGTTGCAGCGCAACCTGCTCCGCGTGCAGGGCGGTCTCCGTCGCCTGCAGGGCTTGCTCGACGGCGTCCAGCTGCGCCTCCAACGCGCGCGGGTCGCCGACGCCCTGGCGCAGCCCCTCCACCGACGCTTTTAGCTCGCGCTCCGCCCTGCCAATCGCCTCCACCGCCGCGCCGACGCGCTCGTAGCCCAGCATGCGGCTGATCTCTTCGCGTCGCTTTTGGGGCGTGTAGCCGAGAAACTCCAGCTCCTTCTGGCGGGCGCAGAAGCTGGTCTGGAACTGCAGGTGGTTCATGCCCAGCAACTGCTCCACCAGTCGGTTGACGGCGTTTGCGCCGCGCGCAAGCGAGAGCCACGCGCCATCGGGATTCAGCTGCGCCAACTCCGCATCAGTGGAGGTGCGCCGCACGCGGTAGCAACGGCTGCCGAGCGCGAACTCCAGCTGCACGCGCACCTTCGCCCCGCCCTGCGACCACAGAAAACGCAGGGTGTCCGCGCCCTCACGCAGCGCGCGCGCCCCGTACAACGCCCACAGGATCGCCTCCAGCAGCGTGGTCTTGCCCGCCCCGTTCGCGCCTACAATCGCCGTCACGCCCGACTCGAACGCCACCTGCGCGTGGGCGTACTGGCGAAAGTTCTCCAGCTCCAGCGCAATCAGGCGCATCGGTTATCGCTCGTCCGCCTTGGGCGTCTTCGGCTGGACATCCTCTTCGGTCTGCCACTTCGGTTCGGGCACCAGCATCGTGAAGGCGGACACAGGGGTCAGCTCGCGCTTGACGCCGTCGATAGACGCGCTTCCCGTGCCCTGCATGGTGAACGCGGCGACGCCCTTGAAGTCGATGCGCACCTCGCGCAGTACTGCCCGCACCGAGTCGTACTTGCCCTCGATGCGCACCGTGCCCTGCCCCATGTAGACCTTCAGTCGCTCGCTCAGCGGGGGCTTGATGCGCACCCCGCGCGGCAGCTGCTTGACCTCGCGGAAGCCCTCAATCTGCACCTTGCCGCGCACCGTGTTGATGACCAGGTAGCCGCGCCCGCGAACGACCAGCGTCCCCTCGCCCCGCGAGAAGAAGTTGATCTGCCGCCCTTCGGCAGAGAAAACGCCTGGCTTGGGCGGCTCAGGCTGTTTCGGTTGTTGCAGTTGCGGCGACTCCTGCTTCGGCGGCTGCTGCGGCGCGGGCGCGTTGGACTGCTGCGCTGCCCCGACCACCAACACCGCGAACGCCGTAATCAGTGCGACCAGTTTTCTCATGGCGATTACTCCCGCGCGGTATTATACCCGCCCGTGAACTGCCCGCCTCTCCAAATCCTTAGCCACGCTAACGATTGCGCGAACCCCCCACCCCAAAACCCCACCCGCGACCAAACTTCAATCACAACTTCAAATTTGATCCGCGAACCGCTGAACTCAAACCGCCTCAATCCCTTAGCCACGCTAACTATTGCGCGAACCTCCCAACCCCTTGAACTCAAATCAAATGTCTACCGACCTTC
>JAIMAN010000015.1 GCA_023511915.1 Armatimonadota bacterium
GAAGGAGCGGTTGCAGGTGCGGCAGACCCAGCGTTGTCGCCCGTTTTTGCTGCCGTTTTTGACGATGTGGGTGGCGCCGCATCGGGGGCATGGGGGATTGTCTGAACAAGGTTTTCGTGCCATCCTGTTTACCTCCTGCCTTGATTATACCATGAATCATTACTCGGAGGGGTGACTACCAGCGATTGTTTTAGTGCTGCACAACTACAGCACGCGCCAGACGCGCTTGATACGGCTGAACGCGAGCGGCGCGCTGCAGTGGGACATAGAGTTGCCTGCCTCTTACGCGGCGTATATGGGCTTCGACAGCGCAGGCGACCTCTACATCGTGTATCAAATGGACAGAAGCCGCGCACGCTTTGCGGTCTACACGCCAACAGGCGAACTGCGCTGGGAGCGTGAGGAGCTGATGAACGCGCAGAGCCTGGCGGTTGCGCCGCGCGGACCCGTCTATATCGCTGCATTCGTGCAAGGAACTCTACGCCTGCGCGCCTACACCGTCGCGGGACAGCTGATGTGGGAGCGCGAAGTGCCCGAAGTCCTTGCGGACGAATTCCCACGAGCCCGACTGCATGTGGACGCGCTCGGTCGAGTGTTCCTGAGCGCGTCGACGACGCCTCAGCTGTCGATGCCGCGTCAAGCGCTTGTGGTTGGCTACACCGCGGAGGGTCGCCCGCTGGGGCAGCTGCTCTTCCCTAACCGCGCCGATGCCTACCTGATGTGGATTGACTCCGCATCTTTAGACCCGCGTGGACGTTTCCTGACTCTCGCGGGGCGACTCTGGACAGACATGGGCGATTATGACGGTTTCGTGGTGCACCATCGGCTTACCTCGCCCGATGTGGACGGCAACGGCTGCGTCGATGAGGCGGACTTGCTCGCCGTGCTGCTTAACTTTGGCGGCAGCAACTCCGCGCCTGACCTGAACGGCGACGGCGTCGTGGACGACGCCGATTTGCTGACCGTGCTGTTCAGCTTCGGCGAGGGGTGCTAACCTGCGCCTGTAAGTCTCGACTTAGGGTATCATAAACTGCTATGGCAGCGCGCTACACGCTCGAAACCGAAGTGCAGTATGTCAAGGGGGTCGGGACGAAACTCGCCCAAGTGCTGAGCAAGCTCAACCTCTACACGCTGGGCGACCTGCTGTTTCACCTGCCGCGCCGCTACGAAGACCGCCGCCAGTTCCGCAAAATCGCCCACGCCCGCGCAGGCGACGCCGTCACGGTGTCGGGCAAACTGGTCACGGTGGACAATATGAAGGTGCGCAACCTGACCCTCACCAAAGCCTACCTCGACGACGGGTCGGGCGTGCTGGAACTGGTCTGGTACAACCAGCCCTACATGAAGGACACCCTCAACAAGCTGCGCAACAGCCAGATTGTGGCGTATGGCGTGGTCAAGGAGTCGCCCTACGGACTGCAGATGGAGACGCCCGAATGGGAAGACCTGCCCGACGGCGCAGACCCCGACAGCCTGCTGAGCGTGAACCGAATCGTGCCCATCTACCCGCTAACCGAGGGCATCCGCCAAAAGCGCATGCGCCAGATTCTCTGGAACACCGTGCAGTATGCGCACCTCGCGCCCGAAATCTTGCCCCGCAGCGTGCGCGAGCGACTGGGGCTGATGCCCATCCAGCACGCCCTACAGCAGATCCACTTCCCCGACAGCGAGCAGGCGATTGACCCCGCGCGGCAGCGATTGGTGTTCGAGGAGTTTTTCCTGATGCAACTCGGCGTTGGGATGCAACGCCAGCGCACGCGCCAAGAGCGCGGAATCGCCTTGCGCATCGACGCCGACCGCCTCAACGAGATGCTGCACCGTATTGTGCCCTTCGAACTCACCAACGCCCAGAAGCGCGTCATCCATGAGATTTGGAGCGACATGGCGCAGCCGCACCCGATGAACCGCCTGCTGCAAGGCGATGTCGGGTCGGGCAAGACCATCGTCGCGGCGGCGGCGATCTTAGCAGCCGTCGACAACCAGTACCAAGCGGCGATTATGGCGCCCACCGAGATTTTGGCGGAGCAGCACTCCATCAACCTGCACCGCCTGTTCCAGCCGCTGGGGATAAGCGTCGAACTGCTGGTCGGCAGGCTGAGCAACAAGCAGCGGCAGCAGGCGCGCGAGCGCATCGCCACAGGGCGCGGCATGGTCGCCGTCGGCACGCACGCGCTGATTCAGGAGGGCGTCGAGTTCGCGCGGCTAGGGCTTGCCATCGTCGACGAGCAGCACCGCTTCGGCGTGCTGCAGCGCGCCGCCCTGCGCGACAAGGGCGTCATGCCGCATGTGCTGGTGATGACCGCCACGCCCATCCCGCGCACGCTGACCCTCACCCTGTACGGCGAGCTGGATGTGTCCATCATCGACGAGCTGCCCCCAGGACGCAAGCCCGTGCGCACCCACTGGAAAACGCCCGAAGAGCGACTCAAGGTGTACGCAGGCGTGCGCAAGCTGGTGGAGCAGGGGCGACAGGCGTATGTGATTTGCCCGCTGATCGACGAATCGAACAAGTTGCAGGTGCGCGCCGCCGAGCAGATGGCGGAACACCTGCAGAACGATGTGTTCCCCGACCTGCGCGTGGGGCTGCTGCACGGGCGCATGAAGCCCGCCGAGAAGGAAGCCGTGATGGACGCCTTCCGCGCGGGCGAGCTGCAGATACTGGTCTCCACCACCGTGATTGAGGTCGGCGTCGATGTGCCCAACGCAGCGGCGATTGTGATCGAAGACGCCGACCGATTCGGGCTGGCGCAGCTGCACCAGTTGCGCGGGCGCGTCGGACGCAGCGAACACCAATCCTACTGCGTGCTGATTGCCAACCCCAAGTCGGACGACGGGCAGCGCCGCATGGAAATCATGACGCGCACCAACAACGGCTTCCTGATTGCCGAGGAAGACCTGCGCATTCGCGGACCGGGCGAAATCTACGGCACGCGCCAGAGCGGGATGCCCTCGTTCCGCGTGGCGGACTTGGTCAAAGACATGCGCCTGCTGGAGGTCGCCCGCCAAGAGGCGTTCCACCTGCTGGAGAGCGACCCCGACCTTAGCCGCCCCGAACATGCTGCGCTGCGCGAGGCGGTGGAGCGCTTCCGCCACCGCTTCGCGATTGCGACAGTGAGCTGAACCTCAAGAATCCTCTGCAAATTTCCGATAATTCCCTGTGCGAGGCGACGGCGATGCCCGAATCGGTGCGTTCGTCCGAGCGTGTGGCGTCGGTTCCGCCTGTGGGCGCGCGCACGCCGCGCGAGGAGCGCGAGCAACACGCGCGTCAGAAGCGAAAGGCGTTGCAGGGCAGCCCCGAAAAGGTGTCCCAATCGCCCGAACCGCCGTCCGACGAGACGCCGCACGCGCTGGATGTGGAGGTCTAAGCGATGTCCGAACTGATGGTGCTGCTGCAAGCCCTGCTACTCATTGCGGGCTGGCTGCTGTTTTTACGCGCCCAGACCGAGTTGCGCGCCCAAGCCGCGCGCCAATCGCTGACGGGCGAGCTGGAAGAGTTGCGCCAGACGATTGACGCCCTGCTGCAAAAACTTGCCGAAGACGCCGCGCGCGCCGAAGCGCGACTCGAGGCGCGCCTGCGCGAGCTGGAACGCTACACCCAGTACGCGCCGCTTGCCTGCGAGCCTGCCGCAGGAAACGCCGACGCCTGCCTCACAGAGACACAGCCGACGCCACCCGCGCCGTTCGCCGACGCGGTTGACGCCACGCCCAACACAACCGCCGAAACTTTAACGCCCGATTCAGGGTATAACTCTACAGGTTCAGCAACTTCGCTGTATGGCGCGGTGCGTATGCTGGCGGCGCAAGGGCTTACCGTCGCCGAAATCGCCCGACAAACGGGCTACGCCGCGGGCGAGGTCGAGCTGATTCTGAACCTAACACGACATCGGACGGAGGAGAACGAATGAAATTATCGAGTTTCGTTGGGATTGGGTTTGCAACGCTGCTAACGGCGTCCCTTGTAAGCGGGTGCGGCGGCGGCAACCAGAAAGCTGTGGTCGCCAAAGTGGGCGACACCCCCATCGATCGAGAGATGTATATCCGCCGCTTGGAGCTGATGCCGACCCCCGTGCAAATCGGCGGCAACCAAGCGACCACCGCCCCCGCAGGCTACACGACCCTTGTGCAGATGATCCGCGAGCAGGTGCTGCTCGACATGGCGAAAGAGGAAGGCGTGCTGCCGACCGACCAACAGGTCGAAGAGCGCGTGCAGCGCGAGATGAAAAACAACCCGCAAATCAAGCAAGCCATCACCGAGGGGCGTCTGACCCTCGACGACTATCGCGAGCGGGTGCGCGTGGCGCTGGCGGAGTTCAACCTGCGCACCAAAGGCGTCACGGTCACGGAGCAGGAGGTCAAGAAAATCTACGACGAGAACAAGCGGGCGTTTTATCGCCCCGCCAGCGCGCGCGTGCGCACCATCCTCGTGCAGAACCCCGAAGTGCGCAAACAGATTGACGACGACCTCAAGCGCGGGTTCAACTTCCAGAGCATCGTGAACAAGTACGCGCAGAACCCTGTCGCAGGCGTGCAGTCGGGCGAGTCGGAGTTCGCGCTTGAGGGGCAAGTACCCCAGACGCCCGACGGGCAAGTCCTGCTGCGCGTTCGCAACATCCTCAAGAACGCCAAGCCGCAGCAGGTAACGGACTGGATTCCCGTGGGCAACGGCGTGGTCGCGCGCTTTGAAGTGCTGGCGAAAAGTCAGGGGCAGCAGCTGTCCTTCGAGGAGGTCAAAGACAATATCCGCGAGCAACTGATGCTGCAGAAAGGGTTGCAGACCAACCGCGACCTGAACATGGAGATGGCGAAGCGGATGGCGAACACACCCGTAGAGATTACCTCCGAGGGGTGGAAGAAGCAGTACCAGAAGGATATCGAGGAGCTGAAGAAGACCCTCGCGCAGCTGGAGCCGCAGCAGGGCGGCAAGCCCGCCGAGCAGGGCGCCCAAGCCGCGCCTGCAGCGAATAAGCCCGCCGAGAAACGCTGATGCTATACCTTGTGGGGCTGGGCGCGGGCGGGGCGCAGGAGCTGAGCGAGCAGGCGTTGCACGCCCTGCGCCGCGCCCCGCGCGTGTTTGTGAGCCAGCCGACTCACCCCAGCACGCGCCTGCTGCAACTGGCAGGAATCGCATTCGAGCCGTGCCCCGCCGAGCCAGAGAAAGCCGTTGCGACGCTGCTGCACGCGCCCGAACGCACGATCGCCCTCGCTGTGCCTGGGCACCCGCTGTTGGGCAACCCCCTCGCAGCGCACGCGCTCGCCGCAGCGGCTGAGGCGGGACGCCCCGTGCGACTCGTGCCCAGCCGCAGTGCGCTGGAACCTGCGCTGGAGGCGACCCTGCACGCTGCGCCCGACGGCGTTCAGGTCATCAGCGCAGCGCGGCTGCCCCATGCCACCCCCGACCCGACCCTGCCCGCCCTCTGGTTTGGTATCGAGACGCCCGAACGCCTGCGCGCCCTGCACGCCCACTTGAGCCTGCGCTACCCGCCCGACCACGAGGTGGTTCTGGTGCATGCGCCTGGCGATGTGAGCGTGGAGACGCGGCGCGTACCGCTGGCACAACTGACCGCGATGCCCTGCGACGCGCTGACCTATCTGCTGGTTCCTGCCTGCCCGCGCCGTGAGCAGACCTACGCGGGCTTTGAGGGGCTGGCGCGCGTGGTCGCCGCGCTGCGCGCCCCCGACGGCTGCCCATGGGATCGCGAGCAGACCCACGAGAGCCTCAAGCCCCACCTGCTGGAGGAGACCTACGAGACGCTGGAAGCGATTGACCGCGCCGACCCCGCCGAACTGCGCGAGGAACTCGGCGACCTGCTGCTGCAAGTGCTGATGCACAGCCAAATCGCCAGCGAAACAGGCGCGTTCGATATTGAGCAAGTGGTGCAGCATCTCACCGAGAAACTTATTGCGCGCCACCCGCATGTGTTCGGCGATGCGCACGCCGAGACCGCCGCGCAGGTGCTGAAAAACTGGGACGCCACGAAACGCCAACAGAAAGGACGCGACTCGGTGCTGGACGGCGTGCCGCGCGCGATGCCCGCGTTAGCGCGCGCCCAAGAGATCTCCAAACGCGCTGCCCGCGTCGGCTTCGAGTGGGACTCTATCGATGGCGTGCTGGACAAACTGCGCGAGGAGGAGACCGAACTGCGCCAAGCAATTGAGTCGGGCGATAAAGGACGCATCGCGAGCGAGTTGGGCGACCTGCTGTTCACGGTGGTCAACATCGCCCGCCACGCTAAAGTGGACGCCGAGCAGTGCCTGCGCCAGATGGTCGATCGGTTCACGGTGCGCTTCCAGTGGATGGAGGCGGAAGCCACGCGCCAGAACCGCCTGCTGGAGAGCCTCTCCGCCGACGAGTGGGAAGATTTGTGGCAGCAGGCGAAGCGCGAGGCTCGCTAACCTGTTTCGCGCGGCGGCAACAGGTCGTCGACGGCAATCACTGCCTCTGGTTGTGCTACAGGCGTAATCGACTCGCCCGCTTGATACACCGCCTGCTGGCGATACCCGTACCCATACGGGCGTCCTGCTATCGGCGCAGGCTCCCGAAACACCTCCTGCACGCCCTCCATAAGGTTCACAATCCAGTATTCAGGAATGCCTGCCCACGCATAGAGGCTGGCTTTGGTGTGGCGGTCTAAACGCAGGGTGGCTTCGCTGACTTCCACCACCAGCACGGCGCGGGTGGGGTGGGCATAAGCGAAGTCGCGGATGCTGCCTTCTACGACGGCGACATCGGGTAGCGGCAGGTCGCGCTCGCTCAGTGCCAGCGGCAACTGCGTGTCTACCAAGTAGCCCGCCTCTTCGGGAAATGCTTTCTGCAGGGCGCGGACGCAAAGACGGATTGCAGTCGCGTGTGCGCTTTTCATAGGCAACTCCTTTGCGACCAGTTCGCCGCCGATGAGTTCGATTGTCTCGTCGGGGTGCAGGATGCCTGCGTCGTACATCCGTTCCAACTCGGCGCGGGTGAACTTGCGCGTGTTTCCCCCGCGCACTATAGATTTCGGGCGCGACAACACTTTTGCCATAAACTCAGTATACCCCTGTAAATCTACTGCACATCACGCCGCCAGAAGATGACCAGCCCCACAGTTAGAGCCACAAGGATATACAGCGCGACATACGCCAAGTCCAGCGGCTGCACGGGCGGGTTCAGGAACTCCAGCACATCGGGGCGTCCGAAGCGCGGGCGCTCGCCAAACCCTGGCGGTAGGATGGTATCCACTTGAATCTGCACCAGTCGCTTCAGCGTTGCCATCGGCAGCGCCCACTCCGAAAGCCAAATCATCTGCTGCAGCAGGCGCACATCGAAAAACGCCGCAATCGGGCGCAGGAAATGGTCGGAGAAGTAGGCGAACGCGCCCAGCGCAACAGTGAACATCGAGGCAATCGACGCGCCCAGAAAACTGGAGAGCGCAAGCGCGAGCGTGCCATACAGAATCGGGTACAGCAGCACATAGGGCAGCGCGCGCCACATCTCCACGCGCGGCTCGCCCTGCAGCGCAACCGACGCCCACAGCATCGCTGTCCAGAGCGTTGCGTTCGCCGCGCTGAACAGCATCACGCCCAGCCACTTGCCCAGGTAGAGTTCCCAGCGATAAAGCGGGCGGGGCAGAATTGCCGCCAGATACCCGCGCTCGATCTCGGCAGTGATTGCGCCTGCGCTGAGCAGAATCGCCAGCACCGCCGAGAAGAACTTGATGGCGTCGATGCCGAACAACACGGCGATGTTCACGCCCAACTCGAACTGTCGTTCGTCGCCGCCGAACGCCTCCTTGAACGCGCGCGGCAGAAAACTCAGCCCGTACAGCGTCACTAAGATGATGAGCGTGCCCAGAAACGCGCGTCGGCGCATCGCCTCTTTGAGCGTGAGCGCGATGATGACTCCCATGTTATCTGCCCTCCGCCTCCACTGTCTGGATGAAGAGGTCTTCCAGCGTTTCACGGTGCGCCTGCAAGCCAATCAGCGCGCCGCCCGCGTCCAGAATCGCGCGCGCGAGTTCGGGGATGTCGTCCTCGCTGGCGACCTCGGCGGTGAAGCACCGCTCGTCGACGGGGTGTACCTTCTGGGCGACTTTCGCGGCGGCTTCCAGCACGCACGGCTCGACGCGCCGCAGCTCCACGCGCACCACCGAGCGGTTCACCAGCAACTCGTCCAGCGTGCCCTGCACGATCACGCGCCCCTTGTTGATAATCGCGACCTGGTCGCAACTGCGCTCGACTTCCGAGAGCAGGTGCGAGTTCAAAAACACCGTCTTGCCGCGCTCCTTGAGGTACTGCACGACCTCGCGCACGCGCCTGCGCCCCAGCGGGTCTAACGCGGAGGTCGGCTCGTCCAGAATCACGAGGTCAGGGTCGTGCAGGATCGCCTGCGCCAGTCCGACGCGCTGCTGCATGCCTTTGGAGAACTCGCGGATTTTGCTCGTGCGTCGCTCAGCAAGCCCAACCAGTTCCAGCACCTCGTCGATGCGTCGCTGCAGGGTTGTTCGATCCATCTTGGCGAGGCGTCCGTGCATGCGCAGGAACTCCTCGGCGGTCAGAAAGTCGTGGAACTGGAACTTTTCGGGCAGGAATCCGAGTTTGCGCTTTGCGGCGAGCGCGCCCGCGCGATGCCCCAGCACGAACGCCTCCCCCGCCGTCGGGTACACATTCCCAATCAGGATTTGGATGGTGGTTGTCTTGCCTGCGCCGTTGGGACCCAAAAAGCCGAACACTGTGCCTGCAGGCACTTGCAGGTTGAGGTTATCGACCGCTGTGATGGGGTTGCCCCCAAACAGCGGTCGGTACACTTTGCGCAGGTTGCGCGTTTCGATAGCCCACATCGGGCATATTGTACCTATCGCAGGCGGAAGGCGTAGAACGCGCCGCGGTTGGCGTCGCTGCCCGCGCCCCACGAGACCCACTGAATCGCGAGGTCTTGGTCGGTGTTGCCTGTGAACAGCCAGTGGCTACCGATGGGGGTGTTCACAAGCGTTGTGGGGTTCACGAAGCGGTTCAGCGGGTTGGTCGCCGTGATGAGCAGCGTGCGCACGGTACCGTCCGCCAGTTCCGCCTGCAGATAGAGGTAGGGCACCTCGCGGTCGGCGCGGGTGAGGCAACTGAGCGCGGCGCGAGCGACCCATGTTTCGAACATGCGTCTGGGGTACAGGGGTAGCGTCTCCCCGCGGGCGAGGGCGAACCCGTAGAGCCAGCCGCCTTCGGTGAGCGCGTAGCACGCCCCCTTGCTGCGCGTATCCAGCACAGGGGGCGCAACGATGGCGCTGTCCAGCGTGCGCACCCACAACCATTTGACGGTCTGCGTATCGTAGACCGCGAGCGTGCTGCCCACTGCCAAAATGAGCAGGTCGTGATGCAGTCCGACAAACTGCACCGGCTGACTGCCCGCTCCGGGCACACGGAACCCGAACACCAAGGGCGTTGCACCGTGGTAGATGTCCACCTGCCCATCGGCGCGCCCTACTGCCAGCAGATTGCCGTTCAGAACCGTGAGGTGGGTAATCGGCTGGCTGGAGAAGGCGGGCAGTGCTGTAAAGAGTCCCGTCGTATGGCTGAATGACCAGATACGGTTTTGCCTGTCCACGAAGCAGAGGTTGCCTGCGCAGTTGAGCAAAGGAAGGTTCGAGTCGGGCGTGACTCCACTCGGCAGGTTGACGAACTGCGCCGAGAGTGTGGTTGCGCCCTGCGCCTGCGAGAGCAGGAAGAATACGATTTGCCCCGTGCGCGTGAGCAAGTACCAGTGGTCGCCAATCAGCACAGTCTGATGGGTTGGTTCAGGCATGTGGACGCGCGCCTCCAGGCTGGTGTTGTTCGAGAAGGTGGTGGTGACGCTGAGCGGGTTCGGCGTGCGGTAGAGGCGTAGCAGGTATCCGTCCCAAGTCAGCCAGTGGAGCCGCCCCTGAATCAGCACGGGCGCGCCGACAATACGATGGCTGGTGGGGGTGGAAGCGCTTGTGTGCGTCCCGCGCGACGCCTCGACGCCACAGGCGAAGTCGCGCGAAAAACTGATCTCCGAGGCGCGTTGCGAAAAGGCTGTCCAGTTAATCCACGCGCCGTCGGTGTTGCGGTCGCTGGGCGGACGGGCGCGCAGAAAGAGCCGACGCGACTCGCCAGGCATCAGCGGCGAAGTGGACTCCGCCAGCAGCGACCCGTTGCTAAAGCCCGAGCCGTCCTGCTGCTGCTCGAACAACGCGATGCCCCACGGGCTGGCGTCAACGCTCTCGTCGGTCTTGAGGCGCAGGGTGAGCGCGTCGACCGTGTTGCTGCGGTTTTGGATCAGCAGCGTGAACCAGCCTTCCGAGCCTGCAACGGTCAACGCGGGTTCGCCTTCAACCGCCACGCGCCAGTGAATCACTTCGCCGACGGTCACCGTCGCCGCGTTCGAGACGCTTAGCGGGCGTCCCTCCCGTGTCGTTGCAACCGCTCTTAGCGAAAAAGTGGAGCCTGCCCATAGCATGCCATCAGGCGTGCGTAGCGACTGGGCGGCTCCCGTCCAGTATGTCCCTGCCAGAAGCCCACATAACCAGAAAGCACGCATAGCCGTACCCTGCCACAAGTGATGAAACAAACCCATAGAGAGCGTCGAGGCGAGAAACGTCCAGCCTTCCTTTACCGCAAGCCAGAGGGCGAAGTGCTTGCGTGTATTATACACCATCTTGACGCGCAGTGCTGCCGTTTTTCGGGGAAATTCATCCTAATCCGCGGCTTTGGGCGCGGGCGCCGACACAGGTATACTATCGGGCGCATGGAAGCGTTCGTCACGCCCGAGATCGAATGGAGCGCGCTCGCGCCGATTGGCGTCGTGGTTGCGACTGCGCTGCTGACGCTTGTGCTGGAGCTCTTTTTGCCCCCGACGCGCCGCACCCCGCTGATCGCTGTCGGGCTGCTGGGGCTGGCGCTCGCCGCCTATTTCCAGGTCGCCATTTGGCAGGGCGCCGTGGTGACCTTCGGCGCGATGGTGGTCGCCGACTCGCTGGGCGCGGTGTTGGGGTTGGCAGTGCTGGGGGCGACCGCGCTGACGCTGCTGGTCTCGGAAGATTACCTGCAGGCGCGCGGGCTGCGCTACGGCGAATTCTATCCGCTGGTGCTGTTTGCGAGCGCGGGCGCGCTGGCGATGCTGACCACCACGAATCTGATGGTGATGTTCATCGGACTGGAGATGCTCTCGCTCGCGCTGTATGTGTTGTCGGGGCTATCGCGCACGGAGGCGCGTTCGGAGGAGTCCGCGCTGAAGTATTTTCTGCTGGGCGCGTTCGCGTCGGCGTTCCTGCTGTATGGGATTGCGCTGCTGTACGGCGCACAGGGCACGGTGGACATTCGGGCAGTCGCGCTCTCCACAGAGGAGGCATCGACAGGCGCGCTGCTGATGGCAAGCGCGATTCTGATTCTGATTGGTTTGGCGTTCAAGGCGTCGCTGGTTCCGTTCCACTTGTGGACGCCCGATGTGTATCAGGGCGCGCCGACGGTGGCTACGGCGTATATGTCGGCGGTGGCGAAGGTGGCGGCGTTCGGTGTGCTGATTCGCATCACGCTGAGTGTTGCGCCCGCGCTGGAGTTGTGGGGCGCGCTGCTGTGGTGGCTGAGCATGCTCTCGATGATTGTGGGCAACGCGGCGGCGTTGGTGCAACGGGACGCGAAGCGGATGCTGGCATACTCCAGCGTTGCGCACGCAGGGTATCTGACCGTCGGCTTGGTGAGTGCAAATGCAACGGGCGTGGCGGGCATGATTTACTATCTGGTCGCCTACAGCCTGATGACGGTGGGCGCGTTCGCGGTGCTGAGTCTGATGGCGCGCGCGGGCGACGCTACGACGGTAGACGCGCTGCAGGGGCTGTATCGGCGCAGTCCGTTCGCCGCGCACGCGATGGCGATTCTGTTGCTCTCGCTGGCGGGCATCCCGCCGACGGCAGGCTTTTGGGGCAAGTGGTACCTGTTTTTCGCGGCGGTGGAGGCGAACCAGTGGCTGCTGGCGAGCGTTCTCGCGCTGACCAGTGTGGTGGGCGCGGCGTACTACCTACGGCTGGTGTTCAGCCTGTACGCCGAGCCGCGCATGCCGACGGTAGCATGGCGCGTGCCCGCGCCTGTGTCCGCCGCGCTGTTGGCGTGCGCGTTGGGGCTGATTGGGCTGGGCGTGCTGCCCACGAGCCTGACCGATGCGGCGCGCCATGCCGCACGGCAGGTGATGGTGGAACTGCCTGCCGATGCGCCGTCCGACGCTCAGGCGCGGAAGTGATCCCAGCCTGTGATTGCGAATGACTCGCGTCCCCCGTCCGCGCGCTGGAGCCATACCTCCTGCGCGGCGATTACCTCGCCGATGTGCGCAAGCGGCGCGCCCGTCTCGGCGGGGACGCGCTCCAGCAGCCGCTGGGCGACAGGCGGCGGCGCAGCGATGAGCAACTCGTAGTCTTCGCCGCCTGCAATCGCGAAGGCAACGGGGTCAAGCCCATGCGCTTGCGCCCAGTGCGTAGCAGCGGGATGCACGGGAACCTGCGCGGCGTAGACGACCGCCCCGACGCCCGACGACCGCAATAATTTCGGCAAGTCCGCTGCCAGCCCGTCGCTGAGATCCATCATCGCCGTTGCGCCCAGTTCTCGCGCGAGCGCGCCGACCTGCAGGCGCGGAATCGGTCGGAAGTGCGGCGCGAGGTCTATCGCGGACGCTTCGCCCGCGATCAGCGCGTGCAGTCCTGCGCGTGAGCCGCCCAGCGCGCCCGTCGCCAGCAGCCAGTCGCCCGCGCGTGCGCCGCTGCGGGGCACTGGTCGCCCCGCCACGACGCCCAGCACCGACACATCGATGACGACCTGCTCGGCGCGGTTCGTGTCGCCGCCCAGCAGCGCGACGCTATAGGCGCGGGCACACTCTGCCAGCCCATCCGCAAGGGCGTCCAGCCACGCGCCCGTGCGTTCGGCGGGCAGCGCGAGGCTCAGCAGCGCGCCCACAGGCGTCCCGCCCATCGCCGCGATGTCGCTCAGATTCACCGCCAGCGACTTCCAGCCCAGCGAGGCGGGGTCGATCCAGTCCAAGCGGAAGTGGATACCCTCCAGCAGCATATCCGCCGTCCACAGCAGCGTCTGCTCGCCGATTTGTAGCGCCGCCGTGTCGTCGCCGATGCCCAGCACAAGCCGAAAAGCGTCGGGCAGAGACGCCTGCCCGATCCGCCGCGCGATTCGTTCAATCAGCGCGCCCTCGCCCTCTGCTGGCGCGTCTAACCGCATGGCAGGAGTGTACCTGCTTAGGTAGAATTAGGGCGAGGGATGACGATGCGCATACGACACCTCGGTTGGCTAACGGGATTGGCGGCGGGGTTGGCAAGCGCGGGGTTCGCGGATGCGACCCTGTACGCGGGGCAGCCCACAGAGAACGCAGGCATTACCCTGCGCAGTTGGGGCGCAGGCACGATTGAAGACAGCACGGAGACGACCTTCGTGGGCAGCCGCTCGATTAAGGTGCTGACGCGCGGGATGCTTTCAGGCGGCTGGGTGGTGTTCAGCACGCCTGTTGACCTCCGCGCCGATGTGAACGCTCCTGACAAAGCGATGCGGTTCACCCTGCGCTTTGCGGGCACAAGCGGCGGCGCGACGGGCGGCGGCGCAGGCGGTCCACAAGCGCCCGGCGGCTTGGGCGGTTCTGGCCGCGCGCCGCGCGGCGGTCCGGGCTTCGGCGGGGAAGGCGGTTTCGGCGCAGAGGGCGGCGGTCCGCAAGCGCCGGGCGGATTCGGCGGACCTGGCGCGCCCGCAGGCGGCGGCGGGCAAACCACCACGCCCACCCTGCGCGAACTGCGCTTAGTCATCGAGACCAGCGACGGCAAACGCACGGAGACCGTCGTGCCCTTGCAAAACCTGCGCACGGACGAGTCGGGCTGGCAGTCGCTAAGTGTGCCGCTGCGCGCCATTGCAGGCTTGCGCGAGACCAACGGGCAAATCGCTAAAATCGGCTTCTTCGGCGACGCGACGGGCGTGTTCTATATCGGCGAGATTCGCACCCTCTCGGAAGGCGGCGCGCTGCAAGGCTACATGGCAATCCAAAACACCTTCGGCTCGGTGTTCACCTCGCGCAGTCAGGAGCGACTGAGCATCGCGTCGGGCGACGAACTCATCTTTTTCGGCGTGGCGGAGAATGTCAGCACGCCTGTGGAGTACCGCTGGAGTTTCGGCGACGACCCCTCGCAGGTGGACGGCACGGGGCAGGTGGTGCGCCGTCGTTTCCCCAAGCGCGGCAACTACACGGTACACCTGACCATCGCTGACCCGCTGGGCGTGCGACCGCCAGCAACCGCCAAAATCCAGATCCAGGTGAACTGACGATGGCGTGGCTCGACGCGCTCAAGTACGATGCGAACGGGCTTGTGCCCGCTGTGATTCAGGACGCCGACACAGGACAGGTGCTGATGGTCGGCTACATGAACCGCGAGTCGCTGCAGCGCACGGTGGAGACGGGGCTGTGTACCTACTGGAGTCGCTCGCGCCAGAAATACTGGGTCAAGGGCGAGACCAGCGGGCACTTGCAGCATGTGCGGCGCATCTTGGTGGACTGCGACGCCGACGCGGTGCTGATTCAAGTGGAACAGGTCGGCGTCGCGTGCCACACGGGGCATCGGAGTTGCTTCTACCGCGCGGCGGAGGGCGAGTCGCTGGTGGAGGTTGAACCCGTGCTGGTTGACCCCGAACAGGTGTACGGGTAGGCTTAGCGCGCCGTGCCGCGCATCACTCGCGCGAGTTGCTTCTCGTGCTGGGGCGGGGTCAGCGCGACGACCGTGTCGCCAGGCTGCAAAATCAGGTTCGCCAGCCCCAGCGTGAGTTGCCCGTTTCGCACCACCGCCGCCAGCAGCGTCTTCGGCGGCAGTTCGATTTCGCCGATGCTCTTGCCCGCGACGGGCGATTCGGGCGTGACTTCCGCTTCAATCACCTCGATTTCACCGCGCATAATCGCGCCAATCGGCAGCACCTCGCCGTACTCCACTTCCTGCTCCAGGATGTTGAAGATGAACCGCGTGCTGCAGATGGTCTCGTGGACGCCCAGTTTGAAAAACAGCGGTTCGTGGCGCGGGTCGCGCACGACCGCCAGCACGCGCTTGACTTTGAAAAAGTTCTGCGCCAGTTGGCTGATGATGAGGTTGTCCTCGTCGTCGCCTGTGGCGGCGACCACCACATCGGCGCGGCGTGCGCCCGCCTCGTTCAGCACGCGCACCTCGCAAGCATCGCCATACATCACGCGCTCGCCTAAATCGTCCGCCAGGTCCATCGCGCGCTTGCGGTTCTTCTCGATCAGCAGCACCTCGTAGCCGTGCTGATGCAACGCTTTCGTCAGATGGTAGCCAATGTCGCCGCCGCCTGCGATGATCACATACATAGCGCGTCTATTATACCGCCTGCCCACCCTCCAACTCGTCCAGCACGGCGAACACTTCGACGGGCTTGAGTTCCAGCCCTGCCAACACCTGCGAGGCGACGACCTGCTCCCCACCAAACCACCCCAGCGACCGATAGCCGCCCGCCTCGCGCACCTGCACCTCTATCGCCCGCTTGTCTATGTCCACCAGCCACACTTCGGGCACGCCCAGCGCATAGTAGTCCTGCAGTTTCTCGCTCCAGTAGGTGTAGGTCTCCGACGGCGAGAGGATTTCAATCACCAAGTCGGGGGCGAACTCCAGTCGGGGCTGCTCTTGCAGGTGCGCCCAGTCGTGCAGGCGTTCGCGCGAGAGGAAAAACAAGTCAGGCTGGCGTGTGCGTACAGGCGCACGACGAATCACAAAGTCAAACGGGGCATAGAACAACTTCCCAAGTCTTTTGACGCTTGCGAATATGTCCAAGCGCTTGAACAGTTCCTGTGAAATCATCTGATGCTTCAGTGTTGGACCTGCCATAGGGATTACCTCGCCGTCGATGATTTCATAGTGTTTCAGGTCGTCGGGCAGGTTCAGGTAACCTTCCCAGTCCACCACAAGCCGTTCCGTCGTCGGTTGCGCTGTTGTGATTGCCATAAGACACCCCCGTATTTAGAGTGCGGCTTCGCCGCGTTCGCCTGTGCGGATGCGCACGGCATCGGCGACATCCGCGATAAAGATTTTACCGTCGCCGATTTCGCCCGTTTGGGCAGCCTCGATAATCACGCTGACGATCTCTTCGACGCGCTCGTCGGGCACGACGATTTCGAGTTTGATTTTGGGCAGCAGGTTCAGCGTGTAGGCGCCCCCGCGATATTTTTCGGTGTGCCCCTGCTGGCGTCCGAACCCGCGCACATCGGTAATCGTCATGCCGTAGACGCCGATGTCGTTCAGTGCCTCTTTGACCGCCTCGAATCGGATCGGGCGGATGATTGCCTCGATTCGTTTCATCGCTGCGTCGTCTTCAGTTTACCCCACATGAAGTCGCGCAGCGCATAGGGCAGGTCGGTGCCGATGAGATCGACGCCAGTGTCCCAGAGGGCGTCCCACACGGGCGGGATGTCGGGCGCGCCCCAGAAGCGGAGTTTGTAGCCTTTCGCGTGGGCACGGCGCAGGATCTGTTGCAGTTGCTCGCGTTCGGCGTCGGGGAACGCGCCTCGCCCGTTCCAGCGGAACAGGCGCGTCCAACTGTCGCTGACCCACGGGATTAGCGTCGGGGGCGCGTCGCTGTCCAAGTCGGGCAGGCGTCCGTCGTAGCCGACGAAGCGCACCCGCTCGCGCCCCAGCCGCTCCAGCGGTATGCGGTTGCCCGACAGCACCGCCGTCACCGCGCGGGGATAGGCGCGTGCGCCCTCGTAGCGGGTCAGCAGGTCGTCGTAGCGGGCGAGGGTCTTGTGCAGCGCGTCGTAGGTCGGTTGCGCGTCGCTTTTGACATCAATCAGCAGGTAGAAATGGGGCGCGTCGGGGTAGATGCGCCCGCGAAACTGGCGCGCGCGCTCGCGCAGGGGCGCAAGGTACAGCACCTCCAGCGTGCGTTCGGGACGCAACTCAGGCGGGTCGTGCCCCACCAGCAGTTGGTCGCCCACCCGAAAGATGTCCGCCTCCACACTGCAGAAGCCGCACTCCAGCGCGTCCTGCAGGGGGCGCTTGCGCCAGTAGTCGTTGTGCGAATGCGCGCGGGGTAGGGGCGTCATGACGAGTCCGCGTCGGGGTCTGGGGGCGCATCGTCGGCGTTCTCGGCGTCGTCGGGCGGTTTGGGCGGTGGGGCGGCGGGCGCGGCGCGCAGGATATGCACGCGCACTTTGCGCCTACCGAACTGTATCGCCTGCTGGCGCGTCGCGTAGCAGAGGTCGATCTTATGCCCGCGAATGGCGCGCCCCGTGTCGGCGGCGATTGCCATCCCGTAGCCTTCGATGTATAGCACTGTGCCCAGCGGGATCACGCGCGGGTCTACTGCGACCAGCCCGTAGCCTGCGGGCAGCCCTGTGGCGGTGCGTCCACTGCCTGTGCCGCCGCCGCTGCGGTGCGGGGTGTACGCGCTGGCGTGCATGGTAAGCACCTTCGCCGTGCGGAACGCACCGCTCCTGCCGACTGCGCCACGCGAGGCGATGTGCCCATGCACGCCGATTTCGTAGATGCGCGGCTGTGGCGGCTCCAGCACCTCCTCGCGCACCTTGACGCGCCGTACCTCTTTGCCGTTGCGGTAATACACGCGCCAGATGACGAGGCTCTCGCCGGGTCTGCCTTGCGCTTTCAGCACCCGATGGCGCGGGGGCAGGCGACGGTTCACCTCGAACAGGGTGGGCGGCGGCGTCTGCACGCGCGCCTCTACCGCTTTGGTCGTCGCGCCTTTCGAAGCCTGGCGTGGCGCCTTGGCGCAGCCCAGCGCACACAGCATCGCCACGCCCATAACCGCCAGCAGCCCGCGCCCAATTCCAACCCGAATAGCGTTGCTTCGCTGATGCATTTTGCCTCCTTTGGTGTTTCACTGTGCGCCCACATCCGATGCAGGCGCAAACGCGCACGGTCGGCGACAGTTGCTATCGTGCATTTGCTATCGGTAGCGTACCCTGTGCGTATCATAGGAGTATACCCGATGAGGCGTCTTATGACGAGTCTGCTCCGTCTGCAGCCGCCTTACAGCCCCTCGGCAGGCATCGGCGCGGGCGGGGTACAGGAACTGTCTAACGCCACATGCGCCCCCGACGCCGACGAGTCGTTGAATGCCAGCATGATGTCCAGCACATGGTACGCCAGTTGCCCGTTCAGGCGGTTCGGGCGACCCTCGTGGATGGCGCGGATCATCTCCGCCAGCCCCAAACCGCGGTACTGTTCGGCGTAGGGGTGCGTGAGGGGCATCTCGCGCCACTCCGACTCGCCCGCCCTGCGCAGCAGCACGGGACCACCAAAACCGTTCGGGTCAGGCACGCCCAGCGTGCCCTCCGTGCCGTAGATTTCGATGCACGGCAGCCGATGCGCCCACACATCGAACGACATGATGACCGTCGCCAGCGCGCCGTTTTCGAACTCGATCGCGCCCGTGATGTGCGTGGGCGTCTCGACGGTGATGGTCTGCCCGCGCTTGGGTTCGCTGGTGATGGTGCGCACAGGGCGCGTGATGCGGCTAATGCCCGCCACCCGCCGCGCCACGCCCAGCAGGGTAACGAGCGTGGTGATGTAGTAGGGACCCATATCGAGCATCGGTCCGCCGCCGACTTGGTAGAAAAACTCTGGGTTGGGGTGCCAGCGTTCGTGTCCGGGGCTAAGCATGAACGCGCTTGCGCCGACGGGTTCGCCAATCGCGCCCTCGCGGATAAGGTGCAGGCAGGTCTGGATGCCCGCGCCCAGCACCGTGTCGGGCGCGCAGCCGATGTATCGCCCGCGCTGCTGCGCCAGTTCCAGCACTTCGCGCGCCTCCTCGCGGTTGACGCCGAACGGCTTCTCGCAGTAGACATGCTTGCCCGCCTGCAACGCGGCTTTGTTGATCGGCGCGTGCGCTTTCGGGGGCGTCAGGTTCAGCACGACCTCGATGTCGGGATGCTGCAGCAGCGCGTCCACCGCCAGCGCTTGCGGAACGCCGAACTGCGCTGCGCGTTCCTGCGCCAACTCGGGTAGCGCGTCGGCGACCGCGACCACCTCGATCTCTGGAAACCCTTGCGCCACCCGCAAATACACGGGGCTGATGTTCCCGCAACCGACGATTCCGACCTTCATAGCGACCGAAGTATACCCCTGCTGCGTCCGCAGTGTGCTTGACTCAGTAGACTGATTGGGTATAATAGGGGCGTGCGCGGCTGGCAGATTCTGCTACTGATCGCGGTTGTGCTGGGTCAGACGCCTACTGTGGGTTGGCGTGAGGCGTTTTCCCGTCCGCGTTGCGATGTGGCGGTATGCAAGTGTCGCGACTGTGCGGGGCGGTACGACCCTACCCGCATCGAGAACCGTTAAAAACGCGCGGGGCGGACAGCGGTGTCCGCCCTCGCGCCGTTTCGGACTAAGGGCGCGTTTATCGCCGACGGCGACGCAGCCCCGCAACGCCCGCCAGACCAACGCCCAGCGCCAACAGCGACGCAGGCTCAGGGACATAGACTGCATACAGCCCCTGCCCCTGACTGAACACCAGCACTTCGTTGTTCGGGTTGGCAGGCTGCAGATCGATGATGCTGTTGCCGTTGTTCTGGTACAGTTGGCTCACACCCGCGAAGATAGGGTGCGGGCTGTTGATGGGGATATTGCCACCGATGCCGTTGTAGGAGGGCGCGAAACTCAACCCGAAGGCGTTCAGGAACGGGTTCCAGAAGCCCGCCTCGTTCACTGCGCCGCCTACACCTGTACCCGCCGCCAGATAGACATTCCCGCCGTTCTGCACATACTGGATGAGGTCGGCAATCACGATGTTCGTGTAGTAGCCGCCCAGAAAGATGGCGTCGTAGTTTTGCATCAGCGACAGGTTCAGCGTGCCCGCCGTCGAGACCGTCCAAGTGTGCCCAGCATTTGCCATGGTGTTGGCAAGCTGCGCTCCATATAGTCCGAAGTTGTTGGTGTAAGCGAGGAAGTTGCCCGACCCGCCGCCTGTGAACCAGTTGGCGACATTCCGAGCAAACCTGTCGGCGTCAGGGGCGAACGAGTAGCCAGCGTTGCTGAGCGTCCACTCGTCATTATTGACGACGATTTTGCCTTGAGCGAACATACTTGCTATCAGCAAGTTCCGAATGCTAAGCCAATTAATCGCATAGTGTCTTCCTTTGCGCATAGGCGCCTGTACGGGCACAGCAACTTTTGCGCCAAACAGACTTGTGGGGCGCTTCGGCGTCAGTTGACAGAGCGTTACTGTTCATGTAGCGAGCAGCGGGTGGAGCGTCAGTTCAAGTGGCGGTACTTGCAGGTGGCAGTTGACCTGTTGACGGGTCAGGTGTGGTGGCGTGAGCGGATGCGCACGGCGGACGCGGTGGCGGCGTTGTCGGCGTGGCGGGCTTGCCGTGCGATTAACGAACTATGGTGCGGCGATTGGTATTACGCAGAGCGATCGCGCCTTCAAGCGGGCGAGCCGTGCGTAGAATGTGCTCCCACCCTCCCCCTTGAAGAGGCGGGTGGGAGCGAGGGTACTGCAGGGCGCGTCTACAGCCACTCCTATCAGGGACACACAATCCGCCGCACGACGAAGTGGTCTACTCCTGCCTCCACGATGGAGTCGTTGGGGTTGTCGCTGGTTCCGAAGCGCACGCGCACCTGCGCCGTCGGCGTGACATAGTCGCCCACGCGGAAACTGCGCGGGACCCAGCGGTTCTCCGCGCCCGTGAAGTTGACCGTCTCCACGCGCACCCAGGTGGCTCCGTTGTCGTTGGAGACCTCCACCCAGAAGGCGTCGTTGAGCGTCGTGCCGTTGTAGAACCAGCGCGAGTATTCGATGATGGCGTCGCTGCCCGCAAGGTTAATCACGGGCGAGGTGAGGTAGGTCGGTCCGCCGTCCACATCCGCCTCGCCGACGGAGCCGTTCACGCTGCCCTGCCCTGTGAAGTAGCATCGGCTGCCCGCGTCAGGCGAGTCGGCGTTCGGGTTCGCAGGCTGCCCGTTCTGACTTGTGCCGCGCGGGATGTCGCGCGCCCATGCGCCCGCCGTTAGCGACGAGTCGTTCTGCACACTCCAGCCGAGATTCGTCTCGAAGGTGTCCTCAAGGGTGACCGCCAGACCAATCGCCGCCAGCACGCTGATCGGCGCGTTCGCTCCGTTGCGGGGGTAGAAGCTCGCGCGTCCCTGCGTGTCGCGCGCCTCGAGGTAGTATTCGACGCTGCTGCCGCACGCGGGCACGGGAACCGCCGTTATCGCGCCGTTCGTGCCGAAGCGGTTCATGCGCACGGTCTGCCACGCGCCGCGATTGACCCGATAGTGCAGGAATACGGCGTTCATGTCGCGCTGCCCTGCGAGGTCGTTGATGCGCACGACGAAGCGCATCAGCGGCAGGGCGAAACTGCCAGGCACAGGCGGACTGACAAACCCGCTCGGCAGCGACACGGGTTCAATCTGCACCCAGTCGATCTGCGGCGCGGGTAGGTTGTGCCGCGCGAATCCCGTCGCTATCTGTTGGTAGTGCGGCGTGCCGTTGTAGATGTTGCCGTCATTGTCGTCCAGCGTCAGCACATCGATGGTAATCTGCGGCGAGATGCCCGTCGGGCGCAGCAGGATGCTGTTCAGGTACCACTCGCGCACGCGCTCCAGCGCGTATTGTGGGTTGCTCGCGTAGCGGTTGCGCATCTCCAGCCAAGTCTGCCAGAACGCGCCGCTAATCACTTGCCCGCAGAAATGCACCCCGCCCGAACATGGATGCAGGCGGTTGTTCACCGCGTTGCGGATACAGCCTGTGCCAACGCCTTGAAACTCGATGCCCAAGCAGGGGTCTACTGTCAGGAACGCCGCCGTCACATCCGCGATGCCCTCATGGTAGTCGCCGCTGGCGTTGGGGTGTCCCATGTGAATGATAAAGTGCCCGTATTCGTGGTACACCACCGTCGAGTAGCAGGTGTTCACGCAGCCGCCGCCCGCACGGTAGAAATTAATCGTGCGGTTACTGTAGTAAGCGTTGCAGGTGTTGTTGATGTTCACATTACACGGGATTTGGATGTCCACACCGGGGTAGTTGGGGTTGATGGATTTGACGAAATCGTACACCAGTTGCGTGTGGATCAGCCCGTTAATCTGCGCCGTGTTGAGTTCGTTGGGCGTGCTGTTGAACAGGAAGTCGACGAATGCGGGCGGGTTCACGGTCTGTTCCAGCACGAGCGTGCTGCCCGCTTGGTTGCTCACGCGCACGCCCGTGCCGATGAGTTCCGCGCGCACGGTCGCGCTGCCCGAGCCGCTAAACGGCAGGGTGAACCTGCCGTCAATGCCGCTGAAGATGCTGTTGCCGCCGACCACGCTCACGCGCAGTTTGGGAATGGTGCGCAGTTGGGGCGGGTTCGCGCTGGAGTCGGGGCGCAAGCCGGGCGTTGCGTAGCCGCGCGTCTGACCCGTGATGTCGGCGTAGTAGACCTCGGAGCGCCACTCCAGCAGTTCGCCCGTGTGCGCGTCCACAAACACGCGATACCGTTCGGGTTTTTCCAGCGAATGGCGGTCTACCGAGAACGCCCACGCGAGATGGGTCTGCTCTTCGGCAAGGTAGATGACCAGTTCGGGCTTGGTATCGGCGTGCAGGTCGGGACGCAGTTTCTGGGCGATTTGGATGGCGTCGTCGGCGTCCAGTTTCGGCGTCGTGTTGACAGGCGCGACGAAGCGCACCGCGCTGCTGGCAAGCACGAGCGGGTACCCCTCCACCTCGCGCACCAGCAAGGTCAACTCGCCTTTGTCGACGGGGATGCCGTCCACCACCTGTTGGAAGTAGACGGCAGTGAACTTGCCGCGCATCACATCTTGGATGCCGTTCAGCACAAGCGCGCTCGCGCCAGGCGCGAACAGGTCGGCGTAGCGGTTCACGAACGCCTGCGCCGCGTCGATGGCGGAGCCGCCGTAGCCGAACGGCTTGCCCCATACACGGCGCACCTGGTCGCCCTCGGTGTAGACCAGCACGCCCGGATGCTCGCGCTGGAGTTGTCGCGTCAATTCGGCTTGCACTTGTAGCGCGTCAGGGGATTGCGCCTGCGCCAGAGCAAGCGTGCCTGCCACAAACAATAGTCCTAAAAACCCATAAGTAGAACGCATCGGTTGACCTCCTTAAGACAGCTATAGGTTTCGACGGCGGTTGCGCGAATCCCTCTCGCGATGGGGTACACTCTTGGGCGTTGGAGGAACGACACGATGAAGCGAACCTATCAACCCAATAATCGTCATCGGCACAAGGTGCATGGGTTCCGCCGTCGGATGCGCAGCAAGGATGGGCGGAATGTGTTGAAGCGGCGTCGGCTGAAGGGGCGCTGGCGACTGACCGTCGAGTGAGATGCTACCGCGCGCGGGACGACTGCGCAACAAACGCGATTTTGAGCGGGTCTATCAGCAGGGGCGACGGGTGAGTATGGAATCGTTCACGATGTATGTCTATCCGCGTGGGGACGACGCGCCGAGCCGACTGGGGTTCGTGGTCGGGCGGCGGTTTGGGATGCATGTCGCGCGCAATCGCGTCAAGCGGCGGCTGCGTGCGGTGGCGCGTGCGCTGTGGGAGCGTCTGCCGCACGGCTACGACCTCGTGTGCGTCGCCCGACCGCCCGCCGCGACCGCGCCGATGGACGCGCTCCGCGAGCAGTTCCAACGCGCCCTGCAGCAGGGAGGTGTGCAGTGAGCCTGATGGCGCAGCTACTGGTAGGGGCGATACGCTTGTATCAGCGCGTCTCGCGCCTGACGCCCCCCACCTGTCGCTACTACCCGACCTGCTCGCAATACACGCTGGAAGCCATTCAGCGCTACGGCGCGCTGCACGGCGTATGGCTGGGGCTGAAACGCATCCTGCGCTGCCACCCGTTCGCGCAAGGCGGCTACGACCCCGTGCCCGACGATTTGACCCAACGAGGCAACTATCATGGCGCAACAAGAACCCATTGATCAGAGAAAACTCTTCACGCAGACGCTGGTCATCTCGATGGTGATTTGGCTGCTGGTGCTGATGGGCTGGAGCTATTTTTCGCGCCCGCCCATGAGCGACAAGCCGCCCGACGAGATTGTACGCGAAATCGAGAAACTGCGAGCGGAGAAAGACTATGTCGAAGCCACGCGCCGTGCGCAGGAGCTGGCGACCCGCTATCGCGGCGCAGAGTTCGGCGCGCTCGGCATCCTGCTGGAGGCGAAAATCTTCTACGAAGATAAACAAGACGCGCGGGAAGCCTACAACCGCCTGCGCCAACTGGAGGAACTCTACCCCAACACGAAAGTGTACCAAGAGCAGGGACGCCCACTGCTGGATAAGGTCTCGGTGCAGATTGACCAAGAGAACCGCCAGCTGCCCAGCTATCAGGCGCTGGACGCCGTGATGCGCCTGTTCGGATTTGCAGGCGACGCGCGGTTCATTCTGGGCATCCTGTTCATCGCGGCGGTGGTGCGCCTGATTCAAGTGCCGCTGGTCAACCGCCAGTTCGCCAGCATGCGCAAAATGCTGAAACTCCAGCCGAAACTGCTCGAGCTGCAGGAAAAATACACAGGACAGGAACTGATGCAGCGGCAGATGGCGCTTTACAAAAAGTACGGGGTGAACCCGATGGGCGGCTGTCTGTACGCGCTGCTGCCTATCCCG
Source organism: Armatimonadota bacterium (assembly GCA_023511915.1). Classification (GTDB taxonomy): domain Bacteria; phylum Armatimonadota; class Fimbriimonadia; order Fimbriimonadales; family GBS-DC; genus GBS-DC. The sequence goes on from JAIMAN010000015.1 coordinate 24,583, forward strand.
TTCCTGATTCTGGTCTACAACGCCTTTCTGGTCTACCAGGTGCAGTTCCGCGATGGGCACTTTTTGTGGGTGAACCCCGACATGGCGGCGCGGTTTCCGGGCATGGTGGGCGCGCACTTAGGGCAGTTCGACGCGCCGCTGGTGCTGATTTACGCGCTGAGTATGTATATCACCAGCCGCTTGACCATCACCGACCCGTCGCAAGCGCAGATGCAGAAGACGATGGCGGTCTTCACGACGCTGATGCTGATGGTCTTCTCGTGGCAGTTCCGTTTCCCCGCCGCGTTTATCCTGTACTGGCTGTTGACGAATGTGTTCTACACGGCGCATTACAAGCTGTATATGCGCACGCCTGCGCCTGAGTTGGTTCCTGTGGACGAATCAGACGAGGGGCGCAACGGCGTAGCGGAGAAACCCAAGCCGAGCGGGGGCTATCAACCGCCCAAGAAACGCTCGAAGCGCAAATAATTCCTGAGTAAGGAGGGCAATGGAGACGATGACGACTGTTGAAGCAACTGGCAACACTGTGGAAGAGGCGAAGAGCCGAGCGTTAGGGATGCTGGGCGTTGGGCGCAACGCGCAGGTGGCGTTTGAGGTGCTTGAGGAGAGCCCCGCCCGCGTGCGCGCGACGCTGCTGGAGGAGGAGCCGCCGTATATCGTGACGCCGCAGGTCGCCCGCAAAGCGGCGGACTACATCAGCCACTTTGTGCGCCGTTTGCCGCTGCAGGTGCAGGCGGTGCTGCGCGGCTCCCACGGGCGGTATGTGGAGGTGGAGCTGGTCGGGCGCGACGCGAATGTGCTGGTGGGCAAAAACGGCGAGGTGCTGGATCGGCTGCAGTTCCTGCTGAACAACATCGTGCCGCGCGTGACGGAGCCGCAGGTGCGCGTGGTGCTGGACGGCGCAGGCTGGCGCAGGCGACGCACGGAACGGCTGCGCAATCAGGTCATCGCGATTGCCAACGAGGTCAAGGCGCGCGGCGAGGAGGCGGTGCTGCCCCCGATGCCCCCGCACGAGCGACGGATTGTGCATCAGGCGCTGAAGGACGACCCCGAAGTGATGACCTACAGCGAGGGCGACGAGCCAAACCGCTGCGTGGTCATCTCGCCGCGCGGGTGAGCGACTCGGCAAACGCACTAAGCCGACGCACCGTCTCGCGCACATCGGCGTCTGTGGCGCGGTAGCTGAGCGTACACATGCGCAACGCGACGCGCCCACGCAGGATGGTGGAGCTGACCATCGCGTAGCCGTCGGCGATCATCGCGTCCACCAGCGCGCGGTTCAGCGCGTCCACGCGCGCGGCGTCCCAGCCCGACGGCGCATAGCGGAACGCCACGATGCCCATCGTCGCAGGCGAGACAATCTCCCAGTGGGGGCGCGCCCGCAGCGCCTGCTCCGCCAGCCGCGCTAAGCGCAGGTTGTGTTCCATCGCTTGGCGGAACGCCTCGACGCCGTGCGTCTTGAGCGACATCCACACTTTGAGGGCGCGGAAGTTGCGCGAGAGTTCGACCCCGTAGTCGCACAGGTCGACGCCGACCGCGCCGCGCTCCTTGTCCTGCAGGTACGGCGGCAGGATGCGGAAGGCGTCGCGCAGATGCTCGAACTCGCGCACCAACGCGCAGCCCGCCATCATCGGCTGGTACAGCCACTTGTGCGGGTCTACCGCCAGCGAGTCGAGCCGTTCGATGCCCTGCAGCCGTTGTCTGCCCTCGTCGGTGAGGATCGCCGCCGCGCCATACGCGCCATCCGCGTGCAGCCACAGCCCCTCCTCTGCGCACAGGTCTGCCAGCGCGTTCAGGGGGTCAACCGCGCCCGTGTTGGTCGTGCCCGCGTTCGCCACGACGCAAAACGGAAGCCAACCCGCCTCGCGGTCGCGCCGAATCTGCGCCTGCAGCGCGTCCAGCGGGATTTGGAACTGCTCGTCGGCGGGCAGCACACACATCTGCTCCTCGCGCAGCCCCAGAATGCGCCACGCGCGGGCGACGCACGAGTGCGTCTGGTCGGAATAGTAGACCCTGCCGCGCGCGAGGGCGTCGGGGTAGCGCTGGCGCGCCGCTGCAAGGCACACCAGGTTCGCAACCGAGCCGCCGCTCACGAACAGCCCGCCCGCCGTGTCGGGCAGCCCGAACCAGTCGCACAGCCAACGGATGACCACGCGCTCGACCTGCGTCGCTCCCGCGCCGACCATCCAAGTGCCCACGAAGATATTCATCCCCGCCGATAGCAGGTCTGCCAGCACGCCGACATACTCGTTCGGCGCGGGCACAAACGCGAAATAGCGCGGGTGGTCTACCTTGATGATGTTGGGCAGCACCTTTCGCAGGAACTCGTCCAGCACCTGCTCGAACGGCTGGGGCGCGGTGGGCGTCGGCTCGGCGAGCAGTGGCTCCAGCGTGGCACGCGCCGCGCGCTTGCCAATCGGGCGGTCGGGCAGAGTCTGCCAGTAGTCCACCAGCAGGTCAATCACGCGATACCCCATCTGGCGCATCGTCTCGGCGTCCCACTCCAGCGGTTGCATAACGGCTGGATTGTACCCCTGCGTTGCCGATTCGTTCGGGCGGGTATACTGGTTCAGGAGGGAATCGCGATGCGAGCATCACGACGGAAACGGCAAACCGCCCCAGAGAGAGTGAACGGCGTTGAATCGCGCCCGTGAGGGCAAGCCGCCGCCCAAGCTGAGCGCGCGTCAACCCCGCAAATCGCCCTGCACAGACGCCCAACGATAAGTGCCTAATGCCCTGCGCAGGCGGGTATGGGGGCGTTGACAGGCGCGGGGCAGCGTGTCCCCCTGCATGGTGAAACCGATGCGACACTACCGCGTCTCTGCCGTACCGCATCCTGTGTTTCGCGGCTATCGCAAGGGGGGCGTCTGGTTCCCGAACGCGCCCGCGTTTGTGGCGCTGGACGAGTCTGCACTGACCGAAGCGATACGCGCCTGCCCCTTGCTCCAGATTGAGGAGGTAGATCCCGATGCGAACGACGATTCTGCGCTGGGCATGGCAGATGCTCAAGCCGACGCTGATTCCGTGGCTGCGCGAGCGCGCCCTGCGCCTGCCCGCACATCAACGCGACGCGCTCGCCCAACGCCTGCGCCTGCCCCTACAGACCATCGAGCAGGTCGAAAACGCCCTGCGACAAGTCGTGCTGTACCGACTGGAACGCTGGGAACCCTGACGGAGGCAACCGATGGACTGGACGCAACTGATTCCCGTGATTAGCGCGCTGGTGGGCTGGGCGTTTTTGCTCACCCGCCAGATTCTCGCGCGGATGGACAAGTTGGTCGAGGCGGCGCAACGCCAAGAGCAGGCGATTACCGACGAGTTTATCGCCTACCTGCGCCAGAGTGTCGCCCGCACGGAGGCAAGCTACGAACGGCTGGAGCTTGCGCTGGACGATGTGCGCGACGCGCTGTTGAGCCTGCGCCAAGCCATCACGAACTGGCAGGAGATCGCCAAGCCGTAGGGGTGAACCGCGATGCTCAGTGTCTCCCGCGCCGATGTGAAGCGCAAGTTGCGCCTGACGACCAACGAGTACGACGCCGAGATCGACGCGCTGATTGCCGAGATGCTGCCTGCGCTGCGCTACGCGATTGAGCCGAGCTACCTGAACACGAGCGACCCTGATTTGCTGGCGACGCTGAACTTGGGCGCGTTGGAGGTGGTCGCGGGCGAGATGGGGGCGACCCTCTACCGCGAGCTTGGGGCGTGGACGGGCTTTCGAATCGGTTGGCTGCAGGTGCAGCCGCCTGCCCTGCGCGAGCCTGCCGACCCGACGGGGCTAAAAGCGCAGGGCTACGCCCGTCTCAAGCCGTTTGTCAAGCGTGAGGCGCAGTTGCTGTTTGTGTACCGCGCCCGCGAGGAGGAATCGCCGTGATGCTGCGCGAGTGTCTGAACCACTGGTTGCGTCGCTATGGCGAGCCGTTCCAAGCGGGCGCGCAGGGCTATCGCGGGCTGTTTTTCCAGCCGCCGGGGAGCCTGCTCCGCTGGCTGTTCAGCCCTGAAGCGTTGGGCGAGTTGCCGCGTCCGCTGTGGGCGGTCGCCGTCGCGCCTACGGTGAGCCTGCCCGATGCGACCGTGCTGACTTGGCGCGGGGCGAGCTATCGCGTGCTGTCGTCGCTGGAGTTCCGCTTCGATGCGACCCCCGTCTATCGCCTGATGCTGATTGCGCCTGTGGCGTAGCGCGCGTCATGGGTTAAAATATAGGGGGATGCGAATCGACCCGAAATTGGACGCTTACCGCGAGCTGGGGGTGTCGCCTGGCGCGTCGGGCGAGGCGATTCGGCAGGCGTATTTGGCGTTAGCGCGGCGGTATCACCCGGACCGTGCGCCCACAGGACGCGCCGCCGAGTACGAGGAGCGGATGAAGCGCATCAACACCGCCTACGAGCTGCTGCGCGACCCCGAATCGCGCCAGCGGTACGACAGACTGCGCGCGCCGCACGCCGCGCCGTCGCAGGCGACGCCCCGCACGCCGACTGCCCCGCGCGCCCAGCCGAACGACCCCTACACCCAGATGCGCGCGGGCTACCAGCAGCGTGTGTACCGCGTGCAGGCGTCCACGCGCGCGTTGCCCGCGTGGGCGCAGGCGTTGTCGGGGCTGTTCGCGGGGCTGGGACTGGTGGCAGGCTTCCTGCTGGGGCTGCCGTTCGGGATTGTCGGCTGCATTCCCGGCGCGATGGTCGGCATGGTGGTCGGGATGCTGGTCGGCTTGTGGGCGGTTTATGTGCTGGCGTTGGGGCTGCCGACCGCGGTGCTGGGCTGGCTGGGGCTGCTGCTTGCCGACACGGTGGGCATGTGGGTCGGCGGTGGGATGGGTCTCGTGCTGGGCGCAGTGTGGGCGCGCCGCTTGTGGCGACGCGCCCGAATCACCTACCACTCCCGGTAGGGACGCCCGTCGCTGCCGACGCCCGCCGCAGGCGAGCGTACCTTCATCTCACCCGTCTGCGAGTCACAGTAATACTCCAACTCTTCGCCCGAAATCGGGCAGCGCGGAACCGCCTGCATATACGGTCCGCGATAATAGTCAGGGTTCATCATGCTGGGACGCCCCCACCGATCCAGCCCGAACTGGGGCGGTTCGGTGGTTGTCAGGTCGCTCAGGTCGGTCGGGTACACGCCCGTGTCGTAGTAAAATACCAGAATCGCATGGCGCGCCTCTGCCAGTATGATGCGCAGGCGCGCCTCTGGGTCGCGCGGCAGATGATGCGACACGCGCGGCGCGAACGCCGCCAACACTGCCGTACTCATCACTGCCAGCGACAACAACTCCACAATCGTCATTCCCCGTAGCCAGCGCATAGAAGCCTCCACTCCACATCTAAGCGGGTTGTTCCACACTCCCGTAGGGATTCAACGGGATTATCGGGTATAATCTTGGATACTGGAGGACGCTATGGCAATCACGCTATCGGAGCGCGCCGCGCACGAGTTGAAGACATTGTTGGAAGAGTCGGGCATTCAGGACGCAGGGCTACGGGTCTGGGTCGCCGGCGGCGGCTGCAGCGGGCTGCAATACCAAATGGCGATCGACGACGCCCACCCCGAAGAGACCGACGCTGTGTTCGAATCGCACGGGGTCAAAATCTATGTCGACAGCCTCAGCATCCGCTACATGGACGGCTCGTGCATCGATTATGTGGAGGACATGTTCGGCGGGGGCTTCAAGATTGACAACCCGAACGCGGTCAACGGCTGCGGGTGCGGCTCGTCGTTCCAGACCGAGGACGAGATGGGCACGCCTGGCGCAGGCTGCGGGAGTTGCCGTTGCTGCGGGTAGATTGGGTATAATGTTCGTTCGGAAGCCGACATAGCTCAGCGGTAGAGCGGCGCACTCGTAATGCGCAGGTCGTGGGTTCGAGTCCCACTGTCGGCTCCAGTGGTGTTTCTCCCCAGCTTTCGCCGCTCTTGTGCGCCATAGGTTGTGGAGCCGCGCATAAGAGGCGGTATGAAGACCGAAGCACTCACGAAGCGACAGCAGATGTAGGCTCCGCTGAGGCAGTCTGTCCTTCCTGACCCATCCCCTGAAAAATCGGGGCGTGTCCGCCGACAATTCCCCCGATGCTGCCGATTGAGGTCTCGCATCTGGTGGTGGCGTATCGGCGCTGGTTCAAGCCGCCGTTCTGCGCGGTAGACGACCTGAGTTTCGTCGTGCGCGAGGGCGAGATTGTCGGCTTTCTGGGGGCGAACGGCGCGGGCAAGACCAGCACCATCAAGACGCTGATGGGCTTCCAGCCGCCGACAGCGGGCACGGCGCGCATCTTCGGGATGGACGCCACCGACGCCCGCGCACGGCAACTGGTCGGCTTCCTGCCCGAAACCGCCCTCTACTCGCCGTATCTGACGCCCTACGAGACGCTGCGCCTGTACGGCGAACTGCACGGGCTGCGCGGACGACAACTCAAGGCGCAAATCGAAGCCCTGCTGGAGGCGGTCAACCTCAGCCACAAGGCGCACACACTGAACAAGAACCTCTCCAAAGGCATGCTGCAGCGCGTGGGGATTGCCCAAGCGCTGCTGGGCGACCCGAAACTGCTGATCCTGGACGAGGTCTCGTCGGGCTTAGACCCCATCGGCAAGCGCGAGTTGCGCGACCTGCTGTCGACCCAACGCGCACGGGGCGCGACCATCTTCTTCTCGTCGCACGAACTGGCGGAAGTCGCCTCCATCTGCGACCGCATCCTGATTATCCATCGCGGGCGGCTAATCGCCGAGCATTGGCTCAGCGACCTGACGGGGCGCGTGGAGTCGCTGGAGGACTACTTCATCCGCACGGTGCAGGCGGGACGCGATATCCTGCACGAGGAGGCAAGCGCAGCATGACACGCACGCTACAGATCACCCGCGCGCTGGTGACCGCGGGGCTGTTGGAGACGCTGCGGCGCAAGGACTTGTATGTGGTGCTGATTTTGACGCTGCTGCTGACGCTGGGCGCGTCGGCGTTCCGCGTGTTTGGCGTGCAGGGGCTGGAGATCTTCGTGAAGGATGTCGCACTGACGGCGATTGGCGTCATGACCACCGTGCTGACCGTGCTGATTGCCGCGCGGCAGATCCCCGAAGAGATGCAGCGGCGCACGATTTACCCGCTGATGGCGCGCCCGATTACGCGCGGGCAACTGCTGCTGGGCAAGTGGGCGACGGCGACGATGACGGCGAGCCTGTGCTTTGTGATCCTCGCGCTCACGACGCTGGGACTGCTGCTGACGCTGGGGATTGGCGTCAAGCCTATCTTCGTGCAGTATGTGCTGCTGAAACTGCTGGGCATCGGCTGGCTGTGCGCGATGGTGATTGCGCTCTCGCTGTATATGACCCCCGCGGCGAATGTGACGCTGTCGCTGATTCTGGCGTTCGGGTCGGGGTTATTTGGGCGGCTGCTGCTGATGGCGCACTGGGAGCATGACCTGAGCGCGCTGTGGCTGAACCTGCTGTACGGCGTGCTGCCGCACTACGACTACTTCGACATGAGTAAGAAGGTGGTGTTCGATTGGGATCTTGCGCCGTGGTGGGTGCTGGGCGCGATGGCGGGGTATGCGGTGCTAAACGGCGGCGCGTGGCTGCTGATGGGCTGGCTGCGCTTCCGCAAGCAGACGATTGGGTGACGCCCACTTGATTTTTTGCTTCGAGATTGGGTACACTTTGCAGACGCCGTATGGCATGGGCACATCGTGGGCGCTTACACACACGCGACGGGGGCGCGGCGCGCTTCCGCGCGTTCTGACGCATTCTGAAGCCTTCCAGACCCAACGCAGGAGGACGGTGACCGTATGATTTATCCAGAGACAGACGAACTCAATCAGTATCCACGCTACATCTTGACGCTACTGGCAGCCGAGCGGGCGCGCCTGCTGCGCGAGGGCGCGAAACCGCTCGTGCCCGTCAACGGACTGGACTTCAACCCGTTGACCGTCGCGCTGCAGGAGATCGCCGAAGGCAAAATCAAGCCGCGCATCATCGACGACCGAACCGTAGAAGTGATTGTTCAAGGACCCGAACACACCTGGCAAGTCGCACGCGACCTCAAGCAACTGAGCAAACAAGCCGAGGAAGAGGACGAGGAGACCTCGCAGGAGCTGATGGAGTTCTATCAGCAGGAGACGGCGTTGCGCGACTACTCAGAAGATGAGTAAACCCGACTACTATGCGGTGCTGGGCGTCAGCCGAGACGCCAGCCAAGAGGAAATCAAGGCGGCGTTCCGCCAGCTGGCGCGCCAGTACCACCCCGATGTCAACAAGGACGACCCCGAAGCTGAAGAGAAGTTCAAACTCATCAACGAGGCGTACCAAGCGCTGTCTGACCCCGAAACGCGCGCCGTGTATGACCGATTCGGACACGCGGGCGCGCCCAGTGCAGCCGCCGCCGACCCGTTCAGCATGGCGGAGAACCTGTTCCAGATGTTTTTCGGCGGCGCAGTGGGCACGATGACGCGCGGACCCATCGACGGGGCAGACCGCCGCGTCGACTTGGTCATCACGCTGGAGGAGGTGCTGCACGGCGCGACGCACACGGTGGAGGTGGAGCGGCTGCGCCTGTGCCCGCGCTGTAAGGGCGTCGGCGCGGAGCCAGGCACGACGCCCGAACGCTGCCCCGACTGCGCAGGCTCAGGGCGCGTGCGCTTCACGCAGACCACGATTCTGGGCACAGTGACGCGCGTTGCGCCCTGCGAACGCTGCCGCGGCGAGGGCGAAATCATCCGCACCCCGTGCCGCGAGTGTCGCGCCGAGCGGCTCGTGCGCCAACGCGACACAATCACCGTGAACATCCCGCCAGGGATTGAGGACGAGACCGCGCTGTTGCTGCGTGGGGAGGGCGATTCGGGGCTGCGCGGCGGACGCGACGGCGACCTGTATGTGGTCGTGCGCATCGCGCCGCACCCGCGCTTCAAACGGCGCGGCGACGACCTCGCCACGCAACTGAACCTCACCTACCCGCAACTCGCGCTCGGCGACGAGGTGGAACTCGAAACGCTGGACGGCAAGGCGACGCTGGAAATCCCCGAACTGACCGAGCCATACAGCGAGCTGGTGCTGCCTGGGCGCGGCTTGCCGAACCCGCGCACGGGCAAGCGCGGCGACCTCTATGTGCGCATCGGGCTGAAGATGCCCAAAAAACTCACCGACGCGCAGCGCAACCTGCTGCGCCAGTACGCCGAACTCAGCGGCGTGCGCCTCAAAAAGTACGCCAGCGCCGAGCCGACCAGCTTCTTCGAAAAGGTCAAACGCAGCGTCAAGGGGGAGGACTAAGCCGTGCGCCCTATCGCCTCGGTCGGCATCCTCGTCGCCGATGTGGTCGCCAAGCCCGTGAGCCACTACCCTGAGCGTGGCGTGTGCGCCCATGTGGAGCGGATGGAGCTGCATGTCGGCGGGTGCGCGTCCAACACGGGGCTTGCGCTGGCGAAGCTGGGGCTGCCCGTGCGCATCGTCGGCAAGGTCGGGCGCGACCCGTTCGGCGACTTCCTGCTTGCCGAGCTGCAACGCTACGGCGCAGACACGCGCGGCGTCCGTCGCAGCGACACCGCAGGTACCTCCAGCACGATGGTGATGGTGCATCCCGACGGCGAGCGGTCGTTCATCCACTCTCGCGGCGCGAACGCCGAGTTCACCCCCGACGACATCGACTGGTCAGTGATTGGCGACTGCGCGGTGTTCCATCTGGCGGGGGCGTACCTGATGCCGCAGATGGACGGCGAGCCTGCCGCCCGCGTGCTGCAGGACGCCAAGCGACGCGGGATGACCACCTGCCTCGACACCACTTGGGACGCCAGCGGGCAGTGGATGCGCCTGCTGCAGCCGTGCCTGCCCCACTTGGACTACATCACGCCCAACTACGGCGAGGCGAGCATGCTCACGGGCGAGACCGACCCCGAACGGATTGCCGACCGCCTGCTTGCCGAAGGCGTCGGCACAGCGGTCATCAAGATGGACGCGCAGGGCTGCTTCGTGAAGAACCGCGAGGTCGCCTTCCACCTGCCCGCCTGCAGCGTGGAGGTCGTCGATATGCTGGGCGCGGGCGACTGCTTCACGGCGGGCTGGCTGGCGGGCGTCTCGATGGGCTGGGACTTGCGTCGCACGGCGCGCTTGGCGAACGCTGTGGGCGCGTTGTGTGTCTCCGCGCTCGGTGCCACCACAGGCGTGCGCCCGCTTGACGAAACCCTGCAGTTTATGGAACGACAGTGTCCTGATAAGTTGGCTGACTTCCTCGGCGACTATGTTGGGAGCGTGCGAGGCAGCGACGAGCCTGTCGCTGAGCAAGCGGAGGCGATTATTGGGGAAATTCTCGCCGAAAAAGCGCGAGCAGAGGGTTTGGATGTATAGTACCCATCGCGCAGGCAGTTTTTTTGGATTAGTCACCAAAAAGTTCACGGGTCAACTCTTCCTTACTGATTGCCAAATAGTCAGCAATGTCTTTCAGTATACTGTTGAGCGTGCCGACACGCAGATTCTTGTGACGCGGGATCGTGAGATGATGTTCGTCGCCTCGATAGGTAGAGGTCAGGCGCACATGACTTCCCGTTTGGCGCGTGGCTTGGTAGCCATACCGCCTCAACAGGCGTACAAGCTCATCACCGCTCACATCTCGTGGGAGCCTCACGCAAGCAGAACCTCCTCACGCACAAAGTGGAGGCGGATAATCTTCGGTCTCTCTTCGTCCGAGAAGTGGCACTGCACAGCATCCTGCACCTGGCGGCGTAGCTCTTCTAAGGTGTCCGCCTCAGTATAGATGGAGTGCCCCAGCGCTTGCGCCTCAAAGCCGCCTTCCGACGACTCGCGCACCACGAAGATAATCTCCTGAACCATCGCCCTCAGTGTACCCCGAATCAGGACGCCGTCGGAAGCTCGTCTCCGCTTGGCGAAGAGAACCGTTCGTACCCCACCCGCGCCACCAACGCCCCCAAGAAGAACACCTGCGCCGAGAAGTAGACCCACAGCAGCAGCGCGACCAGCGACCCCGCCGAGCCGTACAGTGTGGCGACGCTGGAGTGCGCCAGATAGAGGCTAATCAGCGCGCGCAACCCCAGCAGCAACAGCGTCGCGACCACCGCCCCCAGTAGGGCGTACCGAAACGCGGGGCGCGTCGCGGGCAGCAACCAATAGAGCAGCGCGTTGCCCATTATCAGCAGCGCGGGCAGTAGCGAGCGGTTCATCGCCCAGCCGAGCCAGTAGACGCCTGGCAGATGGTCGGGCAGCCGCGCCCGCGCCGCCGACAGCGCAATCTCCAGCACCACGCTGCCCACCAACAGCACCGCCAGCGCCAGAATGCCCACCGCGCCAATCAGGCGACTGATGACCCAGTGCTTGACCCCGCTTTCGGAATGCGGTGGCGCGTCCCAGAGCGCGTCCAGCGACGCCTTGAGGCTCTGCATTAGCCCCGACGCGCCCCACAGCGCCAGCAGCAGCCCCAGCAGCGTCGCGCCCGCGCCCGAACCCTGCAGCACCGTGCGCTGAATCAGTTGCTCGACGCCCTGCGCCGCTTGCGCCCCAAGCCCGCGCCGTACAGCCGACAGAATCTGCGCGGCGACCTGCTCTGTGCCCAGAAAGTAGCCCGCAATGCCCGTGAGCGCGAGCAACATCGGCGCGAGGGTCAGCATCGTGAAAAAGGCGAGCGCGGCGGCATGACGCGGCACGGCATGGCGCGACCAGAGTTCGGCGACCTGCGCCCCGAACCGATACAGCCACAGCCGCTGCAGGCGTTCCAGCACCCACACTATCGTCGGGCGGCGACCAGACTGCGCCGATAGGTCGGGTGGTTCAGGTGGTCTACCTGCACGCCCCCACGCTGCCGCGAGCTGTGAATGAAGTACCCATCGCCGATATACAGCCCCGTGTGGTCGATCTCCTTGCCCTTGACGGCGAAGTAGAGCCTGTCGCCGGGGCGCAGGTCTTCAAAGCGGGTAATCGGCATGCCCACCTTCGCTTGGTCGCGGGCGCGGCGGGGCAAGCGGACGCCCATCTGCTCGTAAATCAGCTTCACGAAGCCCGAGCAGTCCATCCCTGTGCGCGGGTCGTTGCCGCCCCAGCGGTAGCGCACGCCCAAGTAGCGCATCGCGAGGCGCGTCACATGCGCAGGGTCTGCCCCGCGCGGCAGCGTGTAGACCACATCATACGGGGTCAATTGCACGACGCGGCGGGGAACCCAGCCGACCGAGCCGTTGTTCATCAGCACGCCGCACCAGTCGCCCCGCTGCTGCGTCATCATCAGATAGAAGCGTGCGGGCGTCTGCGGATAAAGCACCGCGCTGCGCGTGTTGGGCTGCGCATAAATCGGTGTCGGGCGCAGCGTCTCGATGAGCCTTCCGATGCGATGCGTCACATACTCAGGCTCGCGCGGCGCGCCCCGACGAGACACCGAACGGCTCTGTGGCATCTTACGCGCTCTCCACCTCCTGCAACGGCTGGGCGACCAGGTTCCGCACGCGATGACGCTCGGCAATCAAGATGCAGCGCAGCGTCTCCAGCGCGCGGTTCAAATCGTCGTTGACGACCAAGTAGTCGTAGCGCGGGATGTATTCCATCTCCTCGCGGGCGTTCATCAAGCGTAATTGGATGGATTCTTCGTCGTCGCGTCCGCGTCGGCGCAGCCGTTGTTCGAGTTCCTGCAGCGAGGGCGGCGCGACGAAAATCAGTATCGCTTCGGGGTACTGCTGGCGCACCTGCATCGCGCCTTGCACATCGATGCGCAGCACGACATCGCGCCCTGCCGCGCGCAGGTCTTCCATCTCGCGGCGCGGCGTGCCGTACCAGTTGCCGTGGACCTGCGCGTACTCGATGAACGCGCCCTGCTCGCGCAGCAGCTCGAACTCCTCTTCCGTCACGAAGTAGTAGTCCAGCCCGTGTCGTTCGGTCAGCGCCTGCGGGCGCGTGGTGTAGGTGACCAGTCGACGCACACTGGGCGCGACCAGTTGCCACTGCTCAATCAGCGTATCCTTGCCCACCCCTGCGGGACCCGATAGCACGATTAGCAGTCCCCGTGTGGGCGCGCCAGGTTTTGCGATGGCGTTCACGATTGCACCTCCTTCACTTGGCGCGTCTGCAGCTTCGTCGCTCCAGCGCAGCACCCACCTGTACGCCGTCTCGGTCGCCCTTGCCCCGTAGCCGACGGTCAATCACGCCCCGCCGCACATACACCCGTATTATCGGCAGCGGCAGCGAATCCGCGCAGCCCATACCCGCGCACAAATGGCTTGCTTTAATGATACACCATCGACGCGCCAATTCCTGCACGCACGGTGAAACCCTCGCGCGCGAATTCGGGTATCCTACAAGTGGGATGAGAGGGGCAGTTTGGACGCTATGGATGGCGTGGGTGTGTACGGCAGCAACGGGGCAGGAGATGGTCGCCGATACGCTTCAAGGGCGCGGCGTCGCGGGACCCTACACACTCACTTGGAACCGCCTCGCGGAGCGCTCCGAGATTGTGCTGCTGGAGACGCGCTGGCTCACGCGCGACACAGACTACTGGATCGACTACGAGGCAGGGCAGATCCGCTTCGCCGAGCCGCTGCGCGCAGGTCAAACGGCGCGCGTGAGCTACCGCATTCAAAGCGGCGTCTCGCAACGCAACACCAGCACCGATGTCGCCCTTGAGACCGAGCTGGCGCGCTGGGGAGCCGCCGCGTTGAGCCTGCGCGGGCGCATCATCGGCGACCCGAACCGCCCGACAACCGATTTGGGGCTGCGCGCGGCTTGGCAGGAACCGACGCGCGAGGGCGAGGCGCTCTACCTGATGCGCAACCCGCGAGGCGACGACGCGCCCGCGCTGCTGCAGCTCCGCTCCCAGTGGCGCACCGACACGGGCTGGCAGGGCGCATTCCGCTTCAGCCGCGTGGATACAGACTTCGGCGACGCCAAGCCCTACGGACTCGCCAGCGGACAACAAAGCGCGGAGGCGAGCCTGCTCTTCCAGCCCGATGCGCACCTGCGCACGCGCCTGCAGTGGAGCCTCGCCGAGCCGCTGCGCGCAGGCGCGCCCGCCCAGCAACGCTGGAACGCAGGGCTGGACTACCAGCTCCAGCAGGTGCGCCTCTCGCTGGAGCGACACATCGCCGCGCTGGGCAACCAGCCGACGCAAGCGACCGACCGCGCCGTCGTGCAGATGCGCCCAACCGACACGGTGCAGCTGCAGATGGAACACCAGATCCAGACGCAAGGTGAGCGCGCCACGCAGCAGACGCAGGTGCGCGCCCAACTGGGGCAAGCGATGGAACTGCGCCATCGCACGCTGGATGACTCGCAGCAGGGACGCACCGAAGAGAGCGGCGTCGCCATGCGCTTCGGCGCGCCGACCGTGCAGGGCACTGTCGGGCTGGAGCAGCGATGGCGCGAGGACGCCCAGCACCGCACGGCGCAACTCGGGCTGCAAGCGCAACTCGCCCCGCGCCTGCGCGTCAGCGGCGAGTTCGAAGCGGCCGAGAACGCAGGGCAGATGCGCGGCTACCACCTGCAGGCGCAGCCCATCAGCGGACTGCAGCTCAGCCTGCAGGCGCGCGAGTATCAGGGACTGCGCGGGCTGAACCTGCGCAGCCAGCAGGCGCAACTGGACTGGCAACTCGGCGGCGGACTGACGCTCAGCGGGCAACTCGCTCAGAACCCGCTGCACCAAGGCGCGCCGCAGCCCATCCAGCGCAAGCAGTACCAACTCCGCTGGCGACAGGGCGCATGGGACATCGAGGCGGGCTACACCGAGCAGAGCCAGCTGGGGCAGTCGCTCATCGAGCGACGCTACCTGCTGGGCGTGCGCCGACGCTTAGACGCCTACACCCTGCTGGGACTGAGCTACCAGCAGTCGGAATGGGAGCGGGACGCCTTCCTGCGTGAAGCCGCGCTGCGCTTGGGACTGACGCGCCAGATGGCGATCTTCTACATGTCGCTGGAGGCGCAATTGCAGCTGCCCCGCGCCGACGCCCAGCCCCAGCAACGCCCCAACTATTCGGGCAGCCTGCGGCTCGGCGTGCAGTTCTAAGCGGGTATACTCCCTACGATGACGGAGCAGGGCGAGGTTGTGGTGATGGACGCGGAGGACATGCGCCGCGCCATCACGCGCATCGCGCACGAGATTCTGGAACGCAATCGCGGCGCGAAAGATTTGGTGGTCATCGGCATTCAGCGACGCGGCGCGCCCGTCGCCCGACGACTCGCGCTCGCCCTCTCGCAAATCGAAGGCGTCGGCATCCCCTGCGGTAGCGTGGACATTACCCCCTTCCGCGACGACATCGAGCGCAAACCCAGCGCGCTCACCCGCAGCCAGACCGATATGCCCTTCTCCATCACCGACAAGCGCGTGATTCTGGTCGACGAGGTCATCCAGACAGGGCGCACGGTGCGCGCGGCGATGGAAGCCGTGATGCAACTCGGACGCCCCGCGAGCATCCAACTGGCGGCGCTGATTGATCGCGGGCATCGCGAGCTGCCCATCCGCCCCGATTATGTCGGCAAGAACCTGCCCACCAGCCGCGCGGAGTTCGTGCTGGTGGAGCTGATGGAGTTGGAGGGGCGCGATCGCGTGGTGCTGCGCAAAGCGACGCCGCCGCTGCCGTAGGAGCGCGCTATGCCCCATGTGCTGACCGCTGCTGAGTTGCCCGTCGCCGAGTTGCTGCGCCGCGCTGACGACTGGCGCACGCGCCTGCAGGCGAACCCCACACCGCCCGTCCAGCCGCGCGCCGCGCTGATTGCCCTGCTGTTCTACGAACCCAGCACGCGCACCCGCGCCGCGTTCGAGCAGGCATCTGTGCTGCTGGGCTATCACCCGCTGGTCATCACGGCGGAAGCGAGCAGCGTCGCCAAAGGCGAGAGCCTGCACGACACGGTGCGCACGCTGTGTGCGCAGGGGGTACGGGCAATCGTGATGCGCCATCCGCAGGCGGGCGCGCCGCAGGCTGCTGCGCAGGTCGCTACCGCGCCCATCCTTAACGCGGGCGACGGCGCACACGAACACCCCACGCAGGCGATGCTTGACCTCTACACGCTGTGGCGGCACTTCGGGATGCCCGACCCCGCCACGCGCTGGCTAACAGGGCGTAAGGTCGCGATTGTGGGCGATATTCGGCACAGCCGCGTCGCGCGATCGAACCTGACGCTGCTGACGCAGGCGGGCGCGGAGGTGTGGCTCTGTGCGCCGCCGACGCTGATGCCCGACGCGCCGCTCCCGAACGCCATGCTCACCCACGACGCCGACGCCGCCGTCGCCAACGCCGATGTCGTCATGGCGCTCCGCTTGCAGACCGAGCGCATGCAGCAAGGGCTGCTGCCCAGCCTGAACGCCTACCGCCGCGACTACCAGATCAACGCCGAACGCCTGCGCCGCGCCAAGCCCGAATGCATTGTGATGCACCCTGGTCCCATCCAGCGCGGCATCGAGATCGACGACGCGGTCGCCGACGGCGCACAGTCGCGGATTCTGGAGCAGGTGCGCAACGGCGTCTATGTGCGCGCGGCGACGCTGGCGTACGCGCTCGGCGAGTGAGGGTCGGGGGCGCGGGCGCGCCCCCTGCAACGCTACTCGTCGCGGTCGTCGCCCTCGCCCAGCAGGGGCGCGCTGCGGAACATCTCCAGCACCGCGCGGTCGCACGGCGCCTCAACCAGCGCATCGACGCCCTGCGCCCAACGACGCAACAGCGTCG
Source organism: Armatimonadota bacterium (assembly GCA_023511915.1). Classification (GTDB taxonomy): domain Bacteria; phylum Armatimonadota; class Fimbriimonadia; order Fimbriimonadales; family GBS-DC; genus GBS-DC. The sequence goes on from JAIMAN010000015.1 coordinate 41,190, forward strand.
CGTAGCTCTTGCGGCTCCACGGCGGCGACTGCAAGTCCACTGCCCAGCGACGGAACAGCCCCACATCCATCAGCACGCCCCGCGCAGGATCGCCCTCGAACGGCTCGCTCAGCGACCTGCCCAGAATCAACGCGGTAATCTCTTGCCGTTTGGGCAGCATCAACAGGTCGTACTGCGCGCCGTTGATGAAGCAGACGCTGTAGAACGCCTCGCGGTACGCTAGCTCATCTTCGGGGAACCATTCGGATTCCGCCAGCCGCGCCTCCAACGGCGTGCACGCCACCTGCCCAAAGCCGAGCAGCGCAAGGCTGCGCATCCGATACGCCCCCGACGCCGACTCCAGATACGCCGCCAACAGATGGTAATACAGCGCAGGCGTCAGCTCAGGCGCACTCGACAGCACATACTCCACCAACGGCGTCAGCTTCTCGAAATACTCCTCGTCGCAGCGTTCGCCCCGCCGCACCTCGACAAGGTACTCATAGCGGTGCGCACGCACAGGTCCGAGACAGTCCTCGAAGTCCTCGTCGATCACCTCGTGTGAATCGATGCTCAGCACAATCCCCGTCGGCTCAATCTCTCGGTACAGCTCACAAAACTCCTTCGAACCAATCATCAAGTAGTAGGTCGCATCATACGGCGTTAGCACGCCCGTGAATGTTTTTGTGTTCTGCATAGGTCTCCGCATCTGACCGTCTCCACAGCAGGGATCCATAGGATCTACCTGCAGTGGCTGACCATTTCCGACTATGTCCCCATCGGGTGATGTGGTGGTGCTGGGGCGTGAAATTATACCTATATTCGCACCAAAAAGTTCCAGCGCCTTCCGATAGGTATCATTCCAGTCGCCTGAGAATCACCAACCCGCCGACGCCAAACAGCAGGTTCGGCGACCACGCTGCCAACAGTGGGGGCAAGACGCCGTGATTGCCCAGAATCTGGAACAGCAGCAGCGTGTTCCAAAACACGAACACCAGCACAATCGCCAGCAGCACGCCCACGAACCCGCCCGCACGCGCCAGCAGGAAACTCAGCACGGGCGCGCACAACGCCAGCACCACGCACGCCACAGGAACCGCCGCCTTGAGGTGATAACTCACCTCCAGCGTGCGCGTGTCCAGCCCCATCTGGCGGTTGCGCCGAATCTGCTCGCCCAGTTGCGCCATCGTCTGCTCTTCGGGCGTCGGCGCGCTGAAAAAGTCCTGCAAGGCGACCTGCAGGTTGATCACCAAGCGCGTCGCCTGCTGCACATCGGCGACTGTGCCGTCGGGCTGATAGTAGTGCGCCGTCGGCTCGTAGAGTTCCCAGATGCCGTTTCGGTACTTGCCGCGCGGGGCTTTGACCACCAGCCAGCCGCCCTGCTCCCGCCGCTCCATCACCAACACATCCTCCAGCAGCACCGCGTTGCCCTGCTGCTGCGCCACGCCGATGCCAATCATGTAGTTCTGCGCCTTGATGACAGCGTTGCTGGTCAGGTTCGGCACGGGCGCGAGCAGGAACATCCGATTGCGCAGTTTGTTGAACTGCTGCATGCTGGGCGGCACGAGGTACTCGTTCAGCGCGAAGTTCGCCCCCGACAGCAGGACGCCAATCAGCAGCATCGGCGCGAAGATTCGGCGCAGGCTCACCCCCGCCATGCGCATGACGGTGATTTCGCTGTCGCGCGTGAGGCGGTTGACCGTCAGCGCGGCGCCGACCGCCGCGCCCACAGGCAGACTTAGCACCAGCAGGTACGGCGTGTAATACAGCACCATCTGCAGCACGGCAGTCAACGGCACGCCGTAGTTGAAAAACCACGGCGCGTAAGTAAACAGCAGGTTGCCAATCAGCATCAGCAGAATCGCGAAGATGCCGATGCCCAGCGGGATGAGCATCTCGCGGGCGATGTAGCGATCCAGCCGCGTGAAGGGGGGTAGCGTGCGCAGGCTCATGACTTGCGCACCACCCACACGATGAGTCCCAGCGTCGCGCCCAGCGTGGTCAGGATGGCGACCAACGCGCTCAGCCCCATCAGTTGCTCGCGCCAGAACAGGCTCAGCGCGCCGCCTGCAACGGCAATCGCCCACACCTTGACGGCGGCGTGCGCCAGTCGGCGCGGCACCCACCGCCCCTGTACCAGCAACGGCAGCAGCAGATGCCCACAACGGCTGCAACGCACCGCGCCGACCGCCGCGCGCGCCCCGCAATTGAGGCACGGCGTGTAGCCCTGCTTCCGATGATGCTGCAACTCGTCCTGCCACATCCGCAGCCGTCGCTTCTCGTTGGCTGCCATTATGGGCGCCTGCTGAATTGCGCACTCCAGATGATGCACCGCCTGCTCCAGCAGCCCGTTCTTGTAGCACACCTCGGCGAGGTTGATGAGCGCGCCATAGTTTTTGGGGTCGAACTCGTAGGCGAGGCAGGCGCGCTCGATGAGTTCCGCGTCCATCTGGGCGTGCGCTGCACGGTTGAGGTAGGCACGCAGCAACGGCAGCGCAATCGCCCCCCCGCCCAGCGTCGCCAGCGAGAACGGCACGACCTGCGGGAACGCCCGCTGCGCCGAGGCGAGTGCCAACAGCAGCGCGACGGTTGACCCCAGCGCCGCCTCCGCCGCGCTCACCTCGCCCGTAATCGCCCAGTTCACCAGCAGAAAAATCCACGCCGCCGCCAGCAGCCACACCAGCATCACGGCGAACACCTGCTCCATACGCAGGCAATTCTACCCTGTGCATTTCAGGTATAATCCCTGCTGGTGGAAAACGCATCGCGCTACCTACCAAGCATCGGCATGGAGGTTCACGCGCAGCTCTTGACCGAGAGCAAGATGTTCTGCGCGTGCCCGACGCGCTTCGGCGACCTGCCCAACACGAATGTCTGCCCCATCTGTCTGGGGATGCCCGGCGTGCTGCCCGTGCCGAACAAAAAGGCGGTCGAGCATGTGATTCGCACCGCGCTCGCGCTCAACTGCCAAATCGCCCCCGTGGCGATGTTCTACCGCAAAAACTACTTCTACCCCGACCTGCCCAAAGGCTACCAGATTTCGCAGTACGGCGAGGTGCATCCAATTGGCACGCGCGGCTATCTGGAGATCGAAGTGGAGGGCGAGCGGCTGCCCGTGCGCATCCGCCGCGTCCACCTTGAGGAAGACACAGGCAAACTGTTCCACTACCTGCCGGGCGAGAGCGAGGTGGACTTCAACCGCGCGGGCGCGCCGCTGATGGAAATCGTCACCGACTTCCCGCCCGACTTGCACTCCGCCGAAGCCGCCAAAGAGTACCTCGTGCAACTGCGCGCGGTGCTGACCTATTTGGGCGTGTGCGACGGCAAGATGGAGGAAGGCTCGCTGCGCTGCGAACCGAACATCAGCGTCGCGCCCGCGGGCAGCACGCAACTCGGCGTCAAAACCGAGCTGAAAAACCTCAACTCGTTCCGCTCCGTCGTGCGCGGCATCGAGTTCGAAGTGGAGCGGCAAATCAAGATTCTGGAATCGGGCGGGCAAGTGGTGCAGGAGACGCGCGGCTGGAGCGAGGAGGGCGCGTACAGCTTCCCCATGCGCACCAAAGAGTTCGAGCAGGACTACCGCTACTTCCCTGAACCCGACATCGTGCCGATACAGATTACCGACGAGTGGCTGGAATCGCTGCGGGCGACGATCCCTGAACTGCCCCTTCAGAAAGCCGACCGCTACCGCCGCGAGTACGGGCTGGGCGCGACCGAGACGCGCATCCTGACCGCCGACATCCACACGGCGAGCTACTTCGAGCAGTGCGTCGCGCTGGGCGTCGAGCCGAAAACCGCCAGCAACTGGATCACCGTCGAGCTGCAGGCGCGCCTGAACGAGACCAACGCCGACATCCGCGATTCGAAGCTGCAGCCCGCTCACTTGGCAGACCTGATTGACCTGCTGCACAAGGGCACCATTTCGGGGCGCATCGCCAAAGAGCTGTTCGACGAGGTGTTCCAGACGGGCGCGATGCCGTCGCAGATTGTGCAGGCGCGCGGGCTGGTGCAGATTTCGGACGAGGACGCGCTGCGCGCCGCTGCCCGCAAGGTCATCGCCGACAACCCCGATGTGGTCGCCAAATACCGTGCGGGCAAAACGAGCGTGCTGGGCTTCCTGGTCGGGCAGCTGATGCGCGAGACGCAAGGGCGCGCAAATCCGAACCGCGCAGGCGAAATCCTACGCGAGGAGCTGGACTAACATGGGCGCACGCAAGTTCCTGCGGTACGGCGTTAGCCTCGTGATGATTGGGCTGGGGGTGGGGGTCATCTACTATGAGTATCTTTTGTACCAGCGCACCGAGGGGCTGCTGCTGGGCGGGATGCTGATTGCGTGGGCGTTCGTGCGCGTGTGGATGTTTCAGCGGTTTGTGGAGCGTCGCGCTCCGAATCGACCGAAGGAATAGCGATGGGGCTAAAACTGTTCGGCTGGAGGAAATCGAAGCAGTCGTCGCTGGAGACGCCGAAGCGACTGCTGATGCCGTTTAGCAACACGGCGGACGACCGTGAGGCGTTGCGCTTCGCCTGCGAGCTGGCGCAGGTGTTCGACGCGCAGCTCACGGTGCTGTGCTTGGTGGAGACGCCGCGCTCGATTGAACTGGAGTGCTGCCCTCCAGAGCGCGTGCAGGAGAGCGAGTTGGCAGCCGCCGCCGCCCGCGAAATCGCCGACGAGCTGGGCGTGTCTGAGCCGCAGATTATCGTGCGCCCCGCGCACCACTGCGGCTACGCGATTGTGAACGCAGTAGACGAGTTCCAGACCGAGTTGCTGTTGATTACGGCGCGCTACCGCAACGGGCGCGCGCGACCCGCGCTGGACGACACCGTAGAGGTCGTGCTGCGCAAGGCGCGCTGCCCAGTGTGGCTGTACGGCGCGCCTCAGGAGGCAGATTGAGATGCGAATCGTGATTATGGGTTGCGGACGCACAGGCTCCACGCTCGCCCTGCTGATGAGCTATGCGGGGCATCAGGTGACGATGATTGAGAAGTCGCAAGACGCGCTGCTACGACTGGGCAAGCGGCACACCTGCACGCTGGTCATCGGCGACGGGCTGGACGAGGACACCCTGCGCCGCGCGGAGGTGGACAAGGCGGACGCTTTTATCGCCTGCACCAACGGCGACAACACGAACCTGATGGTCGTGCAGATGGCGCGGGAGTTGTTCGGGGTGCAGCGCGTCGCGGCGAAGGTGAACGACCCCGTGCGCGCCGAAGCCTACCGCGAATACGGCATCTTCACCGTCACGGGCGGCGCGCTGCTGGGCGGCTACCTGCGCGACTGGCTACTCGGCAACCCGACCCAGAATATTGAACACTACAATCAGTTCTACCCCGAACTGCGTCAGCTGCTGGAGGACTAAGCCGATGCGACGCTTGGGCGCGCTGGTCGTGCTGTGCGCGACGCTTGCCGCCTGCCAAGACGCGCCGACGCCCCCCAGCGAATCGTTCCAGTTCCCGCTGGCGGTGTTCATTCAGGGCAAGCCGAACGACTTCTGGGACGGCGTACTCAACGGCATGCGCACACGGCTGGACTTGCCCGGCGTGCAACTGGAGACGGTCTTTTTCACGGCGGCGGAGCGCGAGGAGACTGCCCGACGGATGGCTGAGGGCGACTGGCGCACGGTTGCGTTCTGCGCCCCGAACGACGCTTGGGCGCGGCAGACCGTCGAGCAGGCGGTTCAGGCGGGCGCGCCTGTGGTGCTGGTGGGCGCGGACTTGCCGAACACGACGCGCTTGGGCTATGTGGGCACTTACTACTACGACGCGGGTCGGCGCGCGGGCGCGTGGTACGCCCAGCGCGTGCCTGCGGGCGAAATCGCCGTCGTCGCGGGGCATCCTGTGCCGCGCGCCGTGTCCGAGTTCTGGGAGGGCTTTCGGCATGGGCTGCTGTTCAACCGCCGCCTGCGGGCGCGCCTCGTGCCCCTGAGCGACAGCCGAAACGCGCCGTCTGTGATTCGAAAACTGGACTCCGAACGGGCAATACAGGGTATCTTTCTGATGGGCGCGGAGGTCGCCCAGCAGGGAATCGGCGTCGCGCGGCGAAGGAACATCGGCGTCCTCAGTTGGCGCGAGTCGGCAAAGGACTGGTACTTTGCCCGACAGATTGACCTGCTGATTCTGGAGCGACCCGATGAGATCGGCGTGCGCGCGGCGAACCTGATGCGCAACCTTAGTCAGGGGCGCGGCGGCGACCTGCAAATCGTCTATGTGCCCTACGAGTGGCGCGCCCGCTAACCCAAAAACTGGTAGAATTAATGAAGCGTACCATGCGCGTTTCGGCGTATACTTTAGTAAAGGACAGCGTGGAGGCGAGGCTGTGAACCCGAAGGCGTGGCGCGTGCTGGAGGGAGCCTCACAGCACGCACTGGAGTACGACGCCAGCCGCGCGAGGGGGAGCGAGCATCTGATGCGCACAATTCAGACACTCATCCAGCCCGTCCGCGTGTGGGTCAATCCCGACCACACGATTGAGACGGCGCTGATGTTGATGCGAGGGCATCGCTTACAAGGGCTGCCCGTCTACGAGAGTGGGCAAGTGCTGGGGCTTGTGGAGTTGGAGCAGTTGCTGGGCGTTGCTCCCGATACGCCCGTGCGCGAGGTGATGACCACCGAACTGATGGTCGCCACGCCGCAGACGCCCCTGCGCGTCGTCGCCGAATGGCTGCAACGCCACCGCCAGCCGCTGATGCCCGTCGTGGAAGGCGACCGACTCATCGGCGTCATCAGCGTATACGACCTGCTGTCCGAAATCGGGCGCAGTTATGACCCGATGACCGGGCTGCCCTGGTCGGACTACCTGCGCGAGTGGAGCATCGAGCGGCTTGCAGAAGGCAACGAGATCACCATCCTGTTTTTTGACTTGGACAACTTCGGCGCGTTCAACAAGCGGTACGGGCATCTGGTCGGCGACGAGGTGCTGCGGCGCGTGGCGCAGTTGCTACTTAGCGAGATTGACCCGCAGACCGATGTGGTGTGTCGTTGGGGCGGCGACGAGTTCGCGATTGCCACCCTGCGCCGCCGCGAGGAGGCGGGCTTGCTGGCGCACCACCTGAGCCGACAGATTGCCAGCATCCAACTGCCCGATGTCGACATCCCCGTCACGGTCTCCTACGGCTATCAGGGCGGCAAGCGCACGCGCGAACGCGAACAGGTGCATTACGCCGCCACCGTCGATAACCTCGTCAGCCTCGCCAGCCAAGAGTGCTTGATGATGAAGGGGTTGACGCCGCGCGCGGCGCAGGGCGGGCAACTCGCGCTGCCCATTCAAGCGGTCGTGGAGACGCCCGCGCCGTCCGAGCGACGCATCAAAATCCAGAGCGTCTCCTACGAGCGCGAGGGACGCCGTGCCAAAGCGCGCGTCTACCTGCAAGCCGAAAGCCGCGTGCTGGAAGGCGCAGCCGAAGGCGACGCGCAACCGCAACGACTGGTCGCTGAAGCGACGCTCAACGCCCTCAAACCGCTCACCCCCGCCAGCGTGACCATCGCGCTGCTGCAAGTCGAAGAGACGCAAGGCGAGGCGGGACGCGCAATCGTGAATGTGGTCGTGCTGTGGGAGAACGGCGAAACGCGCCAAGAGCTGGTCGGCAGCGCGCTCATGCGCGATGACCCGCACCGCGCCGTCGCCGCCGCCGTGCTGGACGCCCTCAACCGCCCCCTCGGACGCATGCTCGATCATGTCTGAGCCTACCCTGCCACGCCCCACAACAGCAGCGTAATCAGCCCGTTGTTGATGGCGTGAATCACGATGCAGGGCAGCAGCGAGCGCGTGTGCGCGTACACCAACGCCAAAACCGCGCCCAGCACGGTAATCGGCAGGATACCGCCCAGAAACTGCGGGTGAATCACCGCAAACAAGTAGCCGCTGACGAACGCGCTGAGCCACACACGCCCCGTGCGCTGCCAGAACACTTTGAACAGCACCCCGCGAAACACAAACTCCTCGATAATCGGCGCCAGCACCACCGCCTGCGCGAACAGCACCAGCCAACTGAGCGCGTCCTGCGCCTGCGTTGCGCGCTCGCCGACAGGGTTCGTCTGCTCGGCAGGCAGCGCGGGCGCAATCAGCAAAGTAATCGTCAGCAGCGCCGCCAGAAACGGCACATACGCCGCGTAGCCCATCAGCGCCGCGCCCAGTTGACGCCAGAAGCCCTCGCGAAACCACGCGATGCGCCCCAGCGCGTCCGCCTGACCCTGCAGCGACGCCAGATACATCAGCGGCAGCAGCACCGCCAGCAGATAAATCGCGTTCGCGCCGCTCAGCCCCAAGTCGAGCAGCACTTGGTTGAGCGTAGATCCGTTGAGCATCACCAGCAGGAAAATCGCCAGCGCCCATAGCAGCGGGTCGTAGGCGAACGGCGACTCGTCGGGCGCAGGGCGCGCGGGCAACGGCGGGCGACTAATCAGATACCAGAGCAGGACGCCGAACCCTGCCAGCCCCATCACCCCGCCAAACAGCATCACCCCACCCAGCGTCAGCACGCCCCACACCGCCCGCTGCGCCAGCGACTGCCGAATCGCGTTCGCGCGTTCCGTGTCGCCCGCGCGCGCGTAGAGCGTCATCTCCAGCAGTGTGCGCGCGAACGGCGAAGGCAGCGCGCCCACCGACTCCAGCACGGCGGGCACGCGGTCAGCTTGTAGCGGTTGGGTGAGCGCGTCGCGCAAGCGCATCGCCTGCCAGCGGCGCGCCGAAGGCGTAAGTGTCTCCGACGGCAAATCGGGCAGGGCGCGGAGCGTCTCCGCCGCGTCGCGCTGCTGGAACGCATGCGCCACAATCGCGCGATACACCGCCGCTTCGTAGGGCGCGTATGCCTCCTCCAGACCTGTTAGGGCAGCCTCCTGCGCCATCTTGGTCGCGAAACCGCCCATGCCCAGCCGTTCCACCGCCAGCGCGTAGCGAATCTGGAACTCCGCGCCCAACCGCTGGTTGCTCGACGCCAGCCCGCGCCCCTCAGACCCGCGAAACAGCAGCCAAAACTGCACAACATTCCCAGCGATGATGAAGGCGAAGAGGACAATCAGGAGCCACCAAGCGTAGCGTGCGGAGTCTCTCATGGTCAATTCTGGCGGAGGGTCTGGGATTCGAACCCAGGGTAGGGAGCATAACCTCCCTACAACCGCTTAGCAGGCGGCCCCTTTC
>JAIMAN010000084.1 GCA_023511915.1 Armatimonadota bacterium
GCGATCCGAGAATTGGTTGTTCGCGAAGTTCGCATAGCGGTAGTGGCTGCAGTGGGCGTCGGTGAAGCCCATCTGCTGCATCTCTTGCATGCTGCCCTTCCAGTGCGCGCGGAAGGCGGCAGGCGAGTTCATCTCGCGGAATGTGCCATACGGGTTCACGAAGGTTGTCACGCCGCCGCTGCCCCGCGTGTCTTCAATCATCCAGTAGTGGTCATGCAAGCAGCATGGGAAATGCCGATGCTGTTCCGCAAGCAGCACCTGGTGAATCTGCGCCATTTGCGAATTGTAAGTGCGTCCGTTGCGATGCAGGTAGGGGTTGGTCGGGCGGATGTTATTCAGCGCGCTGGTGGTTGCCCCGCAGTGAACGACCAGCCCTGTCTGCTGACAGAAAGTGTGCAGCCACTGGAAGGTCTGCAAATAGTTATTGAAGTTAAGCCCCAACGAGCCGCTGACGCTGATGATATGGTCAATATCCGCCGTCCACGGGCGTCCCCATTCAGGTTCGGCGTCCTCGTTGACCATAATCCACGGCACGACCCACAGCGAGAACTGGAAGGTATCGCCCACAGTGGGCAGGAAGTAGCGGTTGTGCCAGCGCGCGATGAATACATGCGCGTCGCTGGGGTGCAACGCGGGGTCGGGGCGGAGCAGCACCTGCAGGTGGGGGTTGCTGGCGTCCACGCGCAGCCCTTGATAGACATTGCTGACCCGCGCGGCATAGGCGGCGACATAGACCCACGGGTTGCTGCCCGACCACACGGCGCGCCGCCCGACGCGCTTGATGTTCGTCGTGCTGCTGGAGATGGGCGTTAGCCCCAACACGCCTGTGGCGGGCGTGCCCGCTGTGCTCTGCGGGATGTGGTAGCCGCACAGGTAGAGCGGTTTATCGCCCGATGTGTAGTCCAGCCAACTGTTGATTGCCATCGCGCCCGTGAGGTTCTCCATCGTGGGCACGATGCCGAAGTCGTACTGGCTTTGGAACTGCGCTTTGGTCACATCGCCTGCGACGATGATGGTCGCGTCTACGCCCGACAGCAGCAGCGCACTGCGCCACTGTCGCGCCAGCGACAGGTTGCGTCGGTACGCCGTGCTGTTGCGGTCGTTATGCGGCACAATCAGAGCGACTCGCTTGCGCGCCATAGCGTTCCTATTATAGCACAGTTTTGAATTCGCTGGGGTCGGCGGCGCGCCCGACACCGTAATAGTAGAACCCCAACTTGCGCATGCGTTGCGGGTCGTACAGGTTGCGCCCATCAAACAGGTTCGGCTGGCGCATCGATTGGCGGATGCGTTCAAAATTCAGTTGGCGGAACTCGTTCCACTCGGTAATCAGCGCGAGCGCGTCGGCGTTCTCGGCGACCTCGTAGGCGTTGCGGCAGTAGTGGACTTCGGGGAAGAGCGGCTGCACGCGCGGCATCGCGACAGGGTCGTATGCCTTGACCGTCGCGCCTGCCTGCAGCAGCAGGCGGATAATCTCCAGCGCGCGCGCCTCGCGGATGTCGTCCGTGTTGGGCTTGAACGCCAGCCCCAGCAGCCCGACCACCTTGCCCTGCAAGTCGCCCAGTCGATTCTGAATCTGCGCTACAAACTGCGGCGCACGCGCATGGTTGATGTCCAGAATCGTCTGGAACAGCGTAGGGTCTAACGCATATCGCTGCACGGTGCGGGCGAACGCCTGCACATCTTTGGGGAAACACGAGCCGCCAAAGCCCAGCCCCGCCTGCAGAAACGCATGCCCAATCCGCTGGTCGTAGCCCATCGCTTTGGCGACCTGCACGACATCGGCGCCCGTGCGCTCGCACAGGTCGGCAATCGCGTTGATGTACGAGATTTTGAGCGCGAGGAAAGTATTGGAGGCATATTTGATGATTTCGGCGGTCGCGAGGTTGGTGATGAGCATCGGGCGTTCCAGCGGCGCGTAGAGTTCGACGATGCGCATCGCGGCGCGGGGATTGTCTGCGCCAATCACAATGCGGTCGGGGTTCAGTGTATCGTGGATGGCGGAGCCTTCGCGCAAAAACTCAGGGTTGGAGACCACATCGAACTCGTGCGGCTCGGCGCGGTACTGCTCGATAATGCGCCGCACACGGTCGCCTGTGCCGACGGGCACGGTGGACTTGTTGACGACGATTTTGTAGCCGTTGAGCGCGCGCCCAATCTCGGCGGCGACGGCGTCCACATACTTCAGGTCAGGCTCGCCCGTCTCGGTCGGCGGCGTGCCCACGCAGATAAAAATCACCTCCGACTCGCGCACGGCGCGCGCAAGGTCGGTCGTCGCGTGCAGGCGGTTCTCCTCGAGGTTGCGCTGCAGCAAGTCGTCCAGCCCTGGCTCGTAGATGGGCGACTGCCCTTTGTTGATGGCGTCCACTTTGGCAGCGTCGATGTCTACACACAGCACCTCGTTGCCCAAATCGGCGAACACGACGCCCGTGACTAATCCGACATACCCTGTGCCGACAACAGCAATCTTCATGACGGTCTCCGCGCTTAATTGTTGGCGTTTGCCCTGCAAGATTGTACCCATCCGCTGCCCCCCTTGACAAATCCGTCTGACCTATGGTATAATCTTGACCGATGGTCATGATTGACCGTCGGTATATCACTGACCGTTGGAACGCATGTTGGAACGCGCTATGAGTAAACCATCGTTAACCCGTCCGAGTCGACGCGAGCGCCGCCGAGAGGAGACGCGCCAGCGCCTCATCGAGGCGGCCCTCGCGTTGATGCAACAAAAACCGTTCGAGCAGGTGACCGTCGAGGAGATCACCGAACTCGCCGATGTCGCCAAAGGCACCTTCTTCACCTACTTTCCCACCAAAGAGCATCTGTTGCATGCCTACATGCGCGACCTTGCGGATGAGGTGTACGAGTTTCTGGAGGCGTTAGACGCGGAGAACGCGCCGAGCCAGTGGGAGGTGCTGCGGCAGGTGATGCTGTTCATCGCGCGGCGGGATGCCCGCTCGCTGCAGATTAGCCGCTCGCTGATGGTTGCTTGCTGCCACAACCCCACCCTGCGCGAGCAGATGATGGACATCGTGCGCGAGGCGACCGAGTACGCTGTAGAGGGCTTCCGCACTGGGCAACAGCGCGGCGAGTTCCGCGACGATGTGCCCCCAGAAACCCTCGCGCACCAAGCGATTCGCCTCTACCGCCTGTGCCAGATGGAGTGGATGATGGAAAACGAACACGCCCCGCTGGAGCAGATTGTGGAGCAGATTCTGGCGTTTTACAAGCCCGCGTTTGTGCATCCCAACCGCCTGCAGGAGGAGGACAAGGAATGATGATACCGATCGCTAAGCCAAACTTCATAGAGACACGCGCCGTTGAGAACCCCGCCCGCGCGATTGTTAGGAGCAAGGAGCGCGTTCTCGCAACGCTGGTTAGTATGTCGTTGGCGCTTTGCGCTTGGGCGCAAGGCGGCGAGCCGCTGACCCTGCAAGAGGCGGTCGCGCTCGCGCTGCGCAACAACCGCGCCGTGCAGATTAGCGCGCGGAGCGTCGACAAGACGCGCAACGCCCTGCGCGAGGCGCGCAGCAACGCCAACTTCACCATTCAGGGCAACGCCACCTACACCCGCTTTGACCGCGTCGCCGAAGCGCGCTTCGGACCGCAGCCCGTGCGCATCGGCAACATCGAGAACCGCACCGCACGCATCACGCTGACGCAGGTGGTGGACATCAGCGGGATTATTCGCACGGCAATCCGCGCGGCGAACCTGACGCTGACCGTGAGCGAACTGGAGTTCGAGCGCACGCGTAACGACACGATTCTGCAGGTCGTGCAGGCGTATCAGGGCGTGGCGCGCGCGGACGAGTTCGTGCGCGTGGCAGACGAGGCGCTGCGCAACGCCCAAGAGCGGCTGCGCATTATCCGTGCGCAGGTGGACGCAGGCGTTGCCGCGCAGTTCGACCTGCTGCGCGCGGAGACGGCGGTCGCGCAAGCCGAGCAAGCCGTGCTGAACGCCCGCAACCAGCGCGAACTCGCCGCCGCCGCGCTGAACAACCTGCTGGGACGCGACCTCAGCGCGCCCGTGCAAGTCGCCAAGCCCGAACGCCTACCCGAACCCGAACTGCCCCCGCTGGAGACGCTGACCCAGCAGGCGTACCAGAACCGCCCCGAACTCATCGCGGCGCAGCGCGGCATCGAGCTGGCGCAGGTGGGCATCGTGAGTGCGCGGCGCAGCCTGCTGCCGAACATCGTGCTGACAGGGCAAGCCGACTTCAACCTGAACACCTCAGCGTTCAACCCCCGCCGCGAGACCTATACGGGCGTCGCTGTGCTGTCTGTGCCAATATGGGACGGCGGGGTCGCCCGCGCGCGCGAGGCGCAAGCGCGCGATGACCTCGAAATCGCCCAGCTGCGCCTCAAACAAGCGCAGGAAGGCGTCGCGCTGGAGGTGCGCCAAGCCTACCTAAGCCTGCAGGACGCCCAGAAGCGGCTCGAAGTCGCCCGCAAAGGGCTGGAGCAAGCCACCGAAGCCCTGCGCTTGGCGCGTGTGCGCTTCGAAGCGGGCGTCTCGCCCCAACTGGAGATTAGCGACGCCGAACTCGCCTTCACCCAAGCGCAAACGAACCTCGTGAACGCACAGTTTGACTACCTCGACGCCTACGCCGCGCTGCTGCGCGCGATTGGCGCGATTGATGAGCAATACACACGCCTGTAATGCAGGAGGGCAGCAATGAAAACGAACCTTCGGAAACGGAAACTGTATGGGATTGTGGGTGTCGTTGCACTGACAACGGCAATACTGGCGGGCTGTGGGCGCGGTGGAGGCGGCGGCGCGCCCGCCCCGCAAGCGCAAGCCAACGAAGCCGCCGCCGTCACCGTCGCCGTGCAGACCATCCGCACGGGCAACCTGAGCGAGACCGCCGCAGTCACGGGCGAACTGCAAGCCTACAACGACACGACCGTCGCAACCAAACTCGGCGGCAAGATCGCCGAAGTGCGCGTGCTGGAGGGACAGCGCGTGCGCAAGGGCGATGTGATCGCTGTGCAAGACCCGACCGACCTGAACCTGCAGATTCGGCAGGCGGAAGCGGCGGTGCGCGCGGCGGAGTCGAACCTGCGCCAAGCGGAGATCGCCGCCCGCACGCAGCCTGAGCAGACCGACGCGCAGATACGCGCCGCGAAAGCCGCGCTGGAGTCGGCGCGAGCGCGTCTGCGCGCCTTGCAAACAGGCGCACGCCCGCAGGAGCGCCAGCAAGCCGAGCAAGCCGTCGCCGCCGCACGCGCGAACTACGAACTCGCCCGCGCGAACTACGAACGCGCCCAGCAACTCTACCAGCAAGGCGCGATTCCCAAGCAGCAGCTCGATTCGGCGCGCACGGCGTTCGAAGCGGCGCAGGCGCAGCTGCGCCAAGCGGAAGAGGCGCTGAGCCTCGTGCGCGAGGGACCGCGCCAAGAGGAGATCGAGGCAGCCGAGCAAGTCGTGCGCCAAGCGGAGGAGGCGTACCGCCAGGCGACGCTGGGCAGGGCGCAGGATGAACTTGCGCAGCGTCGGGTGGAAGCCGCACGCGCCGCGCTGCAGCAAGCGCAAGCCAACCTCGCGCTGCTACGCCAGCAACTCGCCGATACGGTCATCCGCGCCCCATTTGACGGCGTGGTCGCCCAGCGACTCGTGGATGTCGGCGTCGTGGCGGGCGCAGGCACGCCCGTAGCGCGCATCGTGTCGCTTGACCGCCTCTACTTCGAGGGCACGCTGCCCGAAGTGCTGCTGCGCGAGGTGCGCATCGGCATGCCCGTCACGGTGCGCGTGGACGCCTTCCCGAACCGCGCCTTCAACGCCCGCATCGAGGCGATTAACCCCGCTGTTGTCGACCAAGCGCGCAACCTGCGCATTCGCGTCAGCCTCGCGAACCCCAGCGACCTGCCCCTCAAGACGGGGCTGTTCGCACGCGGCGAGATTCTCATCCGCCAGTTCCAAAATGTGCCCTTGACGCCCAAACTCGCCTTGCTGGAGAAGGGCGGCGTCACGCGCGCCTTCGTCGTCGAGAACGGCGTCGCCAAGCAGCGCACGCTCAAAGTCGTCGCGACCAACACCGACTACATCTATGCCGAAGGCGTGCGCGTCGGCGAAACCATCGTCACGCGCGGACAAGACCTGCTCAGCGACGGGCAACCCGTGCGCATTCTGGAGCAATAAGGAGGCACAACCATGTGGATGACCCGATTGGCTCTGAACCGACCCGTCACCATTATGGTGTTTGTGGTCGCCATTCTCGTGCTGGGCTACTACGCGCTGGGGCGCATGCAGGTCGAGCTGCAGCCGAAGGTGGACTTTCCCGTGATTAGCATCATCACAGCGTTTCCGGGCGCATCGCCCGAAGAGGTGGAGACGCTCATCTCCAAGCCGATTGAAGACGCTGTGGCAGGCGCGGAGGGGCTGCGCCAAATCAGCTCCGTGTCGCAGTTCAGCCTGTCGCAGGTGACGCTGGAGTTCAACATCGGCACGGACATCTCGCAGGCGTATATCGATGTGCAGGCGAAGCTGAACACCATCCTGAGCCAGCTGCCCGAAGGCGCGGAGCGACCGACCATCGCCAAGCTCGACACGCAGTCGCAGCCGACGATGTACCTGTCGCTGACGGGCAACCGCCCCGCGTATGAGCTGCGCGACTTGGCGGAGAATGTTATCAAAGACCGCCTCTCCAGCGTGCCTGGCGTGGCGGGCGTCGCGATTGGCGGCGGCGAGAAGCGCGAAATCCAAGTGCTGGTCGACAAACAGCGCCTGAACGCCTACGGGCTGTCGATCAACGCGATTGTGCGCACGCTGCAAGGCGCGAACCTTAATGTGCCCGCAGGGCGCATCACGGAAGGCGACCGCGACTACAATGTGCGCCTGCTGGGCGAGTTCCAGTCGGTGGACGAACTGCGCGAACTGGAGGTGTACCTGCCCAACAACCGCAACCCGATGGCGCGCGGGAGCATCATCCGCCTCAAGGATGTCGCGACCATCCGCGACGGCGTTGAAGAGCGCACGGACATCACCCGCGTCAACGGCAAGGAGGATGTCACGCTGGTCATCCAAAAAACCAGCGACGGCAACGCGATTGAGGTCTCCGAAGGCGTGCGAGCGCAGATTGCCCGTATCAAGAGCGAGTACCCCGACCTGAATTTCACCGTCACGCAGGACGAGGCGGACGCCGTCAAGGAGAGCCTTGCGGACTTGCGCCTCGCGCTCGGCATCGCGATTTTCCTCGTGGTGGTGATTATCTACCTGTTCCTATACAATGTGCGCGGCGCGCTCATCGTCTCGCTGGCGATTCCGACCTGTTTCTTCGCGGCGTTCATCGCGATGTATTTCTTCGGGTTCACCATCAACTTCATGACGATGCTCGCGCTCTCGCTGGCGGTGGGCGTGCTGGTGGACGACGCGATTGTGGTGATCGAGAACATCTACCGTCACCTGTCGATGGGCGAGGAGCCGATGGAGGCGGCGTTCAACGGACGCACCGAGATCGGGCTGGCAGCCATCACGATTACTTTCGTCGATGTGGTGGTCTTCTTGCCGATCGCGTTTATGGGCGGCGTCACGGGGCAGTTCTTCCGCTCGTTCGGGTTGACGGTCGCCGTGACAGTGCTGTTCTCGCTGATTGTGTCGTTCACCTTGACGCCGATGCTGGCGAGCCGCTTGTATCGTCGGGGCGAGGCGTTGGAGGAGCCGCGCGGCTTTTTCAAGTGGTTCGACAACCGCCTGAACGCGCTCAAGCGGTCGTATCGGCGCACGCTGGCGTGGTCGCTGCGCCATCGCTGGCTGGTGATTCTGACGGCGAACGGCGCGCTGGTGGCGGTGTTCGCGCTGGTGATTGGCTCGGCGATTAGCGGCAGCCCGCTGCTGCCGTTCCGCTTCGCGCCTTCGCAAGACCAAGGGCTGATACAAGTCGCCATCGAGTTGCCGCCCGACGCCGCGCTGGAGCAGACCGACCGCGTGGCGCAGCGCATCGAGCAAGCCGCGCTCTCCATCCCCGAAGTGAAGTATGTCTCCACGCGCTTGGGGCGGCTGGGGTCGGGCTTCTTCGGCGGGGGCGACACGGGACCGCGCTACGCCTCGATGCAAATCTCCCTGCACGAGAAAAAGGCGCTCTTGGACAGCCTGCTGTTCTGGGTCAAGCACGACGAGCAATTGCGCACGCGACGCGACATCGAAATCGCTGCGGAACTGCGCCAGAAGGTGGGCGAGATTCCCGGCGCGCAAATCACGATTAACACCGTGTCGGGCTTTCGCGGGGGCGGCTTCGGCGCGCCCATCCAAATCGCGCTTGTCGGCAAGGACACCGAGACGCTACTGGAGACCGCGACCAATGTGCGCAACCTGATTGCGCAGATTCCGGGCATCAAAGACCCCGACCTGTCGTGGTCTGCGGGCAAGCCCGAGCTGCAAGTGCGCGTTGACCGCGAGAAGGCGACCTCGCTGGGCATTAGCCTCGCCGAGATTGCCGCCGCGCTGCGCACTGCCTACGAGGGCGACACGAGCGCGAAGTTCCGCGAGGCGGGGCAGGAGTACGACATCCGCGTGCGCGTGCGCCCTGACCAGCGCCAGCGGCTCAGCGACCTGAACGACCTCGTGGTCGGCTATGTGCAGGGCGCGCCTGTGTACCTGCGCGATGTGGCAAGCGTCTCGCTGGGCGACGGACCGACCAAAATCGAGCGCACTGACCGCCAGCGACGCATTACCGTCACGGCGAACCTGCTGCCAGGCTTCACGCCGGGCAACATGCGCCAGGTGATCGACGCGAAGTTGGCGGAGGCGAACATCATTCCGCCGGGCGTGCGCGTGTCGTGGTTCGGCGAGAACGAAGTGCTGGCGCGCGAGGGCGTCTACATGGCGCAGGCGCTGCTGCTCGCGTTCATCCTCGTCTACCTGCTGATGGTCGCGCTGTTCGAGAACTGGCTCTACCCGTTCATCATCATGTTCAGCCAGCCGCAGGCGCT
>JAIMAN010000085.1 GCA_023511915.1 Armatimonadota bacterium
GCTTATGTTCCAGAACCACTGTTTCCGGCGCGGCGTCGGGCTTGGGCGGCTTGTAGACCAGCCGTACCTCCGTGCCGTCATCCAATGGAATGGGGCGCGTCGGGTCTTCTGGCATATACTTCGGCGCAAGCTGCTTGAGGCTCTGGGGGTACTTGCCGTTGTTCTCCGCGCTGTAGCGTTGCAGGGCGTCGTAGACAGCGCGCTGCTTGGGCACAATCGCTTGGGTCTTGGTCGCCAACTCCTTGATAGGCTCCCCGAAGGTGTTCACCAGCGCGCGTCCACCAAGAACAGCAGCTACTAAAACGATAACCAGCAGTCCCAGGCAGCCGATGCCGCCCAGCAGCCAGCACGATGCGCGTCCATGTAAGCGTGTATGTCTCATCGCGTTCTCCCCTGCCCCGAATTGTACCTGATTAGCCAATCGGCGCGCTGTTAATCATCAGGTGGAACTGACACTCCAACGCCTCCGCTGCGCGACGGCACATGACCATGCGCTCCAGAAAGATCTCGAAATACTCCATCAGGCTGGCGACGCTTGTGTCAATTTCCAAGTTAAGCTCAATCAGTCGCTCTTTGGGCATCACGCGCAGGCGCGAGCGTTGCGTGGCGAAGTTCACGCGATCGTGAATGTCGAACTCGCCTTGATTGGGGTTCTGCACGCGCGAGAAATGCACATCCGACTTGTCCGCCAGAATCACGGCGGAGGCAGCGTAGTTGACGGGGTAGCCTGTGGTCTCCTCGTGGTTGCCAATCGCGCTGATGATAATCGCGATTTCGTCGGGCGGCATGCCCATCTGGGTCAGCAGCTGGAAGGCGATCACCGCCCCCGTCTGGGCATGGTGATCGCGGTTGACCACATTCCCGACATCGTGCAGAAAGCCCGCAATCGCCGCCAGCTCCGCCTGTCGCTCGGTGTAGCCGAGTTTGAGGCATAGCCGCCGCGCGTTGTTCGCCACCAGCCCCGCATGGCGCAGCCCATGCTCGGTGTAGCCCATCGCGTACAGCATCTGGTTCGCCTGCTGAATGTAGATGCGAACCGTCTCGTTGTTGCGCACATCGTCCAAGGTGATGAGCGTCATAGCGTTAAGATTCTCGGCGACCTGCGGGAGTTCCTGTAAACAGACTCAGCATGCGGTCGCGCAGCGCGTCGTCTAAGTGCGCCTCAATCAGCAGCGCGTAGGCGTCGCAGTCGTCGGGGAGCCGCCCCCGCAGCTTCACAGCGTCCTTGAGCGTGGTGAGCAAAGTTTTGCGCGAAAACCTATACAGCTCGTCGGGCGTGTAGGCATGGTGGTCGGGAAAAGCGTGCGCCTCTGCCAGTGTGTAGCCCAGCAGGTTAGCCATTTGCAGGAACCGCTGCGGACGCGCGATTCCGCACACAACTGTCAGCGGCTGCCCTTGCAGGGCATCCAACGGCAGGCGTTCGCCCGTTGCAAGGCGCAGCAGGGCTGTGGGCGCGATTGTGGCGGTGTAGATGGCAATTTTGGAGTGCTGAAGCGCAGCTTCAGCGTTGGGCGGAAGCTCCCCTTCCGCACTCCAAAGTTGTGATTCGTTCTCGGATCGCACCCAAACCACTCCCCCTGCCCTGCGCACTCCCTCTGGCGGCTCGCGCAGCGGTCCGGCAGGCAGGCAGTAGCCGTTGCCCAGCGGCGACTCGGCAGGCAGCAGCACTAAATCCATGGCGCGCGCCAGCGGCAGATGCTGGAAGCCGTCATCCAGCACCAGCGCGTCGGGCGACCAGCGTGCGATCGCGGCGTGCGCCATCCGCACGCGGTGCTTGCCGACCGCAATCGGCGCATTCGGCAGTGCAAGGCGCAACTCCGCCGACTCGTCGCCGACCTCGGCGGGGTCTGGGTGCTGCAGGGGGTCAACCCACGCGCCCGTGCGGTAGCGGCTGCCTCCGTAGCCGTGTGTTAACACCACCACGCGCACACCCGATTCCTGCAGTAATCGGGCGATGGCAATCGTGACGGGCGTCTTGCCCACCCCGCCTGCCCACAGCGAGCCGACCCCAATCACGGGGACGGGCATCGACACGCGCCGCTTCAGCCCAAGCGCGTAGACGCCCGCATATGCCCGCCAGCCCAGCGCGTAGAGCCCCGCCAGCCCCCGCAACCACACAGGCGGCGACGACTGCCATAGCCCTTCCAGCCACTCCGATACAGCAAGCCTCTCGGTACGAGCCATCTCAAGCAGTAGCATACCATGCCCCTCCCAAAACAGGTATACTATCGCCACCTGCAACGAAGGAGGTTGGAACTATGCAAGATATCATGCCGATTCGGCGCATCGACCATGTGCGCTTCTTTGTGAGCAACGCGAAGCAGGCGGCGTACTACTACCGTACCCTGTTCGGCTTCGATGTCGTGGCGTATTCGGGACTGGAGACGGGCAACCGCACAGAAGCCAGCTATGTGCTGCAGCAAAACGACATTCGCTTCGTGCTGACCGCCCCGTACAAGCAAGACCACCCGCTGGCGCAGTGGCTGGTCAAGCACGGCGACGGCGTGCGCGACATCGCCTTTGAGGTGGACGATGTAGAGCGCGCCTACAGCGAAGCGGTTCGGCGCGGCGCACAAGGCGCGATGGAGCCGACCGTCCTCAAAGACGACGACGGCGAAGTGCATCTCGCCGCCATCCATACCTACGGCGATGTGCTGCACTCGTTCGTGAACCGCGACCGCTACAAGGGAACCTTTATGCCCGGCTTCAAGGAGATGTTCATCCCTGGCGAATCCATCGGCGTCAAAGAGATCGACCACATCGTCGGGAATGTGGAGCTGGGCAAGATGGACTACTGGGTGAACTTCTATCGCGAGATTATGGGCTTCGACCTGCTGGTGCATTTCTCCGACGACGACATCAGCACCGAATACTCCGCCCTAATGTCCAAGGTGGTGCAGGACGGGCGCGGCAAGATTAAGCTGCCCATCAACGAACCCGCTGAAGGGCGACGCAAGTCGCAAATCGAGGAGTACCTCGAATATAACGCGGGTCCGGGCGTGCAGCATATCGCGCTGCAGACCGACGACATCATCACCACAGTGCGCCACCTCAAGGCGCGCGGGATGCAGTTTATCTATGTGCCGCAGACCTACTACGAGGAAGTGCCCGAGCGCGTCGGCGCAATTGAGGAAGACCTGCGCACAATCGCGGAGCTGGGCATCCTCGTCGACCGCGACGAAGAGGGCTACCTGCTGCAGACCTTCACCAAGACCGTGCAGGATCGCCCGACGCTGTTTTTCGAGGTGATTGAGCGTCACGGCTCGCGCGGCTTCGGCAAGGGTAACTTCAAAGCGCTGTTCGAAGCCATCGAGCGCGAACAAGCACTGCGTGGGAATTTATGATTGACCGCTACACCACCCCCGAAATGCGCAATCTCTGGAGCGAGGAGGGCAAATACCGCGCGTGGCTGGAGGTTGAACTGGCGATCTGCGAGGGGCTGGCGCGACACGGCTACATTCCCGCCGATGCGCCCGCCCTTATTCGCGAACGCGCCCGCTTCGACCCCGAACGCATTGCCCAGCTGGAGCAGGAGACGCGCCACGATGTGATGGCGTTCGTGCGCAACCTCGCCGAAACTGTCGGCGAGGCAGGACGCTGGATCCACTACGGCGTGACCTCCTACGATGTGGTGGACACCGCGCTGGCGATGCGTCTCAAGCGGTCGGTGGAGCTTATTCTCGCCGAGTGCGACGCGCTGCACGCCGAAATCCGTCGCCTCGCGCTGGAACACATGCACACGCCGATGATTGGGCGCACGCATGGCGTTCACGCCGAACCCATTACCTTCGGCTTCAAGCTGCTGGGCTGGTACGCCGAGTTGGCGCGCCACCGCCAGCGACTGGAACGCCTGCTGCCCGAAATCAGCGTCGGCAAGGTGTCGGGCGCGGTCGGCATCCACGCGAATGTTGACCCGCGCGTGGAGGAGTATGTGTGCGCCAAACTGGGGCTGACCGCCGACCCCGCCTCCACCCAAATCGTCGCCCGTGACCGACACGCGAACCTGCTGTGCGCGTTGGCGGTGCTGGCAGCCTCGCTGGAGAAGTTCGCGACCGAAATCCGCAACCTGCAACGCACCGAGATTCTGGAGGTGCAGGAGCCGTTCGCGCATGGGCAGACAGGCTCCTCCGCGATGCCACACAAGCGCAACCCGTGGAACTGCGAGACAATCAGCGGGCTGGCGCGCATCGTGCGGGCGAACGCGCTCGCAATGCTCGAAAGCGTCGCTACCTGGCACGAGCGCGACCTGACCAACTCCAGCGTGGAGCGCATCGTCATCCCCGACACCTGCACGCTCGTCCACTGGATGCTGCGCAAGTTCACGAGCATCCTGCAGGGGCTGGTGGTGCTGCCCGACAACATGCGTCGCAATCTGGAGCTGCTTGGCGGGCTGCCCTACAGCGAGCATGTGATGCTGGCGTTGATTCAGAAGGGTCTCTCGCGCGAGCACGCCTACCAACTGGTGCAGCGCAACGCCGCGCGCGTGTGGGACGAGCGCGTCTCGTTCCTGGACGCGCTGCTTGGCGACCCCGAAGTGCGCCAGTATCTGACTGAAGACGAACTGCGTCAGTGCCTCAGCTTGGAACATCACCTGCGCCACCTGCACACAACGGCGGAACGGGTGCTGAGCGACGCAGGACACTAACGCCCCACGCTCACGCCGCCCCAATCACTGCCGACTCGGACGGCGTACTGCAAATCGGCGGGGTCGGAAAGACGCACACGAAGGTCGTGCCCTGCCCCAATTCGGACTGCACCTGAATCGTGCCGTTGTGTTTTTCTACGGCGCGATGCACCAGCGTCAGCCCGATTCCGCTCCCGTGCTGGCGCGTGGTGACGGCGCGCTCAAAGAGGTGGTCGCGCACTTCAGGGGGCATTCCAGGTCCCGTGTCGCGGATGACCAGTATCGTTTGTTCGGGATGTTCCACCCAGTCGTACTCGATGCGCCGTTCGCCGTGCCAGTCGCGCATCGCCTGAATCGCGTTCAGCGTCAGGTTCAAAAACAGCTGCATCAAGTAGCGGCGGTCGGCGCGCACGCGCAGGGTCAGCGGGATATTGTTGACCAGCGTAATCGGCGGGCTAAACAGTCGCGCTCCCGAGAGCCGCTCCACCTCGCGCACAATCTCGGCGGGCGCAACCTCGCTCAGTTCCAAATCGCCCTCTTCGCGCGTCATCGCCAACAGGTCTATGAGGTATTGGTGCGCCTGCTCCGTCGCGCCGCGAATGTTCTCAAAGTAGCGCGTCGCGTCAAAGTTCGGGTCGCGCTTCGCCCGCATGATCCCGACATCCGAGAGCGACTGCACATTATTGAAAAAGTTTTTCAGGTCATGCACAATCCCGCGCACGACCTGCCCTATCGCGCTGAGCCGCTCCTGCTCCACCATCTGGCGGTACGCATCCTGAAGCTCGCGGTTTGCCTGATCCAAATCGCGCGTCAACTGATAAATCTGCGCGTTCAATCGAATAGAAAGCGCCAACGAGACCACCCAGTAGTTGAAATTCCAAGTCGGCACGAAGGTCAGCGCCCCATAGTAGACGAGCATGTCCGTCACGATGAGCGGAACCATCACGCTGAGTGCTGCCAGTAGGAGCCTGTCTTGTAGCGTGAGCTGGCGCCACCGCCGATATGCCACGACAAAGACGCCCAGAAACGCGCTCAGGTACACCACGGAGTAGACAAGCCCCAGTCCCGTGCTGACGCCCTGAATGTAGTAGCCCCCCAGTAAAATCGGGCGCGCTTCAAACGCGGGCGCGACAATCCAGCCCAGCACGGCAAATATGGGCAACGGTAGGGTAATCGCCCACAACCCGCGCACTAACCGCTTCAGATGCAAGTGCAATATTTGGTTCAAAATTTGCACAAACAGCGTCGCGCAGTAAGACGACGCTATAAACTGCCCCATAGCGCTGGTGTAGGCATAGCGAGGTGGTGTAGGCGTCGGCTGATACATCTGCACATCCACAAAGCTGAACACCAAACAGCAGGCGAGAAACCCAATCAGCCACAGGTTCAGCCCCCTCTCTCTGGAGAGGAGCGCCTGCAGCGCGTGGTGGACGATGAGATACCCGTACAACCCCACGCTTAGCCACAGTATCGCCTGTGTCCAGCTGTGCATACCATTACCCGTCGTTTCCTTCCACATTATCGGCAGAATCACCTCTGAGGTACACTCGAGGTTGATGACGGTTGAAATCGTCTCCATCGGCACGGAGTTGTTGCTGGGTCAGATTGTGGATACGAACGCGGCGTGGCTGTCGGCGCGATTGGCGGAGATTGGCGTCGGGGTCTATCGGCGCACGACGGTCGGCGACAATCGCGAGCGCATCATCGGCGCGCTGCAGGAGGCGTTGGCGCGCGCGGACGGCGTGATCACGATTGGCGGGCTGGGACCGACCGACGACGACCTCACGCGCGAGGCGATTGCCGCCGTGCTGCATGAGCCGCTTGTGCTGGACGAGAACGAAGCCGCGCGCCTGAGAGCCTTTTTCGCCGCGCGCGGACGCGACGCCAACGAACGCCAACTGCGCCAAGCGTTGCGCCCGATAAGCGCACTACCCATCCCC
Source organism: Armatimonadota bacterium (assembly GCA_023511915.1). GTDB lineage: Bacteria > Armatimonadota > Fimbriimonadia > Fimbriimonadales > GBS-DC > GBS-DC. The sequence goes on from JAIMAN010000085.1 coordinate 6,565, forward strand.
AACCCGAACGGCACCGCTCCCGGACTGTACGCCGAACGAGACGGCAAGCCCATCGTCGCGATGCCTGGTCCACCGAACGAGTTCCAGCCGATGGCGACCGACCATGTGCTGCCGCGCCTTGCCGCGCGCACGGGCGGGCGCGTGATTCGCTCGCGCGTGCTACGCCTGTGCGGAATCGGCGAGTCGGACGCCGAAGCGCAACTGCACGACCTCATCGCCAGCGAGAACCCGACGCTCGCGCCCCTGGCGAAACTCGGCGAGGTGCATTTCCGCATCACTGCCCGCGCCGATAGCCCCGAACAAGCAGAGCAGATGATTGCCACGATGGAGCGCGAAGTGCGCGCACGGCTCGGCGCGTCCATCTTCGGCGCGGACGATACCACGCTGGAACAAGCAGTCGTGCAGAGCCTTATCGCCGCGGGACAGAGCCTTGTCGTCGCCGAGTCTTGCACGGGCGGGCTGCTGGCGAATCGCATCACAAATGTGCCGGGCAGCTCGGAGGTGTTTCTGGGCGGGGTCGTGAGCTACAGCAACGCGCTGAAAGAGTCGCTGCTGGGCGTGCCTGCCGAGACTCTCGCGCAGTACGGCGCGGTGAGCGAACCGACTGCCCGCGCGATGGCGGAGGGCGTGCGCCAACGGCTCGGCGGCTGGTGGGGCGTCGGTATCACGGGCATAGCGGGATCAGGCGGCGGCAGCCCCGAAAAGCCCGTTGGGCTGGTCTACATCGGCGTCAGCGACCCCGACACGACGGTCGTCAAGCGACAGCTGTTTGCAGGCGACCGCCAGACTATCAAGTACCGCGCCACGCAGTACGCGCTGTGGCTGCTCTACAAGGGGGTGCAAGCGGGCGGATGCGGCTCTTTATCGCGGCTCTGATTCCTGACACCGTGCGCGACGCGCTCCACAAGGCGCGTGAGCAGCTCCAGCGCGCCGTGCCCGACCGCGCCTTGCGCTGGGTCGCTCCCGACAACTACCACATCACGCTACTGTTTCTGGGCGAGCAGGACGAGGCGCGCCTTCCCGTCATCGTACAGGCGATGGAAGCCGCGCGTGCAGGCGTCCCGCCGTTCACAGTCGCCGTGCAGGGGCTGGGCGTGTTCCCGAACTGGAACCGCCCGAATGTGCTGTGGGCGGGCGTCTCCGAAGGCGATCAGCCGCTTGCGCAGATGGCGACAGCGCTGGAACGCGCCCTGCTCCCTGCCCCGTCAGGTAAGCCGTTCCACCCACACATCACACTGGCGCGCCTCAAGACGCCCTGCCGCGACGCCGACGGGCTGAAAAAGCGGCTCCACGACGCTGTGCAACGGCTCATGCCCGCTGACTTCGGGCGGTATGAGCTGCGCGCGATTAGCCTGATGCAAAGCACGCTCACCCCTGACGGCTCGGTCTACACCGAGTTGCACACCGTCGCGCTGTAGTTGCCTACCGACGGGGAAGACCGTCGGGCAGCTTGCGGAACTCCAAGAACCCCTGCGACAGCCCGTCGCCGACGAACCATTCTACACCCTCTTGCTGGGCGAGCGCTTGCACATCGGGCAAGCCCCACTCTTCCCCAATCACAGCGGGCGTCGCATTGACTCCCGCGCGGCGCAGCAGCTCCGCCCGCGCCGCCGCGCGATTCACATCGTCTCGGCTAACCTTGATGCCGACCTCCACCACCATCACGCGGTCGCCTTTCCACCAGATGAGATCTGCCCGAAAGGGGCTTACCGACGGCGTGATTTCAACACCTTGCTCCACGAGCGTCTGGAGCCAATCCGCCAGATGGTCGCGTATCGCTGGCTCTTTCGGGCTACCTCCTCTCCCGCCGTAGAAGAGCGTAAACGCATCGGCGACCACCTCGCGTTCGTAGCGATCGCCGCTTTGCCTGCCGATTTCGCCTTCCAGTCTGTTTTCGAGCCGTTCCAGCCGTGCTTCCGTCCGACGCTGCGCCTCCGCCAGCTCGCGCACCACCTGCACCAGCTCCGCAATCTGCTCGTCGTGGCGCTGGAGGATTTCATCGTGTCGCTGTACCGTGCGCGTCAACTCCGCTATCTGCTCCCCTTGACGCTGCACCGTCTGGATAAGCTCGGCAATCAGCTCGTCGTGGCGCTGCACGGTGCGCGTTAGCTCGGCGATCTGCTCCCCTTGACGCTGCACCGTCTGGATAAGCTCGGCAAT
>JAIMAN010000016.1 GCA_023511915.1 Armatimonadota bacterium
CCTCGTAGGTGAACTGGCGGATGGAGCGCTGCAGCCGCCACACTTGCAACTCGCCGTCGTGCAGGCGCAGTTCGCCCGCGTCGCCGCAGATTTCGATGAGGTTCTCGCCAGGCTCCTCGTTGGTGGTGGCGTACAGGTAGCCGTGTGCGCCGTTAGGGTACTCCACCAGCGCGAACGCCTCGTCTTCGGTCTCAATCTCGTGCAGGGCGGCGCGGGTGTGCCCGAAGACCTTGCTGGGCAGCCCGCCCAGCCAAGTCCACAGGTCGATAAAGTGCGGCGCTTGGTTAATCAGCACGCCGCCGCCCTCGCCCGCCCAAGTCGCCCGCCAGCCGCCCGAATCGTAATACGCCTGCGTGCGATACCACGCGGTAATCAGCAGCGTGCGGCGCACCTCGCCGATGACGCCTTGTTCAATCAGGCGGCGCGCTGCCTGCACTTCGGGGCGAAAACGGTGCTGATAGCCAATCGCGAACTTCGCGCCTGCCCGCTGCGCGGCGGCAATCATCTGGTCGCCTTCCGAGACCGTCACGCACAGCGGCTTCTCCACCAGCACATGCAGCCCGTGTTCGAACGCGCTTATCGCCACAGGCGCGTGCCCATAGTGCGGCGTGGCAATCAGCACGGCGTCCAGCAGCCCACTGCGGAACATCGCCTCGTGGTCGGTAAAGTACGGCACGCCGAACTGCTCGCCCGCGGATTGGGCGCGGTCAGGGTGCGTGTCGCACACAGCAGTCAGGGTCGCTTCGGGCACAACCTCCGTCAGGAAGCGGCAGTGCCCCAGCCCCATGCCGCCGAGTCCAACCACGCCGAACCGAACCGTGTGCATAGCGCGAGGATTCGCGGGCAACCGCGTAAATCCTGCAGGGAACACCGACGCCAAGCCCGCACGCGCCAATATTTAGCCACGCTATACATTTGGGGTATTCTTAAGCGCAGGTGAGACTGTGAGAGAAGCCATCAAGCTGCCGATTGCGCTGACCGAAGAGCTGCTCAACCATGCCGAGTTGGTCGCGGGGGTGTTCCTGCAGGCGATGTATACCTCCATCGGCGAGAAGTTGCTGGAGGAGCTGGCAGAGTCGGATTTGACCTACTCGCAGATGCAGGCGTTGCGCTACCTGAACACGCACAAGCGCGTCACGGTGGGCGACTTGGCGGAGGGGCTGAACATCTCGTACCCGTCGGCGACCAACATGGTGCATCGCTTGGAGAAGAAATCGCTGATTCGGCGCGTGGCGAACCCGCGCGACAGGCGTCAGGTCGGGCTGGCGCTGACCGACGCGGGGCGTGAGATGATTCAGCGGCTGGATCAGGAGCGTCGCCAGCGGTTCGCCAGCGTGCTGGCGCAGATGGAGCCGTCCGAGCGGGGCGCGTTTATTCAGGGCTTGAGCGCGTTCATTCGCGCGGGCGTCGAAGCGGGCATCCTCAAGCCGATGGAGGTGTGCCTGCAGTGCGGCGCAAGCGCCGACCCCAACTGCCCGCTGGTGGAGATGCACGCGGTGGAGGAGTGCCGCTAACCGCCCTCGCGCATGGGAGAACACTGTATGCCGAGCACCTGGCTCCAACGGTGGCGCGACGCATACTACACAGAAAACCCCGTCGTCTGGCTGCTGGCGAAAACCGAGAGCGAGCTGTGCCTCCGCCAAATCAGCGCGCCCGAACCCGCCGCAACAGGCAGCGCGTCCAGCCGACTCCAACTCCTGAAGTCTGACCCTGTCTACTCGCAACGCTATTTCCTCCGGGCGGACGAGAAAGAGTTTGAGCGCACGCTGCTTGCGCCGTGGCATCTCCCCTCGAACCGATGGATGCCCGTGTCCGACCAAATCTACCTTGCATTCGCCTCGCTGGTTACGATGACCGCGCTGGTAATCCACTACGCGCTGGCGAAGTCGCCCGTGTGGGTGGGCGCCGTTGGGGTGGGGGTTGTTGTGCTGGCGTTTTTCCTACCGATGGCGCGCCCGATGCTCGCGCTCTACAGCCTCGCGCAAACCCTCACAGCAGACACCCCCCTCCACATCGGCGTTTCGCGACTCACGCCTGCGCATCTGGTGTACGGCGCGCTGTTGTACGGGGTGGGTCGCATTGCGCGCGCGTCGGCGGTCTACGGTATCCTGCCCGCGCTTCTGGTGGCGACGATTGCGCAGGGTTCTGCGCTTCGCGGGCTGCCGACGGCGATTCTGCTTTGGGGCTACAGTGTGTGCGTCGGCGCGCTGTGGATTCTCTGCACGCTGGCGATTTTGTATGGGCAGGCGACTCGCCTATACGGCGCGTCGCGCGACTGGGTGCGCTGGCAGAACATCCTCGCGCTGGCGGCGGGTCTGCTTGGTGCGAGCCTGCTTGCGGTTAGCGCGCCCGCGCCTCTGCCCGTGCCTGCGCTGACAGAGTGGGTGCATACGCCGCTATGGTGGTGGGGCTTTCTGCCGCCGCTGGGGCTTGTGTCGGGGCTGGCGGCAGGCTTCCACCCGCTGTGGACGCTCTCGCACATTGGGGCGACACTGCTCTCCATAGGGCTGGGCGCGGCGTTCTGCACGCGCCTCTTGTGCGGAGTGTGGCGTAGCCAAGAGCAGCCCCTGAACGCGGAGACGGAAGGATGGGAGTAGCCGATGCGCTGGCGGTGTTTCGGTTGGAGTTTCGGCGGTATCTGCGCTGGCGACCGCTGCGCCGATGGCTGTTTGGCTGGACATTGCTTTGCGTGCTGTTGGCTGCGAGCGTGCCGGCGCTTGTGGCGCAGGGCGAGGCATTTCCGTTGCTGCGCGCGTGGAGGCAGATGGTGCTTGGCTTGCTGTATGTGTCGCCGACATGGGTGGGGTTCAGCAGCGCGATCTTGCTCACCCAGCGCATCGCTTGGGACGAGGCGCGGCGGGGCGAATTGCCCGACCTCTATCTGACCGCGCTGTCGCCGTTCGCGATTGCGTTGGGCAAAGTCGCCGCGTGCTGGGCGTTGACGGGGATTCTGATGGCGGCAGCCGCGCCTGCGAGTGCGCTCACTGCGCTTCTGATGGGCGTTCCGCTGGGCAGGTGGCTAAGCGCGCTGGCGATTGGCTGGGTCATGCACTTTTGGGTCTGCGCGGCGGTCTATCGCCTCCAGTGGCGCACTGTGCCGCCGATGGAGGCGGTGCACCTATATCCGCTGCGGTTAAACAGCGCGAGCGCCGTCGTGGCAGGCTTGGGGATTGTGGCGTTCAGCCTGTGTCTGCAGGTGTTCGCGGTCAGTCCAATACCTGCGACGCTGCCGATAGTTCACCTGTTGCCGTGGAACGCGATGTTGCACGCCGACGGTTTCTACCCGACGCCCGTCGGTCAGGTTTCCGCGTGGGCGTTTCTGTCGCTTGTTTCGCTGCTGGGCGGGCTGGTGTTTATCGCGGCTGGGGCACAGTGGCTGGGTGGGTGGTCGCTGTGGGGCTACCGATTTCAGCGGATTGTCGGCGGCGCGCTGCTCATCGCGACAGCAACCCTCTGCTTCGCAACGATTGCGCCCCAGAGTGTGTTCCATCCGCGTAGTGGGGAGCGACTCTTTTTCTGGGGGCTGTTCGTGTGTCTGCTCGTTGGCGTTTTGTTGACCCGCTATGTGCTGGGCTACTACGGGACTCCGCGCGGGCACGACGACTCTACGCCGACGGGCGGGATGGTTCGCGAGTGGGTTCTGTTCGGGACGCTGGCGATTCTGACGGCATGGGTCATTCAGGCAAGTTCGGGCGTCGCGCTCAACGGGGCGCGGCTGGCGGCGCTTGGCTTCTACTTGGGCGGATGGCTGTATCTGGTACAGCAAGTCTTGGCGGGGATTGCAACGACGCGCATTGAGACACAGCACAGCGCAGGCAGCGCTTCAACACGGCAGCGCGTAGTCGCAGAAATCAGACTCTTGCAGGACGACCTTGGTTGCCTCGCGCATTTCATGTGGTTAGCGGTGCTGATTCTCTCCCCGGGGCTCCGAAGCCTCTTTTATTACCCCCTGCTCATCACGCCACTTGGCGGATTTTTGTCGCTCGACTTTCCCGCTTGGGCGTACTGGGTGTATGGGCTGTATACCGCGCTGCTTGGCGTTGCGCTGGTCGCCCGTCGGAAGCAGGCGTCAACGCAGGCGACGGGGTAGACTATGGGTATGCAGCTGAGCCAACGAGCGCAAGACCTTCTGGCAGGCGCGGCGGGGCGCATCGAGAAGCACCGCAAGGCGGACGCGACCATCCGCCTGCTCGACTCGCGCGGCAGACCCGTGCGCAACCGCCAAGTGCAAGTAGAGTTCACGCGGCACGCTTTCCTGTTCGGCGCGAACATCTTCCCGCTGTACGACTTTGAAGGGGCGCAGCACGAGACCTACGGGCGTCGCTTCCGCGATGCGCTGAACTACGCGACGCTGGGGTTCTACTGGGGCGCGTATGAGCCTGAGCCAGGGCGCACGACAGGACGCGAGCGGCAGATGCGCATCGCCCAGTGGTGCCGCCAATACGGAATCGCGACCAAAGGGCACCCGCTGGTGTGGCACGAGGTCTACCCCCGCTGGGCGCCGAACGACCCCGACGCCGTGAAACCCCTGCTGAAGGCGCGCGTGCAAAGCATCATCCGCGAGTTTCAGGGGCTGATTGACCGCTGGGATGTCATCAACGAGGCGACCGTCTCGCAGACCTTCGACAACGGCGTCGGCAAGTGGGTCGCCCGCGACGGGGCAGCCGCCGTCGTGCTGGAGACCCTGCAGTGGGCAAAGGAGGCGAACCCGAAGGCGTTCCTGATGTATAACGACTACAACCTCAGCCCCGCGTTCGAGCAGCTGGTGGAGACGCTGGTCAAGCGCGACGCGCCGATGGACGCCGTCGGCATCCAGTCGCACATGCATCGCGGCGAGTGGACGCTGGAGCGCGTCTGGGAGGTGTGCGAGACCTACGCGCGGTTCGGCAAGCCGTTGCACTTCACCGAAATCACCGTGCTGTCGGGGCAACACGGTTGGGAGTTGCCGCGCCCGTGGGCGTCTACGCCCGACGGCGAGCAACGCCAAGCCGACTATGTGGAGCGGTTCTACACGCTGCTGTTCTCGCACCCAGCGGTGGAGGCAATCACTTGGTGGGATTTGTGCGACCGTTTCGCGTGGCAGGGCGCGCCTGCGGGCTGGCTGCGCGAGGATCTGAGCCCCAAACCCGCCTACGAGCGCGTCCGACGCCTGATTCGCGAGCAGTGGTGGACGCCGACCCAGACGCTGACCACCAACGCGCGGGGCACGGCGCGCCTGCGCGGGTACTTGGGAACCTACCGCCTCACCGTCGGCGCGACGACGCAGGCGTTCGAACTCACGCGCGGCAGAAACGAGTGGGTCGTGCGGGTGTGAGCCTCGTCATCTGGTCTCGTGAGCGCTGCGGGTTTGACGATGGACAACCGTTCGCTGGGGCATGTGCCGACCCCGCCTGAGATTGTGCAGGCGATGGTCGCGCTAACAGCCCCGTTGCCTGCGTCGCGCTGTCGGGTGCTGGAGCCTGCCTGCGGTGACGCGCCGCTCCTGCGCGCCTTCCGCGCGGCATACGGCGCAGGGCACGCGCTGGTCGGCGTGGAGCTGCGCCCGCCTGCAACCTGCCCGCCCGACGCCCGCATCCACGCAGCGGACTTCCTGCTGTGGCGCACCGACGAACGCTTCGAGGTGGTGCTGGGCAACCCGCCCTACGGCATCGTCGGCGACGCCGCGCACTACCCCATTCACGCCCTACGCGAGCGCAAGGCGGACTACAAGCGCGCCTGCCACACTTGGCGCGGGAAGTATAACCTGTACGGCGCGTTTCTGGAGCGCGCTGTGCGCCTGCTTGCGCCATCGGGCAGGCTGGTGTTCATCACGCCCGCCACTTGGCTGGTGCTGGACGACTTTCGCCTGCTGCGCGGGTTTCTGGCGGCGCGCGGGCGGCTGGAGGTGTTTGCCGTCGGGCGCGTGTTCCCCAGAGTGAATGTGTCGGCGGTCATCCTGCGCTTCACAGCAGGCGCGCAGGGGCTGGCGCTGTACGACTGGCGAGGCTGTGTCGGCGCGCCGCGCCTGTGCCGTGACCAGCCGCGCTACGACGGCGACCTCATCCGATTCGAGACCGCCGCGACGCAGGCGTGGGAGCGGTCGGGCGCGCCGCTGGGCGAGGCGTTCCACATCCGATTCGCCGCGCGCAGCACCGAGTTCCGCGCCAGCGGGCTGACGCGCCCCGCGCCCGATGCAGGCGATGTGCCCGTCCTGACGGGGCGCAACCTCGCCGCAGGCGCCATCGACTACGCTGCCTGCTATTCGGGGCTGTGGATGCGCCGCGAGGACGCGCACCAACTGCGCGCGTTCTACGCCGAGCCGCACCTGGTGGTCGGGCACACCAAAGGCGCACGCCTCGTGTGCGCGGTGGACTGGCAGTGCTACCCGTGGCGCGAGGAGTACCACCTGCTGCCGAAGGCGGGCTGCCCAGCGGACTGGGCGCGGCTGGAAGCGTACCTGAACAGCGCGGCGGTGCAGCGACACTTGCAGGCGATGTACCGCGACCTGACCCCCCATATGACGCGCACGATGCTGGCGCGTGTGCCCCTCCCGCAAGGGTAGGCGCGCTAAGTGCGGGCGAACGCGAGCCTGCGCACGGCGTCCAGCACCTCGTCCACCTGAATCGCCGCCATGCACGACCGCCCCACCTCGCGAGGGTCCGACTTGTCGATGATGATGTGCTTCTTGCCGATGGGACCGTAGCGTCGTGCGGAGGTCGCGCCGTACAGCCCGACGACAGGCGCGCTGACGGCGGCAGCCAGATGCGCGGGTCCCGTGTCGCCGCTAATGAGCGCGTCCAGCCCGCTGATGGCGACAATCAGCTCGTCCAGCGTGAGTCTGCCTGTGAGGGTGAGCGGCTCGGTGCGCATCGCGCTCAGGATGGCTTCGGCGAGCGGCATATCGCCCGCGCCGCCCAGCAGCAGCACGCGCGCGCCGTCGTGTTGCAGCGCGTCGGCGACCTGCGCGTACCGTTCGGGCAGCCACTGACGATGGGGCGCGCTCGCGCCTGGATTGACGCCCACCAACGGTCGCTCACCGCGCCAGCCCGCCTGCGCCAACTTCTGCGGCAGGCTCTGGTACGCCTTCGGGTCGGGGAACAGCTCCAGTCGCCAGTCGCTCGTGTCGCAGCCCAGCAGCTCGACCACCTTGCGGAAATGGTCGTTCATATCGTGCGCGTTGGGGTCCCACTCGATGCTGGCGGTCAGCAGCCTGCCAAACAGCTGCTTGCGCACGCCGTAGCGCTGCGGGATACGCGCCAGAAAGGTGTGCAGGGTCTTTTCGTCGCTGCGGTCTAAAATCACGGCGCGGTCGAACCTGCCGCGATAGAGGTTCCAGATGCTGCGCAGCTTGCCCCGTAGCCCGCGCGGGCGGATGCGCACCCACACCTCGTCCACATAGGGGCAATAGCGCAGCAGGGAGTGCCCGCGCTCGCCCGCCTCGATGGTGATATGGGCTTCAGGGAAGCGGCGGCGCAACGCGCGCAGCGCGGGTATCGTGTACACGATGTCGCCGATCCCTGTGCGTGCAAACACGAAAATCCGTTCGCGTGTCCCTCTCACGATTGCCCTCGTGCCAGCAGTATTGTACCTAACTGTCGCATCAAAGCGCACACCCTCGATAGAGTGCGCTTTTCGAACGACCGTTTGTTAAATTCAGGCAAAATTCCCCCCAATTCCACCCGAATTCCACCCCTCACCCCTTGACTTTTGGCGCAGGATGCCTTATAATTTTGCTGGGTGACAACCCAGATACTCAATCAGAGGAGGTAATGCGGTGCAATACAACCTACGGCTGTACGCGATTACGAGCGCACTCTTCGCGCTCCCGCTTGTCGCTCTGGCGCAGAAAGACACGCCAACCACGACGACCGAAGCTGTGCCCCTCATCCGCGTGGAGGAGAAGGGCGACCCTGGTCTCACCTTGGACTGGCAGCTGCGCCCGCGCACCCCAATCCAGTTCACCCCGTTCGAGATGGTGGACCCAAACACAGGCAAGCCTGTGAACGCGAACGACATCATCGAAGTGAGTGGCGTGAAGATGACGGCGGGCGAGTTCTATCGCCGCTTGAACGAGACGGAGCAGTGGCTCAACGCGCACGGCTACTCGTTGCGCACGGACACGGTGTTCGAGTATTACTCGCCGCAGTTGGAGACGGAGATTGCCGACTCGGAGAGGCGTCTGCGCGATTTGGAGGCGCAGTTGCCGCTGTCGGGCGAGCCTGCAGGGTCGGACTTTTATCCTGCGGCGTGCACGGGCGATGGTCGCTCGTTTGATACAGGATGGTTCGGCAACTCGCTGTTTGGCGTGCGCGTCGTTGGGCAGGGCAGCTATCAAGCGTGCTTCCCGCCCGCATCGGCGTCTGTGCAGGGCAATGCCCGCCTCGACGGACGCCTTGCGGGCTTCGAACGCACGGTAGCGACCGCGACGGCGTCTGCTTCCGCGTCCACCAACGACTTCCAGACCCTGAACTACAGCTACAGCGTGAATGTGCAGGTGCTGGACAACACCGTGTGGGGTCCCAGCGGTTCAGGCTCCATCCCATTGCGGTTCGCTCGCAACTGGGACTGGCAGATTGCCTCGATCGATTGGCGCAGCCCGACTATTCCGCTGGGCTGTGTGAATGTGCTGGGCATCAACATCTGCCTGAACGGGCGTGTGGGCGTGGCAGGCAGCCTGCGCTTGGCGGCTGGGGTAGACCTAAGCGTGTTCGGTCAGCACGCGAATGCGCGCCCGTATGGGTACCTGGGCGGCTTCGCTGAGGCGTGGATCGGCGTGAACGCAGGTATCGCCCGCGCGGAGGCGGGCGTGCGCGGCAACCTCACCTTCCTCAACGGCGACCTGCGCGGTGAGGCGACGGGCAACCTCTCGCTGCGCGGCAGCAACGGACGCCTGTGCGCCGACTATAACTTCAACGCGCGCCTAGTCGCCAACATCACTGCACTCAGCGGCAACATTCAAGCATACGCGCGCGGCTGCATCTGGGCCTTCGGCTGGCGCTGCGCCGAGGGCAGCATCACCCTCTTCTCGTGGAACGGCTTCAGCTGGAACCACCGCGAGCTGGGCAACTGGTCGCGCACGGTCACCGTCGGCTGCTTCTAAAGTGCATCGAGCGGGGGCAGGCAGATGCCTCCCCCGCTTTCTCATTCCTGCCCATGCGAACTGCACTTGCGTTGATACTGACGCTTTCGGTCATAATCGCCTACGCACAGCCTACTGTCGGCGTGCGCCTTACATACCAAGTCACGGGTCAATCCGCATCCCGCTTCTGGCAAGGCGCGCTCTCACGCGCAGCGAGCAGCGAGAATAGCAACAATATGGAGGAGCCGCTGACGCTGCGCCAAACCTACCGCTACCAACTCGAACAGACTATCCTCCAAAACACAGGGGCAACTCTACTGACGGTCGAGTGGCGACGCTGGCAAACCGACGCCGCCAGCCAACAAGCGTTTGGAGACCTCCTGAGAGAGATTCAGTCGCTCTCGCCCGTCTATGTGCGCCGTCAGCCGACAGGCGCGCTGGAGTTCACACGCCCAACCAACACCCCGGCATGGGCGCGCCAAGCCGTCGGCAGTATCCTGCACCCGTTCCAGTTCGTGCGCGACCCGAAGCGCCGCGAGCAGTGGGAAACCCAAGAGGCGCATCCCAACGGCAGGGCGCGCTGCCGCTACCGCTTAGTCAAGCGCGACGCCAAGCAGACAGTCTATAACAAGGCAGTCGTCGAGGTGCTGCTGACCCCCGAAGAGAAGCAGTTGGGCAAGACTCATCAGATTCTGGGGCATCTGGAATACACTTTCGATGCTCAGGGCACGCTTGTTCGCGTCAGAGGCACTTTGCGGGAGCGCGTTGCGCTGCGCGGGCTGCCTGTGAGCCACAACGATATGACGCTGGACATCCGCCTAACCACGCGCCGACGCCTCCCTTCGGAACATCTCCGCGCGCTCCAGCAGCGCGCACGCCGTGCGCTCGCTGCCACGCAGTGGTACGCCCTGCACGCCCCACCCACCGAGCAGGAGCAGGAGTATGCCCGCGCCCAGTCGTTGCTGCAAGGCGAGACGCCCCAAGCGCTGCTGCAGGCGTTAGACCGCGCCCTTGAGACGCCCGCCCCGCTGAACGACCCCGCCGCACAGCAGAGCCGCCTTGAATTGCAGCGCAAACTGGAAGCAGGCTTTATCCTCTACGACATAGCGTTCGTGCAGGCGGTTATCGACCGACTCCGCACTCGCCCCAACGCCGACGACGGCTTCTGGATGCTGCTGGGGGTGCTAAGTCGCGCGAGCCGCCCCGAAGCGCAAAACGCCCTACTTGCTGTCCTCCAAGAGTCGTCCTCTGCCGAACAACAGCAGGCGATTGCGCGACAACTGATGTTCCTGGCGTCGCCCAGCGCGGAACTGCTGCGCGACCTGTGGGCGTTCACCCGCGAGCGTGCGACGGGCGACCTACAGACGCTGCTTGGGCTGAGTCTGAGCGCACTGGTAGGCAGGAACCCCGAACAGCCCCTCGCCCAAGAGATTGCCCAGTGGTGCCTGCAGCAACTGGAACGCGCCGAAGACCCCATCGTGTGGCTGAACATGCTGGGCAACCTGCGACGCAACGAGACGCTGCCCATCTTGGAGCGATACGCCCGCACGGGCAACGAGCAAGTGCGTCAAGCCTCTGTGGTCGCGATGGCCAAGTTCACTGCGACTGATGTGCTGCCCGTATGGACGCGCCTGTACGAGCAGGAGCCTGCGCTGACCGTGCGCCAAGCAATCATCGAGCAAACGGCGTCGTTTTGGGAGAACCCGCAGGCGCGTCAGTTGCTGGAGCGCGCCGCGTTCAACGACCCTGAGCCGCAGGCGCGCAAGGCGGTCGTACAGGCGCTTGCCCCTGTCGCCGCGCGCGACAAGGACGCCTTGGCCCTGCTGGTGCGCATCGCTGAGACCAACTCGATGCCCGCCATCCGTCGCGAGGCGATGATTGTGCTGGCAGTGTTGCGCACGGAAGGCGTGCAAGTGCCCCCTGTGCGCTCCGCGCCTTAGTGCAACGGTATCCCCGCAATCGTACCGCCATACGATTCGGCGCGCAACGAAGTGAGCAAGCAGTAGCTGCCCTGCCCCGTACCCGTGAGCAGCAGGTTGGGATGGTAGCGCGAGCCGACATGCAGCGTACTCTCGCCGTACTCCAGCCGATTGAGCGGGTTCTCCAGCGTTACGATGCGCAGCAGCGCCTGCGGGCTGCTCTCCTCACGCGCGAGTTGCCCCAGCACATACACATAGCCGACGGCGCGTCCCGCACGGCGCACAATTGCAATCGACGCGCTGCTTAGTTGCTGCTCGCCGAAGACCAACTGCGGATAGAGCGGCATGTTGAACCCGAAGCGCGTGTGGAACACGAACAGCCGTCCCTGCTTGTCCACGACTGCGCCCACCTCGCTTTGTGCGGACGCCACGACGGGCGACACGAGGTCTTCCGTGAACGCGCGTCGCCACTGCACGCTCATCTGGCTCGGATGCAGCGCGTACAACTCGCGTGTGCCCGCACGCACGAGCAGCCCGCGCCCCATCAGCGTCGCCGCGAGGCTGTGAATCGGCTGCATCGAAACGCGCCGCGCCGTGCGCAACGCGCCCGTGAACGCATCGAACTGCACCACCCAGCCTTGATTGGTGCCGATGTAGAAGACGCGCCCAATCTGCACTAAGTCGGTGGAAAACGCGCCATAGCTCGCGGGCATCGGCGCGCTCTGCCCCACGCGCACGCCGTCGGGGCTAATCGCGTGCAGCCGTCGGTCGCTGCCCGCCACATACAGACGCCCGTTCGCAACCAGCGGCGACAAATCCAAACGCGGCTGCACCCCAGCAGGAAACGCGACTACCGTATACGGGTCGCTGCTCGTGTTGTTGGCAACCACACGCGGCAAGTCAATCCGTATCAGCTGATTGCCCAGCCCCGTGAACCAGCCGTCGCCCAGCGCAACGCTAAAGCCCGCGGGACGGAAGTTGCGCAGCGTGCGTCCATAGACCAACCGTTCGTTGCCCAGCGTGCTTCCTTGCGTCTCGTTTACGGGTGCACTTGTGAAAAAGATTCGTGTTTCGTTCGTGTCGGGCACGGTGCCCATCCAGAACAACCGTCCCTGATACAGTGTCGCAGGGACGAAGTTCGTATGTGAGCCGTAGCTCCCTGCGCGGGTAGGCACGCTTGCGCTGCGCACAACGCCTGCGATGAACTCGCCCAGCACCTGCGCCTGCGTCGCGCCATTAGGCGTCGCCAGCAGTTGCGACGACGCGCCGTCGGTCGGAATCGAACTGCTTGGGGGGCGCATGCGCACCAAGTAGAGCATGTCGCCGCCTGGAGCCAACGGGCTGCCCGCGCCGTTGACTGAAGGGCTGCCCGACACCTGCCCATCACCCGCACGGTTCTCGAACAGGTCAATCGTCCAATTCTGCTGCCCTTCCACTTCGTAGCGCGTCAGCCCGAAGGTGAGGTTGTCCCAGCCGTTGCCGTCGTTGAACACGCGCACGCGGAAGACAGCATCTGCGCCCTGCGGTACCGAAAGCGCACTCTCCGACTCCAATCGCCACTGCCATCGGATGACCTGCCCCACCTGCACCAACGCGGCGTCCGATTGCGCCACGAGGTTGCTATTGGCGGTTGCTGACGCGCGCAGTTGGAAGGTCGTGCCTGCCCACAGCATGCCGTTCGGCGTGCGCGGCGCACCACTGGAGATATCAGCGTGTGCGCTGCCCACCATCGCTACGGCTCCCCACAAAACGCCCCACAATCGTCCCATCGGTCGCATCCTCCCGATGGGAACAATTCCACCTCGCGCGTCGCCAAAGGCAGGTAAGGTTCGTAGAAAGAGGTGCGGGGGCGTCGATAGGCGGCGCGAACCAGTCTCGTAGTGCCTGCCGAAACTGCCTGCGCGATATACGCTTCGCCCCGCAGCACGACGCCCCCGAAGGCATTTTGCACTCTAATTCAGCGTGTAGCAACTTTCGTGCCAAACGCGATTCGGCGATTAATCACCCAAATCAGGACTAAAGTCCCGTCCTAACCTGCATGAAATAGGGTATACTGGAGGCGAGTGAATTTCCCGACGAGAACTTAGGCGCGGAAGCAGTCGCCACCGCTCCTCTTTTCTCCAGCGAGATTCCTCAAGGAGGTTTTCTATGTTTTTACGCGAATGGAGTACGCGTTTGCGAGGTCTTGTAGTCTCAGGCTTGCTCGTGCTTGCATCGTTGGTGATTGCGCAGCCTGAGTTGCCCACCCCAGCGCCGCCGCCGACCGCGCCGCCGTTGGATCGCCCCGTGTTTGACCCGCCTGCGCCCCGCGCGCCTGCGGACACCCCGCCCGTTATTGGACCCGACGGCAAGCGCATCGCGCCCACCTACGAAGAGAGCCGCGCCCGCACGCGCCCCGACACGCCCGACAGCACCGCCCCCGCCGAGGGCTTCACGCACGGCGGCGACGGCGAAACCGTCGGCAGAATCGGCGACCCGCTGGCGATGCCCTTCGGCAGCAAGGGCGAGCGCGTCGCGATTGCGTTCCGCAACGGCGACTTCGTACCCCCCGCAGTCGAGAAGATTCAGCCCGCGCTGCGCCTGCTGGCGCAACAACGCGCGCAATCCTTCAACCCTGCCTCGGGCACGACGCGCCCCAGCGTGTACGCGATGATTCTGTTCAACGAGCGTCTGACCCCAGGCATGCGCGAGCAGATGGAAGCGGCGGGCATCCAGTTCTACAGCTTCTACCCCTACGCCGCCTACCAAGCGAGCATTCCCGTCGATGTGCTGGCGCGTCTGGAAGCGACCGACGCCGTGCGCTGGGTCGGCATGCCTGAACCTATCCAGAAGTTAGACCCTGAACTCATCCCCCTGATGCAGAAGGGCGGGCGCGAGCGCGTGCCGCTCTACATCAACCTGTTCGGTCCCGACACGGACGGCAGCATCGCCGCGACCCTGCGCGCAGCGGGCGTCTCGGTCTACCAATATCACCCCGATCTGCACTTCTACTACGCGGAAGGCGACGCGCAAGCCCTCTGGAACGCGCTTGCGATGGACAGCGTGCTGTTCATCGAGCCTGTGCCACTCTCAACCACTGCCGATACCGAGGCGCAGCCGTCTGTGAACGCAGATCGCCTCTGGGGCACGCAGTTCGACGGTCGCCCGCGCGACGGACGCCAAATCAAAATCGGCGTGATGGATAGCGGGATGAACACCGCGCATCAGGACTTCGCCAACCTTTCTGGCGGCATGTTCGGCTACAACCGCACCACCGAGTCGAGCTGGTTCGACGACCTGAACGGGCACGGCACGCATGTGTCGGGCACGCTGTTTGGGCAGGGCAACGCCCAGTTCCGCTACCGCGGCTTCGCCTCGGGATTCCAGGAATCGAGCCTTGAACCGTATGACCTCCTGCACAGCAAGGTCTTCCGCGCGGATGGCTTCTCCGAGGGCAACTCCGTCGGCGAGGGGTTGCAAGATATGCGCGGGTGGGGCAGCGCGGACATCAAACGCCACTTGTTCAACTACAGCGGCGGATTTGCAGGGACGAACTTGCCCGGTACGGATGCCCAGTCGCGCATCGTGGACTTAGCCTTCGGCGAAGATATTCTGCCCGTGATCGCCGCGGGGAATGAGGGACCCAACGCAGGTACCGTGCGTGGGCCGGGCGTCGCCAAAGGCGCGCTCACCGTGGGCAACATTTCTGACGATGGCGAGACAACCGTAGACAATATGGTGAGCAGCTCGTCGCGCGGTCCCACAGGCGACGGCCGCTTCAAGCCCGATGTGGTCGCCCCAGGACGCCCAATAGACTCGACCAGTCACACGGACAATTCGGGTTATCGTACTTTAAGTGGCACCTCGATGGCGGCGCCCCATGTCGCAGGCTTGGCGGCGACGCTCAAGCTGCACTACAACTGGCCCGCGTGGGCAATCCGCGCGATTATTATGGGCACTGCCATCGATCTCGGACACGGACGCAACAACCAAGGCTTGGGCAAAGTGGACGCGCTGCTGTCGCATTTTGCGTGGAACGGCGGCTGGGGAACTTGGTTCTGGCAGAACGGCGGCACGGGCGACCTGCGCTACGTCGATGTGGATGTGCCTGCAGGCTGCACGAAACTGCGCGTGGTGCTGGTCTACCCTGACCCGCCTGCCGCTTCGGGCGCGAGCTTCGCGCTGGTGAACGACCTCGACCTCTATGTGCAGACGGGCACGCTCACAACCGACCGCTCAGGCGACTGGAACTCGCTCTCAAGCCGCAACAATGTGGAAGTCGTTGAGGTCACCAACCCGCCTGCGGGAACCTACCGCGTCAAGGTCTACACCTACGCCCAGAACTCGGGCAGCTCGCAAGCGTGGGCGTTCAACCTCCACTATACCTTCGGCAGCCAGACGCCCAATATCAACCTGAGCGTGAGTGCGCCTGCAGCCGTGAAGCCCAGCACGAACTTCACCGTGACGGGCACTGCGACGGCAGGCTCGTATGTCGCTTCGGGCGTCTTCGCGCAGCTGACCGTGCCGACGGGCGGGTTGACCCGCAACGGGCTGACCTTCTATCGGCGCGCCCCCAGCGGCGGCGAGGAGAGCGTCTACTTCAACGGCGTGTTCGGCAAGAACATGGGCAACATCGGGCACACGCTGAGCCGAAAGTTCGACTGGAGCATGACCAGCGGCGCAACGGAAGGCGTGCGCACCGTGCGGATGTCCGTCGTCTCCAGAAATGGGAGCGATACCACCCTCGATCGGAATGTGATTGTGGACGGTACGCCGCCTACCAACTGGGGCGGCTTCAGCCCCGCAAGCTGGGTCAATACCCAGACGCCCACCTGCTCCATTCAGGTGCAGGATGTGCTGGCGGGCTTGAACACAGGCGCGCTCTACTACTGGTACTACACACCAGGCACAGGGGTTCAGGGTCCGTTCCCAGCGACCACATCCGCCGCCAACGGCACAACCGCGCTGGCGACCCTCAACACGCCGCATGTGCCGTTCAACCGAGACAGCTCCGGGGCGGAAGCGCAGGTCTACTTCCGCGCCTATGACCGTGCGGGCAACTACAGCGACAGCGGGTGGCAACTGGTGCGCATCGATACCGTCGTCCCTGGCGAGTGGCGCAACTTCACGCCCAGCGGCGTCGTGTTCGGCACGCGCATCACCTGCACCGTGCAAGTACGGGATGTCGCTTCAGGACTCAATACGGGACTCGGCTGCTACCGCTACTCGACGGACGGCGGCGCGACTTGGTCGAGCTGGGTGCTCACCAGCACCTCAGGCGCCAACGGCACGACCGCGTTCCAGACCATCACTGCAGTGGATGTGCCCTTCCCGAACGCCAGTGCGACCCAGAACCAAGTTCAGTTCGCCATACGCGATATGGCGGGCAACTGGGGGTATAGCGCACCGTACACCGTCAACACGACCAACCAGTTCACCCTGACCGACGGCGGGGCAACCTACACGGTGCGCAACGCCTTCGGGAGCGCGTTCCGACAGGCGAACACCGCGGGCGTCACCGACTTCAACGCTGGGGCAGGCGACCGCATGTTCCAGCAGTGGTGGTGGTACCGCACGCAAGGCTCCAACCGCGAATACGCGCTCTCGAACCTCGTGGCGCATACCCCAATCGGAGCGAACCGCATGGTGCTGGTCTACGAGGAACCTATCGACACGAACCCTGCCCAGACCTACCGCTTCCAAATTGAGTACCGCTTGGAGAGCGTGGGCGGAGGCGCGGCGCGCATGGTCATCCAATACTCCGCAAGGAACCAGACCAGCAGCAACCAGACGCTGCACCTGTACCACTACGCCGACTTCCACGCAGGAAGCGCCTCGGACACTATCCAAGTCCTCAACGCGGGTCGCATCCGCCAGATGTTTGGCGTGGGCGGCTGCGCGGAGCTGAACGCCGCGCCCGTCGCGAGCCGCTGGGAAGTGGGCGCGTTCCCCACCCTGCGCGACAAGCTCGCCAACACCGCTGCAGACAACCTCTCCAACGCGACGGCGGCGTCGGGGAATGTCTCCGCGGCGTTCCAGTGGACGCGCACGCTGACCTCAGGCGGCGTGTTCAGCGGCGCCGTGGTGCAGTCGCTGAACACCTCGCGCTTGACAGGCGACGCCAACGGCGACTGCGTGGTCGATGACGCCGACCTGCTGGAGGTGCTGTTCAACTTCGGCGCAACAGGCAGCACCACCGCCGATGTGAACTGCGACGGCGTCGTGGACGATGCGGATCTGCTCATCGTGCTGTTCAACTTCGGCAGTAGCTGCTAACCACTCCACAAGGGTCTCTCCCAGTCTGGGGGAGACCCCCATCAGCCCCCATACCGCTGTTGGAACCGCTGGTGCGCTTCGGCGATTATCTCGCGGGCGCGCGCCGAGCCGTGCCAGCCCAACATCGCCGTCGGCTTGCCCTCCAACTCCTTGTAGACCTCGAAAAAGTGCTGCACCTCGCGCGTGGTGTGCTTGCGCAGGTCGGTGATTTCGTTCACCTCTTCGAAGCGCGGGTCATGGTAGGGCACGGCGATGATTTTCTCGTCCTGCCCCTTGTCGTCCTGCATCACCAGCACGCCGAGCGGCTGCGCCATAATCACGCACCCTGTGAAGGTCGGGTCGGTGATAATCACCAGCGCGTCCAGCGCGTCGCCGTCCTCCGAAAGCGTCTGCGGGATGAACCCGTAGTCGCCCGGATAATGCACGGGTGAATAGAGCACCCGATCGAGCCGAAACACGCCATGCTGCGGGTCGTACTCGATTTTGTTGCGCGTGCCTTTGGGGATTTCGATCACCACAGGCACCACATACGGCGCGTCGTCGCCTAACGGCAGGTGGTAGAGGTTCATCCCTGTGTGTTCTGTCGCTTGAGTTGGTAATATAACCGTGCGGGCATGCCGTGCGCTTTGACCGCGCCGCTCATCTCGGACTGGTCGAACGACTTATCGTCGAACGAGGCGGTCGCTGCGTCGTAGAGCGCCCAGCGGCTCTCGCGTCCAATCACCGTCGCGCTGCCCTTATACAGGCGCAGCCACACCTTGCCCGACACGCGCTCCTGCACCTTGTTGATGAACGCCTCCAGCGACTCTTTGAACGGGTCGAGCCACAGCCCTGCGTAGGCGAGTTCCGCCCACGCGCGGTCTGCCTGCGCCTTGAAGCGCAGCTCGTCGCGGGCGCACACCAACGCCTCCAGCGCGCGGTGCGCCGTAATCAGCGTCACGGCAGCGGGGCACTCGTAGTTCTCGCGCACCTTCAGTCCCAGCATGCGGTCTTCCATCATGTCGATGCGCCCGACGCCATGCTCGCCCGCCAGCTCGTTCAGGTACTGAATCAGCGCAAGCGGCTCCATCGGCTGCCCATCGACGGCGACAGGCGCGCCGTTCTCGAAGGTGATTTCGATAACCTGCGGCGCGTGGTGCGCCTCTTGCGGGCTGCGCGTCCACTGGAAAATCTCTTCGGGCGGCGCGTAGCTGGGGTCTTCGAGCCGTCCGCCCTCGACGGAGCGTCCCCACAGGTTCTCGTCGATGCTCCAGATTTTCTCGCTGCTTTGGTGGATGGGCACGCCACGCGCGCGGGCGTACTCGATCTCTTCGGAGCGCGTCATGTTGCGCTCGCGCATCGGGGCGATGATGGGCACAGCGGGCGCCAGCGTGCGCAGCATAAACTCGATGCGGAACTGGTCGTTGCCCTTGCCTGTGCAGCCGTGCGCAAAGGCGTCCACACGGGGCAGCGTCTGCGCGATTTCGGCGGCTTTCTGGGCAATCAGCGGGCGGGCAATCGCCGTGCTGAGCGGGTAGCCCTGATAGTCGGCGTTCGCCTTGACCGCAGGCACACAGTAGTCGGCGGCGAACTCGGCGCGGGCGTCTACCGTGTAGTGTTCCGTGCCCAGAATCTTGGCGCGCTCGGCGGCGTCAGCGATGTCCTCGCGCGGCTGCCCCACATCGACCGTGACCGTCACGACATGCTCGAAGCCGTACTCTTCCCTTAGCAGCGGGATGCACACGGTGGTGTCCAGCCCGCCTGAATAGACCAGCACAACGGTTCTGCTCATCGGTAGGGAGAGTATACCTCACGCGGGCGGTCGCAGCGCGTCCTGCACGGCATGCGCCGCGCGTTCGCCCGATTCGAGCGCGCCCTCCATGTAGCCCACGAACAAGCTCAGGTAGTCGCCTGCGAAGTGCAGTCGCCCTTCGGGCTGGCGCAGCAGGGGCAACGCCTCGGTGAGGTAGCCTGGCGCGTGGTGGATGTAGGCGTGCTGCGCGAACGGGTCGGCTTGCCAGTCGTAGCTGCGCGCAGCGATGACCTGCGCCCGACAGTCGGGGTACATCACCTCCAGCACGCGCAGGCACTCGTCGATGCGCGCCCCCTCCGACAGCGACGCCCAATGGCGCGCCGCGTCGCCCCCTGTCCAGAACGACAGCACGCCCGACTCGCCCGCCTGCAGGTCGGTCTCCTCCCAAATCGCGCTGATGTCGGCGCGGTCGGCGTAGACGCGCGGGAACGGCTCCTCGCGCCAGAAGCGACGGCGGAACTGAACCAGCGTGCGGATGACCGCGCCCTTGCCCGCGCACTGCAGGGCGTCAACGCGCCACGGCGCAAACGCAGGGCGCCACTCCAACTGCGTCAGCACGGGGAACGGCAGCGCGACTATCGCGTAGGATGCCTGCACCGTCAGCGGCTTGCCTGCCTGCCGCGCATAAACGCGCACGCCGTCGGGTGTCTGCTCGACGGCGTCCACAGGCGCGCTCAGGCGCAGGTCGCCCCCAAGCGCACAGAAGGCGTCCGCCAGCGCACGCGGCAAGCTGTCCGTGCCGTCCACGAAGCGGTACACGCCCGCATGCACGCCCTTGCCGTAGAACGCCTCCTGCGCCGCGACGCTGTAGACCGACAGGTTCTCAGGCTCGGTCGCCTCCATGTTCTGGGTGTAGCGTCGGAACAGCGGCTCGCCCGCTGCCCACACGCCCAGCCGCTCGGCGAACGCCCGCATCGTCACGCAGTCCAGCATACGCAACGATTCGGGCGCATGCCATGGCGCATGGCGGTCGGGCACTTGCGCCGCCAGCGCGTAGACCTCGTTCCAGAACTGACGCCACGCGCGGTGGGCTTTGCGTCCAAATGGCGGCGACGGCGACACACCCCAAAAGTCGGGGCGCGTACTCAGGGTCAGGTTGAAACGCTCGGCTAAACGAATCACGCGATGATGATTGGAGTCGATAAACTCGGGACCGAGTTCGGCATGCTGCAGGTGCGCCAGCGTGCGCCAGGTCAGCACTCGCCCCCCGACGCGCTCGCGCGCCTCCAGCACACCCACGGAGAAGTTCGATTGGCGCAGCAGATATGCCGCATACAAACCCGCCAGCCCAGCCCCAAGCACGACACAGTCGTATCGCTGGTTATGGCTATCGCTCATAATCTCACCCGATTGGTGGTGTCCCGGAGTATACCCGACTGGGTGCGTCTGTTCAAGGGTACAATTCCGCCATGCAACGCCCAGAGGAGTTTGTGCCCGTGTCGTTGGAGCCTAACCCTGTGATTGAGTATTACAAGCAGTTTATTGACCGCTCGCTGCTGCAGGAGAACCTGAAGCTCACGCCGACCGAGCGCGTGCGCAAGATGCAGGAGATGGGGCGCGTCTACGCCGAGTTGCGCCGCGCAGGAGCAAAACTCCGCGATGACCGACGAACGCCCTGAAACGACCGACTTCGAGCGGGTGCTTCGCGCCTTGCACGATGCGGGCGTGGAGTTCATCCTTGTCGGCGGCTTGGCGGCGGTGGTGTGGGGCGCATCGCGCTTCACACGCGACATCGACCTCGTGTATCGGCGTACGCCAGAGAACCTGCGCCGATTGGCAGACGCGCTCGCGCCGTTTGCGCCGTACCCGCGCGACGCGCCGCCGAACCTGCCGTTCCAGTGGGACGCCACAACGCTCCAGTATGGACTGAACTTCACGCTCAGCACCGACGCGGGACCGATTGACCTGTTGGGGGAAGTGGTCGGCGGTGGCGTGTACGACGCGCTGCGCGAAGCTGCCGTCGAGGTGGAACTGTTCGGCGTGCCGTGTCTGTGCGTCGGGATGCGCAAGCTTATCGAACTCAAGCGCGCCGCAGGACGCCCCCGCGACTTCGAAGTGATTGCGGAGCTGGAGCGAATTGCCGAACAAGACGAACAGGTGTAGCCCTGCGCCTACTCCCACAATTCGCACACGGAGAACGCAAAGCCAGGCAGCACCTCCTCGCCCGACAGGGTGTCGTCGTCGCCGAGCGTTCGCGTCAGCCCCTCGCGCCGCCACACCTCCACAACGCGCCGCTTCGGGTCAATCAGCCACACGAGCGTCGCGCCGCCCGCCAGCCATTCTCGCGCCTTCTCCTGCGCCGTCGCAAGCGACTCGCTGGGCGAAAGCACCTCCACCACCAAGTCGGGCGCAATCGGACAGAAGCCCTCGTCGGGCAGGTCGGGCGAGAGGCGTTCCTTGCGGATGAACGCCGCGTCGGGCGCTAAGACGCTCTCGCCTGCAGGGATGCGCACGATGAAGCCAGTCCCTGCCGCAAACGCCTCCCCCAGCGCGTGCTGTTGGCTGTTGCCATCACAGGAAGCATACCCCATCGGGTAGAATCTCCTTGAGGAGAAGCCCTATGAGCGTCATCGACTACACAGAGATTGTGCATCGGCAGCGCACCGCGTCGCTTGCGGAAGTTGACCCCGAAGTGTACGCGCTCATCCAGCGCGAGACCGCCCGCCAAGAGCAGAACTTGGAACTCATCGCCTCCGAGAACATCACCAGCCGCGCCGTGCGCGAGGCGGTCAGCTCCGTGATGACCGACAAGTACGCCGAAGGCTACCCCGGCAAACGCTACTACGGCGGGTGCGAATACTACGACGAGGTGGAGAACCTCGCCATCGAGCGGGCGAAACGGCTGTTTGGCGCGGAACACGCGAATGTGCAGCCCCACTCAGGCGCGAACGCGAACATGGCGGTCTACTTCGCCGTCCTCAAGCCCGGCGACACGATGATGGCGTTAGACCTCGCGCAGGGCGGACACCTCACGCACGGCAGCCCCGTCAACTTTTCGGGGATGCTCTACACGGTCGTGCATTACGGCGTGCGACGCGACACGGAACTCATCGACTACGACCAGCTGCGCGACCTCGCCCGTCAACACTGCCCGAAACTCATCGTGGGGGGCGCGACGGTCTACCCGCGCGAGATCGACTGGGGGGCGATGCGTGAAATCGCCGACGAGGTAGGCGCGTACCTGATGGCGGATATTGCGCACTACGCGGGGCTAATCGCCGCAGGCGAGTACCCCTCGCCCGTACCCTACGCCGACTTCGTGACCACCACCACCCACAAGACGCTGCGCGGACCGCGCGGCGGGCTGATCCTCTGCAAGGCGGAGTACGCGCAACTCATCGACAAGACGGTGTTTCCCGGACTGCAGGGCGGACCGCTGATGCACCAGATTGCGGGCAAGGCAGTCTGTTTCCACGAGGCATTGCAGCCCGAGTTCAAGATTTACCAGCAGCAGGTGAAGGCGAACGCGCGGGCATTAGCCTACGCCCTGCAGGAGCAGGGCTTCCGCCTCGTTGCAGGCGGCACGGATAGCCACAAAATCCTGATTGACCTCACCCCACTCGGCGTCACAGGCAAACTCGCGCAGCAGGTGCTGGACAGCGTGCATATTACCACCAACAAAAACATGATCCCCTACGACACGCAGAAGCCGTTCGTGACGAGCGGGCTGCGGGTGGGCACGCCTGCCGTGACGACGCGCGGCATGCGCGAGGCAGAAATGCCAATCATCGCCGAACTTGTCGCCGACGCGCTGCGCCACTACCAAGACGAGACCGCGCTGGCAGATGTGCGCTCGCGCGTGCGCGAACTGACCGCGCGGTTCCCTGTCCACTTCATCGACTGAGGAGGCGAGCCATGAACGCAGGCTTCCAACAGTGGCTTCACGAGAGCATCGAGCAGCTGAAGGCGCAGAATCTGTACAAGCAGCCGCCGATTCTGGAGACGCCACAGGGCGGGCGCGTGCGCATCGGCGGACGCGAGGTCATCAATCTGGCGTCGAACAACTATCTGGGGCTGGCGAACGACCCGCGCCTCAAGCAAGCCGCGATCGAAGCCGTGCAGCAGTGGGGCGCGGGCGCAGGCGCCGTGCGCTGGCTCGGCGGCACGAACACCCTCTACGAAACGCTGGAACAGAAACTCGCCGCGTTCAAGAAGACCGAAGCGGTGCTGGTGTTCCAGTCGGGCTTCAACGCCAACTCAGGCACAATCCCCTCCTGCTTCGTGGAGGGCGATGTGATTATCTCCGACGAGCTGAACCACGCCAGCATCATCGACGGCGTGCGCCTCAGCAGCGCGAAATACAAAAAGAGCGAGGGCTATGTCTACGAACACAAAAACATGAACCACTTGGAGGACATCCTGAAGCGCTGCGGGCACTTCAAGAAGCGGCTGATTGTGACCGACGGCGTGTTCAGCATGGACGGCGACATTGCGCCCCTGCCCGAAATCGTGGAGCTGGCGGAACGGTACGACGCGGTGGTGATGGTGGACGACGCGCATGCGTCGGGCGTGCTGGGCGAACACGGCAGCGGCACGACCAGCCACTTCGGGCTGTACGGGCGGGTGGACATCCAGCTCGGCACGCTCTCGAAGGCGATTGGCGTGATTGGCGGCTACATCGCGGGCAGCCGCTTGCTCAAGGAGTGGCTAATCAATCGCGGGCGACCGTACCTGTTCAGCACCGCGCTACCCCCTGCCGCCGTCGGCGCGATTATCCAAGCCATCGAAATCCTGCAGACCGACCCTGAGCCGATGCGCCGCCTGTGGGACAACGCCCGCTACTGGAAGGAGAACCTGCAGCGACTCGGCTTCGACACGATGGGCAGCGAGACGCCGATTACCCCCGTGCTGTGCGGCGACGAGGGCATTACGCAACAGATGGAGCGCATGCTCTACGAGGCGGGCGTGTTCGTGGTCGGGATTGTGTACCCGACGGTGCCGAAGGGCAAGGCGCGCGTGCGCACGATGCCCAACGCCACCCACACTCGCAAAGACCTCGACGACGCGCTCGAAGCGTTCGAGACGGTCGGCAAGCAGCTCGGCGTGATCGGCAAGTGGGTGTAATCGTATTCCCCTCACGTCGTGCGGTTGCGTCGGGAGCGTCCCGTCGCCCAGTCCCACAGCCCAAACACGATGTCCAGCAGGAACCAATCGATGATGTCCAGCAGCCACCTCATCATCGCGTCCCCCGTCGTCGCGTGAGCCTGCGCGCGCGGCAGCTGCGTTGTCGGCACGCACGGCTCGAATCGCTTGTGTCGTCTGTGTCGTCGTCCCACTTCCCCTCGCGCATCTCGCGGTCAATCCGCCACAGGTGCAAGAGGATATCCAGCCCGCGCCACACAATCTCAAGCAGCCAAACCCACAGGCTCATTGTCGCCTATATGCTTATACTCCCAGTTTCCAGCCAATCGGCGGCGAGTGGGTAGTCTCTTGAGCGCGTGTTCAGGATGATTTTGTTTGCCTCTTCGAGGCATGCCGCGCGCGTCGCTGCAGGCGCATGGTCGGCAACCTGTCGTGCAAGCGCGGGAGTGAGCGCGTGGCGGTCGCAGAGGATTTGCAGGGCGTCGGCGTGCTTGCCTTCGTAGATGTAGATGGCGGCGACCTCCTCCGCATCCCGATGCTCTCGGATACGACGCAGCACTTTGGGGCGCAGCTTCGCCCACTGCGCGCCCGCAAGCTGCTCCAGCCGTTTGTATTTCTCTAAGGTGGGCTCGTCTTCCACAGAGATTTGCATCGCCTCCAGCGCGATGGCGTCTTTGCCCCTCTCGGCGGCGCGGGCAGCAAGCCACTCTCCGAGCGACGCTCGCAGGTCGGCTTCAGGATCGTAAGGATCGCTGCGCCGCCGCTTTTGCGATTCGCGCAGCGCGTCGTATGCCAGCGGAATCGCCGTCTCTGTGTGCCCCAGCACGTCCAGCGCACGCACGAAACTGTCCCACTCGTACAACTTGCGGAACTGCTGACGCGCCGTCTCAACCGCCATTTCTACCTCGCCTTGCAGCGCCCGCATGATCGCGTAGCGGTGATACTGCCCGCTCTCCCAGGCCAACTTCAGGTACGCCTCGATGGCGCCGCGCTGTTCAAGCACGCGCAACTGAATAATGTTGGCAAGATCCACAAAGTCTTCCTCAAAATCGGAATGCCACAAGTCACGGGCGCGCTCTATGTCTGAAAGCGCCTCCAGCCACTCGTCGAATTCGGAGTCGTATTCCCTTCGGAAGAACTTAGGCGGGATTCGCCCGTGCTGAACAAGCACATAAACGCAAGTGCGGATTTCATCGCCCCACGGATCCAACTCCTGCTGGAGCCAGCCTCTGGCTAATTGTGCAATCTGTTGCATGAGCGGGTCTTTCGGGTTAGGTAGGCTCAGGGCGAGTTCCGCCGCGAGGCAGGCAAGGGCGTTGATGGCGTCCTCAGCGGGGTTTTCACCGCTCAGAAAGTCGTAGAAGTCCTCGACGCTCACACGCCAGAGGTCGCCGACCTGTTGACGCCGCGCGTGTCGCCGACGCGCTCCAGCGCGGCGCGCAGCATCGCTTCGCTGGGCGCGCGGCTGCGTAAGTGCTGCTCGCACATCCGAAACGGGTAGAGCAGGCGGTCGTAGCGCGGGTCGGGCAGGCTCACGGGGCGCGTTTCTTGCAGCAGCCACGCCGAGATTTTGTCTGCCCACTCGCGCGTGTCGTCGGGACTGGTCAGCACGGGCGTCTCGACGCGCACCAGCCCGTAGGTCGGCGACGCGCCCTGCTGCCAGCGCAACCGCAGATACCAGCTGTAGACCTCGCTCTGACCTGCACGCACGGGACGGAACACACTGCTCCGATAGCCCGCAGGCATGTTCAGCACCTTCAGCATCCAGTTCAGCTCCAAGTAGGTGGTGCGGTGCGACTTGGAGACGCCGACCACATTCACCAGCCGTCGCCGCTCCAACGCGCTCATCAGGTCGGCAATCGAGCCGTCCACCAGCAGCCAATCGCCTGAGTCGCGCTCTTGTTGGTTAATCCAGCGCAAGGCGAGTTTGCGCTCCAGCTGGTCGCGCACGCGCGCGACAGTCGCCCCCGCGCGCACCAGCATCGTCTGGAACGAGGTCACGCCCAACTCGCGTTCCTCCAGCGAGTCGTGAACCGCAATCCCTGCCCGCTCGAACAGGCTCGCATCGAACGCTTTCAGCGGCAAGTAGAGCGCCTCGTGCGCTTCGGTGAGCGCAGGCACAGGGTGCAACTCACGGTTGCGCCGCTCCAGCACCATCGCCGCCACATAGCCGTACACTACAGGCATCACGCCATACAGGGTGAGCTGATAATACAGCAGCTGCGAGTGCTGGATGCCGTCGATGAAGTGCGTGAACTGTGTCGGCTCGTCGCTGCGGGGCACTTCGAACACGCCAAACTCCTTGCGCCCAGGTTCGGATGCAAGCATCGCTTGGCTGAAGCCCCCCTCCTCATCGGGCGGTTCAATCGTGTCTTCCGAGCTAAGCTGGCGCACCACCTGCACGCCTTCCGAATGCTCCTGCAAAAACGCCGCGAGTTTCCTCAAGAAGTCCGTCATAGCGGTAGACAAGATTCGACTATTTCTGGGGGAACTCCTGCCAACTCGCAGGAAAATTCTCCCCAACGGTGAATACGCCCCTTGCAAGGAGGGCTTATAGGTATGCAATACACGCACTTAGGGCGTTCGGGTCTGCTGGTGAGCCGCCTGTGCTTGGGCACGATGAACTTCGGTCCCAACACCAGCGAGGAAGACTCGTATCGGATTATGGATCGCGCCTTGGAGCTGGGCATCAACTTTTTCGACACGGCGAATGTGTACGGCTGGGTCAAAGGCGAGGGGATTACAGAGCAGATTATCGGGCGCTGGTGGGCGCAAGGCGGCGGGCGACGCGAGAAGGTGGTCATCGCGACCAAAGTGTACGGCGTCATGGGCGACTGGCCCAACGAATCGCGCCTGTCGGCGTTGCATATCAAGCGCGCCTGCGAGGACAGCCTGCGCCGCCTCAAAACCGACTACATCGACCTGTACCAGATGCACCACATCGACCGCGAGTGCCCATGGGAAGAAATCTGGCAGGCGATGGAGCAACTCTACCGCGAGGGCAAGATTCTGTATGTCGGCAGCAGCAACTTCGCGGGCTGGCATATCGCCCAAGCGCAGGAGCTTGCCAAGCAGCGGCACTTCATGGGGCTGGTCTCCGAGCAGAGCCTGTATAACCTGAACGCGCGGATGATTGAACTGGAGGTCATCCCC
Source organism: Armatimonadota bacterium (assembly GCA_023511915.1). Lineage (GTDB taxonomy): Bacteria > Armatimonadota > Fimbriimonadia > Fimbriimonadales > GBS-DC > GBS-DC. The sequence continues at coordinate 27,260 of JAIMAN010000016.1, forward strand.
GCCTGCTTGCATTACGGGATTGGTATCATTCCGTGGAGTCCGCTGGCGAGCGGGCTGCTGGGCGGCATCCTCAAGGGCGTTCAGGAAGGGCGACGTGCTTCGGAAGGCGTACAGAAGATGCTGGAGAAGTACCGCGACCGCATCGAACGCTACGAGGCGTTCTGCGAGGAGTTAGGCGAGGAGCCTGCGAATGTCGCGCTGGCGTGGCTGCTGCACCAACCCGCCGTCACCGCGCCGATTATCGGGCCGCGCACGCTGGAACAGTTAGACCGCAGCATGCGCGCGCTGGAGATTCGCCTCGACGAGGACGCCCTCAAGCGGCTGGACGAAATCTTCCCTGGTCCTGGCGGTCCCGCGCCCGAAGCGTATGCGTGGTGAGCGACTCTGAGCGTTCCACATCGTCTCCCTGCAGGGCGCACCGCAGGGAGACGATGCTGAGCGCGAGTGTCCCCGTCTCACCCGTTCGCGCAGAATCCCCTCTGAACAACGCCGCACTCCAAGCGTCCGTAAGGGTGTACCACTGGAGGAGAAACCATGAAACCGCAACTTGTTGTGCCCACCGTTCTCGTGAGCGTCGGCGTCACGGTTTACATTGCGGTTGGGGTTCAAGGCGAGACCCCAAGCGAGCTTGTGCGCCAGACAATCAACTGGCAGAACAGGGAACGGGTGTACCATGTCCACTATCCCAACAATAGGCTTCCAGATACGCCCAAAGCCGTGGTGTTCGTGCTTCATGGGGGCGGCGGCGCAAAGGCGCAGGAGCTGGCGAGCCGAACAGGCATGAACCGCATCGCCGACCGTGAGGACTTCATCGTCGTGTATCCCGCCGGGGTGGACGGTCAGTGGAACGATGGGCGCGGCAAGACCTTCCGACGCGCCCAAGACAACACCGATGTGGACGATGTGGGGTTCATCGCCGCAGTCATCGTCGCCCTCGTCCGCAAAGGGCACGCCGACCCCAGCCGAATCTACGCCATGGGATTGTCCAACGGCGGCATGATGACCTACCGCTTAGGCATCGAACTCGGCGATAAACTGGCGGCAATCGCCGCAGTGATTGCCAACTTACCCGAAAAAATCGCGGGGCAAAAGCCTGTGCGACCGCTGCCCGTGCTGATTATGAACGGCACGGACGACCCGATGGTGCCTTGGAACGGCGGCGCGGTGCGCGTGCTGGGCGGAGAATACGGCACAGTGCTGTCCACCGAGCGCACTGTGCACTACTGGGTCAACGCCGCAAGTCTCCCCCGCACGCCCACGACTCGCGTTTTAGAGGACAAGTCCCCAGAGGACCGTTGCACGGTCGAGGTCGACGAGTATCAGAAGGCAGGGAGCCGCGTCGAGGTCGTCCTATACCGTATCAAAGGCGGCGGGCACAACCTGCCTGGCGGCAACACGCCCGATCGCCCCCGCTTACTGGGCAGGAAGTGTATGGACATAAACGGCGTAGAGGTCATCTGGTCGTTTTTCAAGAAACACTCGCTCGCCGCGAACAGAACGAGAAGTTCGTGAGGGACTCTACTGCATAGAACCGCTGCCTGTGTCAACTGCACTACCGCTGGCGGTTTGCACAGAGTTTGCCCTACATAACGCCCTTCGCCTCGCGCGTCAGTATCCAAACCTGTGCTATAATAGAGTGCGCCTTGAAACGGTTCAAGGCACGGAGGCAAACTATGCGCTGGAGCATCCTATTGTTGGTAGGCTTGATGGCAGGCGCGCATGCAGACGACTTCGCGCACCCTGCCGTCTATCGCGATTACCCAGCAGGACGCTGGGAGGACTGGTCGTGGGCGAACCGCGACATGCAAAACGCCAGCCCCGTGCGCACGGGGCAACGCTCGATTCGCGTGGACTTCTACCCGTGGTCGTCCATCTGGTTCAAAAACCCTAGCGGTTTCGTCGTGGACGGGTTTACGCACTTGGAGTTCTGGGTGCATGGGGGCAGCGCGGGCAACCCCCGCTTCCACATCCGCGCGGAGGTGAACGGCGTAGACCGCCCGTTGGTTCCCATCACGAACTTCGCCAGTAGCCTGCCCGCGAACCAGTGGACGCGCGTGCAGGCGCCCCTGAGCGCGTTGGGGGTCACCCCCGGCGACCGCATCACGGGCATCCACTTCCGCGAGTTTTCGGGGCAGAGCGTGCCCACCTTCTACCTCGACGACATTCGGTTCCTGCGGGCGAATGTCAGTAACCGCGCGACGGCGACCGTCAACTTCAGCGCGACAGGACGCGCCATCACCCAGCCGATGCGTGGAATCAATGTCGCCTGCTGGGACTGGTTCCTCACGACGCCTGAACGCCGTCAACTGCTCAAGCAGGTGGGCTTCGGGATGCTGCGCTACCCCGGCGGCTCGATTTCTAACGAATACGATTGGCGCACGAACAGCAACCGTCGCAACGGGGGAACCTACGGCACGAACACGGACGGTTTTCTCAGCGTGGCGAACGACATCGGCGCGGAGAAGAATATCACCATCAACTACGGCTCAGGCACGCCGCAGGAAGCCGCCGACTGGGTGCAGTACGCCAACATCCAGCGCAACGGGAATGTGCGCTACTGGACCATCGGCAACGAGAACTACGGCACTTGGGAGTACGACACGCACCCCAACCGACACGACGCGCATACCTACGCCTACTTTGTGCAGGACGCGATGACCCGTATGAAGGGCGTTGACCCGACCATCAAGGTCGGTGTGGTCGGCGTGCCCAACGAACACGAGTTCACCCAGCGCTTCAGCGTCACGAACCCGCGCACAGGGCGATCGCACAACGGCTGGACGCCCGTACTGCTGAACCGCCTGAACAGCCTCGGCGTCGTGCCCGACTTTTTCGACATCCACATCTACCCGCAACTGCCCGGACGCGAAGACGACGCTTTCGTGCTGGACGACACGCGCATTTGGGACGAGATTATCCCCCAGACGCGCCAAATCCTGCGCGACTACTTGGGCGCGGCGGGCGACGCCGTGCCGATTTTCGTCACCGAGAACAACACCGTCGCCTACAGCCCGGGCAAGCAGACCACCAGCATGGTGAACGCGCTCTATATGGCGGACTCGTGGGCGCGGGCGATACTGGCGGGCGCGGACGCCTACGCATGGTGGGATCTGCACAACTCCACTGAAACAAACAACAACAACTCGCCCGTGCTGTACGGCTGGCGCAACTGGGGCGACTACGGGATTGTGGCGTCGGGCTACCCGTCGGGTGTGGGCGACCCGCTGAACACGCCGTACCCAACCTTCTTCGCGGCGCAACTGATTATGCGCTTCGCCAAGCCGGGCGACATCCTCCTGCGCGGGGTCAGCAGCAACCCGATGCTCGCCGTGTACGCCGTGCGCACCCAAGGCGGCAAGGGCAGGCTGCTGGTCATCAACAAGATGCGCAGCACTTCTGTAGACGCTGAGATTCGGCTGCAGGGGCTACGCGCGGGCAGCCAAGTCACGGTGCGCTTCTACTCGGCGGCGCAGGACAGCGCGAGAAGTGAGTCGCTCGGCATGCGCACCATCAGCAGCCGCGGCGACCGAATCACGCACCGCTTCCCGCCGATGTCGGTCAGCGTGCTGGAGTGGTGAAGCATAGCGTGTGCGCCCTGTGTGGGTTAGGAACGCAGCACCGCCTGCAGGCGTTCAATCACCCGCGCGGGGCGCACGCTCAGCATGCACTGGTGGCGCGGCAGCAGGCACGCGGCGTTGCGGAAGCGGTTCTCGTAGCACTTGCTGCACGGCTCGTCGGGTAGCACCAGATGCAGGTGCGGTACGGGCGGCGTCCACACCATCCACGGGCTTGCCCCAAACAGCGCGATTGTCGGCGTGCGCACGCTGTAGGCGATGTGCATAATCCCGTTATCCACCGACACGCACGCCTTTGCCCGCGCCAGCGCGCCTGCTGCCTGCGGCAGGCTGAATTGCCCGCGCAGGTCGATCAGCGGCGTCTGTTCCAGCAGCCACGACTCGGTGTCGCCCGTGTGGTACACCGCGCTCTGGCGCTGCGGCTTGTCGCCGAGTAGCCCCACGCGGTAGCCGTGTCCAAAGCACCAGTCAATAACCTGCTTCCAGTAGTCGCGGCTCCAGAGTTTGGCGGGGCGTCGCCCGCCTGTGGAGATCAGCACTTCGGGGATGTCGCATGCGGGGTCTTCGGTGGGCACTTCCGTGCGGTAGAAGTCGGTCTCCACGAACGCCAGTCGACACCAAATCTCACCGATGTAGGTGCTGTTTAGGATGTCGCCGTAGCGCTGCAGCAAATCGGGCGCCGACCAGAACTCGTCGTGCAGTTGGTGGCGTTTGCCAGGCGCGCGGGGCGCCTCCTCGCGCAGGTCGGCAGCGAAGCACTTGCCCACCACATAGCGCGGCTGCAGCATGTGCGCCACGAACGCCATCGTGGGGTGGAAGTCGCAGTTAATCGCCAAGTCGTACTCGCCTGCGACGGCGCGCCGCTCGGCAAGGAACGCGGGAAGTTCGGTCAGCGCGTTCGGGTTGCCGAACACCGAGAAGCGCGCGTCGATATAGGGCAACGCCTCCTCCAACTCGCGCGTGCGCTCGCCACTGAAGTAGTCCAGCGTGCAGTCGGGGTACTTCTCCTTCAGCCCGCGCAGCAGCGGCGTGATGATCACAAAATCGCCCAGCGCGTCATAAAACAGCACGGCGATATGCGGGCGCGGGCGCAACGGCTGGTCGTCGAACCATTCCATCGAGCCGAAAGTGTACCTGAACCCCGTACCTTTACAATAACCCGCGCCCCCAAAGTATGGCAAGAATCTGTCGGCGGGGGCGAGAGATGACGACACTGAACGAACTGCGTACAGACGCACTGCGCGAGATTGGCAACATCGGGCTGGGCGGCGCGGTGACCGCGCTGTCCGACCTAACGGGCGTGCTGTTTACGCTGGAAGCGCCGCAAATCCACCAGATGGACACGCACACGCTGTCCGAGATGTGCTGGATGGCGCCCGAGTCGCTGGTGGTCGGCACGGTCTCGCGCGTGAACGGCGACTGGCCTGGCGAAGGCGCGTTCCTGTTCCCGTGGGAAAGCGCGTGCGTGCTGTGGCAAATCCTCGTGCAGATGCAGCCCAGCGGACTGGACGACCTCAACGAACTCTATCAGTCGGTCATCAACGAGGTCAGCAACATCATGCTGGGCAACTACCTGCAGGCGATTAGCCAGATGACGGGCTTCACCTTGCATATGGAGCCGCCCGCCTTCGCCGCCGATATGGCGATGGCGGTGCTGAGTTCGATTCTGGTGGAGGCGCTCTACGGGCAGCGTGAGCTGCTGGCGATTGAGACGGCATTCAAGACCCCCGAACACGAGTTCAAAGGCTACTTTTTGTACCTGCCCGAGACGGGCAATCTGGAGAAACTGTTTGGTGTGCTGGGCATTTAGGAGCGACATCGATGGGGAAAGCGGAAGTCAAGTTGGCGGGCATGGGCGAGATTGTCTTTGCCAGAGGCGCTGGGGTGATTGGCTGTATCGGGCTGGGCTCGTGCGTGGGCACGGTGCTGTTTGACCCGCGCGTGCAGGCAGCGGCGTTGGCGCATGTGATGCTCCCCGAAGCGCAAGAGGGCGACGCCGCTGTGCAGCCGGGCAAGTACGCGACAACCGCGCTGCCCGCGCTGCTGCGGATGCTGGATACGCCGCCCGCGTTCGCCTCGCGCCTGAAGGCAATCCTGATTGGCGGCGGCGAACTGTTTCAGAACCGCAGCCAAGCCCTGCGCATCGGCGAGCGCAATGTGGAGACACTCCAGCGATTGCTGCGTGAGGCGCGCATCGAAATCGTGTTCGAGCATATTCGGGGCAGTTCAGGACGCTCGTTCGAGTTCGATGTGGCGACAGGGCAAATTCGCGTGCGTGCAATGGGAAGCAATTGTGTGGAAAAAGACTTATCGGCGGTCTTGGGCATTTTGCGCCGAGCCGCCTAACGGAGGGTAAGCGATGGCGAAACTGCGTGTGTTGGTTGTGGACGATTCGATGTTTATGCGGCGGATGATTAGCGACCTGCTCAAGCAGGACGCGGAGATCGAGGTTATCGGCGCGGCGAAAAACGGGCAGGAAGGGCTGGAGATGGCGCGGCAACTCAAGCCCGATGTCATCACGCTCGATGTGGAGATGCCCGTCATGGACGGCGTGACGATGCTCCAGCACCTGATGCAGGCGCAGCCAACGCCCGTGCTGATGCTCAGCAGCCTCACCAAAGAGGGCGCGGAGGTCACGCTGAAGTGTCTGGAGTTGGGCGCGGTGGACTTCGTGACCAAACCGTCAGGCTCCATCTCGATGGACATCTACAAGATTTCGTCGCAGATTATCGAGAAGGTGAAGGCAGTGGCGCGGGCGCGGGTGGCGGTTGCGCCGAGCGTCGCGCGCCCTGTTGCGCCGCCGCCCAAGCCCAGCCCGCTGGTGGGACGCCCGACCGCCGACGCGCCGCTGGTGGTGATTGGCTCCTCCACGGGCGGTCCGCGCGCCCTCAACACCGCGATGAGCAGCCTGCCGATTGGACTGCACGCGAAGGTGCTGCTGGTTCAGCACATGCCCGAGGGCTTCACGCGCTCGCTGGCGGAGCGGCTGGATCGCAACAGCGCGTTCAGCGTGCGCGAGGCGCAGGGCGGCGAAACGCTGCAGCCAGGCGTCGCCTACCTCGCGCAGGGCGGCAAGCACCTCAAACTCGAACGCGGGGGCAGAATCACGCTGACCGAAGACCCGCCCGTGCATGGGGTGCGCCCATCCGTTGATGTCGCGCTGCTCTCCATCGCGCAGAACTATCAGGGACCTGTGGTGGTCGCGATTCTGACGGGCATGGGTTCCGACGGCGCGGCGGGGCTGCGCGCGCTGGCTGCCAAAGGCGCGTACACCATCGCCGAAGATGAAAGCACATGCGTGGTGTTCGGCATGCCGCGCGCAGCCATCCAAACGGGCGCGGTCAAGCGCGTTGCGCCGCTGCACCAAATCGCCGAAGCCATTACCGAGGGGGTGAAGGAAGTATGCAACAAGTACCAGGCGGCATAAGCGTCCCGAAGACGCCCGAACTGCTGCGCGACTTCGAACAGTTCAAGCAGCAGCTCAAAAAACGCGCGGGGCTCGACCTCGACCAATACAAGTTCGAGCAGACCTATCGGCGCATCTACACGATGATGGAACGCGCGGGCTACCGCAAGTTCACCGACTACCTCATCTACCTCGCAGCTGACGAGGCGCGCCTGCGCGGGTTCATCGATCGGCTGGCAATCAATGTCTCAGAGCTGTTCCGCAACCCTGAGCAGTTCCAAATCCTGAAGAACGAGGTGCTGCCCGAGTTGTTGCGTGGGAACGCGCATCTGAAGCTCTGGAGCGCGGGCAGCTCCTACGGCGCAGAGGCGTATAGTTTGGCGATTCTGCTGCACGAACTCGCGCCCAATCGCGGACACCAGATTCTGGGCACGGACATCGACCAAGAGGTGCTGGAGCGTGCGCGGCGGGGGGTGTTCGGCGAGAGCGACCTGCGCAACGCGCCCGCCGAATATAAGCAGCGCTACTTCCGCGCGTTCCAAGAGAACGGGCGCACCCTCTACGAGGCAGACCCCGTACTCAAACGCTACCTGAAGTTTGAGCGGCATAACCTGCTCTCTGACCCCTACCCCAAAGGGTTCCATCTGATTGCCTGCAGGAATGTCGTCATCTACTTCTCGGACGAGGCGAAGGAGCGCATCTTCCGAGAGTTCCACAACGCGCTCGTGCCCGGCGGCTACCTGTTCGTCGGCAACACCGAGCGTATCTTCACCTACGCGCAAATCGGGTTCGAGAACCCCAGCGCGTTTTTCTACAAGAAACCAGCACAGGAGGTTCAACGATGGCGAAACGCATCATGATTACGGACGACGCGCTCTTTATGCGCGTGACGCTCAAAAACATCCTGACGCAGAACGGGCTGGAGGTGGTCGCGGAAGCCTCCAACGGACGCGAAGCGGTCGAACTCTACGAGCAACACAAACCCGACCTGGTGTTTATGGACATCACGATGCCCGAGATGGACGGTCTGGAGGCGCTCAAAGCCATCCGCGCCAAAGACCCGAACGCGAAGGTCGTGATGTGTACCGCGATGGGACAGAAGCAGATTGTCGTGGAAGCGATTCAGGCGGGCGCGAAGGACTTCATCGTCAAGCCGTTCCAGCCTGAACGCATCATGGAAGCCGTGCAGAAAGCGGCATAAGGAGGCGAGCGACGGTGAAGGCAGAATACATCAATCCGTTTATCAGCGCGGCAATTAATGTCTTCCAGATGATGGTGGGCGTCACCCCAGAGAAGGGGCAACTGAGCGCGCGCAAAGGCATCTTCACCTCCCAGCAGTGCAACATCGTGCTGGGCGTAACGGGGCAGCTGGAGGGGCAGATTATCATCGGCATGTCGATTTTCACTGCCGACAAAATCGCTTCCAAGATGCTGGGCACGACCATTCGCACCTTCGACGAGCTGGCGGCGAGCGCGATTGCCGAACTGGGCAACATGATCTCGGGCGCCGCGCTCACCGAACTGGCGTCACGGGGCATCCAGTGCAACCTGTCGCCGCCCAGTCTCATTCGGGGCACGAATGTGCGCATCAGCACGCTGGAAATCCCGACGCTGGTCGTACCGCTCCAGACCGAGATGGGGGACATCGAGGTGAATGTCGGTCTGTCGGAACGCGCGAAATGACCGCCTCTTCAGGGGAGAAGGGTTGTAATGCCAATCGCCGAGCCGGAGTTCATAAAAAACAGCAGTGGATGACCCCCTCCTTAAGGTTCCCCCTGCGAGCAGGGGGAACCGAGTAGGCGTGCGGCTTGCTTCCCCTGCTCGCATGGGGAACCGACCAGGCGCGGTTCCCCTCGCGAAGCGGGGGGAACCTGCAGGAGGGGGGAATTATGAACTCTGAACGCGCGATTGGTATTATCAGTTCACTACGCCCGTCGGCTGCGGCGCGCTCGCCTCAATATGCTCCAGCAGAATCTCGGCGATGTCCTTGACGGGCACGGTGTCGTCTTTGGTCTTGATGCTGTCGGAGACCATAATCATACAGAACGGGCACCCGACGGCGACCGTGCGCGCGCCTGTTTTGAGCAGCTCTTCGGCGCGGATGACGCCTGGTCGCTCGTGGGGCAGTTCGTCCATCCACATGCGCCCGCCGCCTGCCCCACAGCAGAAGGTGCGGTCGCGGCTGCGCGCTGGCTCGGCAAGCGTTGCGCCCGTCGCGCCCAGCACTTCACGCGGCGCGTCGTGAATCTTGTTCACCCGCGCCAGGTAGCACGGGTCGTGGAACGCTATCGCGCCGTTCGTTCCCGACGGCAGCTGGGGTAGCCTGCCCTGCTGAATCAGCTCCGCCAGCAGCTGCGTGTGGTGGACAACTTCGAAGCTTGCGCCGAACTTGCGGTACTCGTTCTTAATCGTGTGCAGGCAGTGCGGGCACATCGTCACGATACGGCGCGGGTTGACCGCCTTGAGCGTCTCCACATTCTGCATCGCCAGCTCTTGGAACAGCAGGTCTTCGCCGAGGCGGCGCGGGGTATCGCCCGTGCAGCGCTCTTCGGGACCCAGGATCGCGAAGTTGACGCCCGCGCGCTGGAGGAGTTTCACGAACGCGCGTGCGACCTGCTGCCCGCGCCCGTCATACGAGCCCGCGCAGCCGACCCAGAATAGCACCTCGAAGGTCGGGTTGTCGCGCACGGTGGGCACATTCAGCCCTTGCGTCCACTTCATGCGCTCGCTTAGCGGCAGTCCCCACGGGTTGGACTGCGTCATCGTGCGTTGCAGCGTGCCCGCTGCCGTGCCGCGCAGGTTGCCCTCGGCGACCCGATGACGGCGCATCTCCATAATCAGCGTCGGATGTTCGATGAGCACGGGGCACTCGTTGTTGCACGCGCCGCAGGTGGTGCAGGCGAACAGCTCCTCGTCGCTGATGACCTGCGTCAGGTCGTCGCCTTTGCCGTTCGCCATCGCGTCGCGCAGTTTTTCGACGATGCGCTTGGGGTTCAGCGGCTTGCCTGTGGCGTAGGCGGGGCAGACACGCTCGCACCGCCCACAGCCCATGCAGGCGTCCAGGCTCATCAGGTGCCAGCGCGAGAACTCGCTGATCGCGTTCACGCCGATGCGCCCCGTTTGCTCCACACGCTCAAGGCTCTCGATGCTGGGCACATTCGGCAGATAGCTCGGCTTGTAGTAGGCAACCACAGGCGCGAGGAACCAGTGGCGCAGGCGCGTGAAGGGCAACAGCGCGAACCAGCTCGCAATCGTTAGCGAGTGGAACCACCACCACAGCCGATAGCCGCTCACGGAGATATTCTCGAACAGCGGCGCGAAGCTGTAGCCGACGAACGACCACACCTGCGCGTACTGCGGGCGCGGCGGGTTCATAAACTCTGGGTTGCGCTCTATCGCAATCCGCGCGCTCTCCAGTGCGTAACCGTTCAGGCAGATCAACAGCAGCAGCCACACTGCCGCGCCGTCCAATCGCTCCAAGCTCACGGAGGCGGGCTTCTGTGCATGTCGTCGCCACAGCGCCAAAACGCACCCGAAAATCACGCCCAGCCCGAACAAGTCCAGCGTGACCTCGTACAGGATGTAATACAGCCCCTTGTGAAACCAGACGCCCTCTTTGAGGAAGATGTGCGAGCCGATTTCCGTCCACTCGGCGATTGCCAGCAGCGTCGTGCCAATCAGGAGCATCACAAAGCCCGCGTAGAGGGGCAAGTGGAACAGCGTTGCGAAGCGGTGGCGGGGCACTTTTTTCTGTCCCAGCGCGTAGCCCAACATGTTCTGCAAGCGGATGCGCATGGGCAGCGGCTCGCCGTCGGGCTGACCCTGACGCCACAACTGCAGCCGCTTCCAGTACCACACCACGCCCACGCCCAGCGAACTGAGGATAATCCCATAAAAGACGGCTTTCCACAGCGGCGTGATGCCGATATAGGTGTGTCGCGTTATCAGTTCCCAATCCCAGCTCATCGTTGCGCCTCCTGTAGAGCGGCAGGGCGTTGGGATCCCCCTCCATTTTTGGAGTGCTGAAGCGCAGCTTCAGCGACAGGCGGAAGCTCCGCTTCCGCACTCCATGCTCCCCTCGCCCGCGTGCGGGAGAGGGGCTGGGGGTGAGGGCTACTCCCAGCGCGCTATCGCCCCGATTCGAACAGTGGGTTAAAGATACCGCATGGAGGGGGTGATTCCTGCCTCATTGGTTATTCACGCATCAATCGGAACAGGTCGTCCCTCGAAAGACCACACTGGTTGAGAATGTCTCGGAGTGTACCCCGTGCCAATTCTTCATGAAGCGGTACAACTGTTCGGTACTCGCCTTTGACGAGGCCCACATGACTGCCTTTTTGCCGCACAACCTCGAACCCAGCCTTTTCCAACAAGCGAACAAGTTCTCTACCAGAGATTACTGGAAGTTTAGGCATTCACTCCGACCTCCAAAGGATACAACAACACCTCTGTGGTACTTTCAGCGGGTTCCTCCGTCCCGAAGCTCTCAAGATAGAGTTCCACTGCTTCCTGCAGGTTTGCACGCGCCTCGTCCAGCGTGCGCCCTTGCGTGGTGACGCTCAGCTCGATACAACGGGCAATATACCATTCGCCCTCGCGCGTGATGATTGCCGTGTAGCGCAAGCGTTTTGTGCGCTGGGATCGTGTCTGTCTCATCGTCAGGGAGTATACCCGCGAAAAAAATCGCGCCGTGCGGGGCGAGAACCGCACGGCGCATCGTTTTACCCTCGCGCAGGCATTAGGGGAGAGGACTTAAAGCCTCCGATGATGACGCTTATAGTATGATTGGCAGGGAGTTAAGGAGAAGTTAAGTCGTGTTAGGGGTTGGTTAAGTTTTTCAGGGCGCGACAATCCAGTTGACGACCTCCAGTTCGGGGATACGGCTGAAATGACGCACATTTCCCGTTGCCACACCAATCCCAAGAATTCGCGCGGTCGCGCCTATCAACACATCGGCGTCGTCTAAGCGGTTGCCTGCTGCAGTCAAGTTGCCTGCAATCAATGACGCCTCTCGCGCAACTTCTGCAGAGACCTCCCACACACAACACTGCGCGATAAAGGTTTCCAGAGCCTGTAAGCGTCGAGTCGCTCCAATCTGCACCAACCCACGCCGCAGCTCATAGTAGCTCATCACACTTAACTCCAACTGGGGGTGATATTGCAAGTATTCCACCACGCGCTGCACAACGCTAACTTGCCCGCGCAGATAGAACGAAATGACATCGGTGTCCAGCAGGTAGCGGTTCATGGATTCCCCGAAACGCTCACGCCTTCCGAGAGTGCCTGCTGCAACGCTTTCCACTCCGATTCGGGCATATCTGACCATGCACCTGCAAGCATCAGTATCGCAGACACCTGCTCGTCAGGCTGGGTGGGGATGAGAACAATCACCTCCTGATCCTGCAGGTTGGCAGTCTCATCCGTTAGATGAACCACATTTCCGACAACACGCCCCTTGACGGCTCGCATAGCAATCACCTGACTTAGTGTACCTGTTTCCGCATGACGGCGTCAGGTGAACGGGTATCCTACCGCTATGCTGCGGACGGCGTTGCTGATTGGTCTGGGCGGCTTTGTGGGCGCGAACCTGCGCTACTGGCTGGGCGGCTGGATTGCACAGAAAATCGGCGTGCTGTTCCCCATCGAGACGATGCTGATTAACCTCTCGGGCTCGTTTCTGCTGGGGCTGTTTATGACGCTTGCGCTGCACTACACTTGGTCGCCTGAGTGGCGTCAGGCGATTGCGATTGGCTTTCTCGGCTCGTTCACGACCTACTCCACCTACGAGTACGAGAGTTTGCGCCTGCTCCAAGAGGGCGCGTGGGTCAAGGCGGGGCTGAACCTGTTTGGCAGCCTCGTGCTGGGGCTGGTCGCTGTGTTTCTGGGCGTCGCGCTCGGACGCCTGCTGATTGGAGGGACAGAACCGTGAGAATCGAGGGGCAAGCGAAGCTGTTGCGCATCTACATCGGCGAGACCGACCGCTGGCACGGGCAGCCGCTCTACATGGCAATTCTGCTCAAGGCGCGCGAGATGGGGCTGGCAGGCGGCACGGTGTTTCGGGGAATCGCAGGCTACGGCGCGAACAGCGTCATCCACACCGCCAACATCTTGCGCCTGTCGGAAGACCTGCCCGTCGTTATCGAAATCGTGGACGCCGACGAGAAGATTCAGGCGTTCCTACCCGTGCTGGACGAGATGGTCAAAGAGGGGCTGATCCTCATGCGCGAGGTGGAGGTGGTCAGATACGGAAAAACTTCTGCGGACTGATTACTCTCTGCGCCCTGATTTGCGTGAGGTGCCATAACTATACTCTTCGAACAGGGAGAGTGTGTGTCCCTTCTGACGCTCTGACTCACTGTGTAGACTTCCATCCGAGAGAATATGCTTAGTATCCACACCGTGATGCCGTAGCAGGTAAGCAGCAATTAGTTTTGCGCGGTGGCAAGCATTCGGATCTTCTTCTGAACACATCATAACGATCCTGCTGTGCGGAAGTAAAAGAAGTGCATTCACAGCATCTACAAAGTATTGCTTTTGGCAGACACGCTCATAGATGACTTTACCCGTTTCTGAATATACATCGGGGTCGTCAGGGAAGCCGCCTAACTGTTGTCCAAGGTAGTAGTAGGCTATATTGTATTCGTTTTCCAAGTTTTTCAAGTGTTCGTAGTTGAAATGGGGTGCGTGCTTACTAAAGGGGCGGCTCCGCACATCCACAACAGCCTCTATGGAATGCAGTTGCAAGAGACGAATGAACCTCATCTCGCTGTGGTTCGAGTGCCCAATGCTGTAGACTTGCGGATATGAACGCATGCCCATAAGATACCCAATCGACACAAAAACATGGTATAATATGTAGGCGGAGACACTGTTATGAGGGTCTACACCATAGGTGTATACGGATGGTCTGCTGAACACTTTATCACTCGGCTGAGAGAAGAGGGCGTCGAGATGGTCGTCGATACCCGTCAGCGTAGAGGCGTGCGTGGGAAAGAGTATCGGTTCGCTAACTCACTGGCGCTGCAGGATCTCTTACGACAGCATGGAATCGCATATAAGTATATCAAAGCGCTAGCGCCGCCTGTCTCGATACGCCGAGTTCAAAAGCAGATCGATACGGCGGGACGGGTGCGTAAACGCGACAGAGAGAGCCTATCCAGCGATTACATTACCCAATATGAGCGGCTTGTTCTCGACCGTTACGATTGGTCAGAGTTAGAAGAAATTCGCAAAAGTGGAATCCAAAGTATTGCGCTACTTTGTGTGGAACGCAACCATGAAGCATGCCACAGGAGTCTGATAGCGTGCCGTCTACAAAAGATCTACGGAGTGGAGGTGTATCATCTAACACCATGAATATGACAGTGTTAATCGTGGCAGTGACACACATGCGCGAAGGGCGTTGCTGTGTGGGGGCTTGGCAACTTCAAGACGCAAGCGGTTCAATTGTCCCTATCCGCCAGTGGCGGTTGCTGAACGCTGACAGAAGTTTTCCGCTTCTTGCCGAGACAAGTTTTCGCGTAGGGCAAGTGTGGCAGGTGCAACTTGAGCCAGCACCAGAACATCGCATCAGACCCCCACACACTGAGGACAGCTACTTGCACGCCTCGCAGCGTATCGGACACTTGAAGGAACCCCAAGCAATCCGACTGTACAACGGCTTACTCCGCAATCCCCAAATCCCTATGGTTTATGGGGATATAACACAACTCTTTGACGGGGCGCTGCGCCAAGACGAGAACAGCCAATCGTTTTACTTTACACAAAGCGAGTGCCCCAACTACAGTACCTCTTTCTGGATACCCAGACACCCACTCTTTGTGACCGAAGATAGCTATGGAAAACTGAGAGCGGTTAACAAATCACTGAACATAAACCTCCGATATACTGCAGTGGAACCCAAAATAGGTTGCGGTGAGACTATCCCTGCGGGATCATTACTGCGTGTGTCACTCGCACGCTTTTGGAGACGCAACGAGGATGAAGAGCTGCGCTCGTATCTAATGCTATCGCAATTCTACGGAACCATCGAGTGAATGTCTCAATAGGGTATATCTTAAACATGCCAGACGAGCCACTGACCCCCTGGATTGAGACCGCGCCGTTCGAGGTGCGCTATGCCGAAACCGACGCGATGGGCGTGGTCTACTATGCGAACTATCTGGTATGGTTCGAGGCGGCGCGGGGAACTTTCTGCCGCGCGTATGACATCGATTATGTCGCGCTGGAAACAAGCGGCACGCCCGCAGCGGTGGTGGAGGCGTACTGCCGCTACCGCGCGCCCGCCCGGTACGGCGATACGGTGATTACGCGCGTGCGCCTGACCGAACTCAAGGGCAGCAGCATGCGCTTTGAGTACCAAGTTGTCAACGCCGCCGACCGCCGTCTGCTGGCGGAGGGCTGGACGCGCCATGTGTGGATCACGCGCGAGGGGAAGCCGACGCGCTGTCCCGATGTGATTCGGCAGCGGGTGGAACGGCGCGCCGACTCAGGGTAAGGTACACCAGCGCGCCCCATAGCATCCCAATCGCCGCGCCTGTGAGCACATCGGAGGGGTAATGCACACCGCGATAGACGCGCGACAGCCCCACCAGCCCCGCCAGCAGCAGCGCGCTGTAGCCCCACCAGCGATAGCGCGTGCGATAGGTCAGCAGGAACACCCAGCACGCCAGCGCGAACGCCGTCGTCGTGTGTCCCGACGGGAACGAGTTGTGGAAAATCCGCTCGTCGGGGGCGACAATCGCGTCGGGCAGGTTCGACGGGCGCAGGCGCGGAACCGTGCGCTTGAGAACCTGCGCCATAACGCCGCTGCCCACAAATGCCACAACGCCAGGCAACAGCACCACCCGCCCGACTGAATAGCCCACCCGCCGCCACGCCAGATACCCCGACGCTGCCGCCAACAGCAGCAACTGCACCCAGCCCAGCCCCAGACTCGTGATGAGCCACATCACGGGGTCGAGCAGCGGGTGGCTCAGCCCGTGATTGATGGCGTAGAACAGCTCGCGGTCGTAGTGGGTCAGCGTCTCCATCAGAACAGCGCCATTTTGCCGAAGCCTACATACTTCGGCTGGCTCAAGCGTTCGATGCGCTGCAGCATGTCTTCAAAGCACATGTGGTGTTCCTGCAGGTCGCCGCGCACGACGGGGTCGATCGGCAAGGTAGGCGTGTCGTTGATATGCACGCTGAGGGCGCGGGCGTGGCGGGCGAGTTCGAACGCTTCGGCAATATCGCGCGTGTAGACCGCCAGCCGCACGCCAATCGATAAACAGTTCAGCTGACGCAGCAACTCGTGGGGCGTCTCGTAGGCGTGCAGGATGACGACGGGTCCGAACACCGCTTCGGCGTAGAGCGGGCTGTCTGGGGGCACATCGGTCAGCACGGTGGGCAGGTAGAAGGGCGGTTCCGCCTTTGCGCCTGTCAGCGCACGCGCGCCGCGCTGTAGGGCGTCGTCCACCCACTGGGCGACGCGCTCCAACGCGCGCGGGTGAATCAGCGGCGGCAGTGAGGTGGTCTCGTCCATCGGGTTGCCCGCGCGCAGAGGGGCAAGACGCTCGGCTAGGGCGTTCGCCAGCGGCTCCAGCAGGCTCTGGTGCGCCCACACATGCTGAATCGAGGTCGCCGACTGCCCCGCCATCATAAACCCGCAGCAGGCGACCACTTCGGCGACCAGTTCGGGGTCGGCAGTGGGGCACGCGACCAGCACGCCGAGCGTGTCCAGCTCCATCTCGATGCGTTTCGCGCTCGCCTGCACGGGCAGGTTCAGCCCCACCTCGCGGCTGCCCGTGAAGGTCAGCATCTGCACCAGCGGGTGCGCCGCCAGCGCATGTCCCAGATCCTCGCCCTTGCCAGTGAGGATGCTCAGCGCTTCGGGGGGCATGCCCGCGCGGTACAGCAGCAGTCCCAGCCGCAGCACGGTCAGCGGGGCTTCGGTGGACGGCTTAAGGATGACGGCGTTGCCCGCGGCGATGGCAGGTGCAGCTTTTTGCGCCGCGTGCGCCAGCGGCAGGTTGAACGCCAAAATAGACGCCACCACGCCCAGCGGCTCGCGCGCCCAGAACCCGAACCGCGACGCGCCGTCCGTGAACGACTCAGGCGGGAACTGCGTCGCGCGGGGGTGGTGGCACGCCTCCGCCGCCAGCTCAAAAACCATCGCCGCGCGCTCGACCTCGATGCGCGACTCGCCAATCAGTTTGCCCGTCTCTTGGGTCAGCAGCGTCGCCAGTGCGCCACGCTCTTGGCGAATCAGCTCGGCGACATGGCGCAGGATGGCGGCGCGTTGGCTGAGGGGCATCTCGCGCATCTTCTCTGCGCCGTGCCGCGCCAGCGCGACCGCTTGGTCGACATGCACTGCGCCCCCGCGCGCCACATGGTCGACGGGCTCGCCCGTGTAGGGGTTCAGCACCGCCAGCCACTCCTCTGCGCCGACCAGATGCCCGCCAATCAGCATTTTTTGCATGGCTAACCCCCTGCGTAGGCAATCGCTTCAATCTCCACTTGCACGCCTTTAGGCAACGCGCTCACCTGCACCGTCGCGCGGGCAGGATACGGCGGACGGAAGTAGGTCGCGTACACTTCGTTCATCTCCGCGAACATGCTGAGGTCGGTCAGGTAAATCGTCGTCTTCACGATGCTGTCCAGGTTCAGCCCCAGCGCGGTCAGCACCGCCTGCAGGTTCTGCAGCACCTGTCGGGTCTGCGCTTCGATACCGCCTTCAACCACCTCGCCTGTGTGCGGGTCTACGGGGATTTGCCCCGACAGGAACACCCAGTCGCCCACGCGCACGGCTTGCGCGTAGGGTCCAATCGGCGCGGGCGCGTCTTGGGAAAGGATTGCTTGTTTGTGCATCGCCTCACCTCTGGAAAGAGAGTATACCCCTCAGAGGCGCACGCGCGATTACTCGTTCGCCGGCTCACCGCGCAGCCTTTTGAGTTCCGCTTCCAGCTCGGCGAGGCGTTGCTCGGCTTGCTCGGCGCGCTGCTCGGCTTGCTCAGCGCGTTGGCGTTCCGCCTCCTCCCCTGTCGGCACTAACCGACCCTCCGCGTCATAATACCGCAACCACCGATACCGCCAACCCAAAAACGGCGCGTTCGGCTTGTAGCAGGTCGTCGGGTGGGGCGACCTGCGGTTGTTCGAGCGCGCTGGGCACAGCGGTTTTGGGCATAAATACAGTATACCCGATGCGCAGCACGGAGCAGGCGCGAGGCATAAAAAAAAAGACGCGCTTGTTGGCAGAAATCTGCGTTCCCATCGGCGTATTTATCATATACGGGGGCAACGATGCGAGCCAACGACGGCTATGTGGAGTGGAAGGTTTGCTCTCCCCAAGGGGGTGACGCGAGATGAGCAACCAGTTGCTCGGAGTTCTCGGTTCTTTGGCAGTCGGCGTGTTTGCCGCCAGCTCTTGGTTTCTGGTGCTGGCGGCAATCCAGATGGCGAGTCTGTGGCGCGCTGGGCAGATGACGACGCAGGCAGCGGTTGCTTCGGTCGCGCTCCCGCCGTGGTGGCAGCTTATGATATGGGGGCTGGGCGTCCCCGCGCCGATGTACCTGCTGTGGGACTCGCTGAACGCGCGTTATCGACGGCTTGTGTTAGCGATGTTGAGCGTCGGCGCGATGGCGCTTACCTTGCTCATTCTGGGATTCCTGAACGGGTTCGAGTCGCTGCGCACCCCTGCGTTGCTTGTCGTGAGCGCGTTGTACGCGCTGCTCTGCGGTACAATCATAGGAGGCGGCATATGGTTTCTCAAAACGCGGTTGTTTGCCGAAGAGGGCTGACCCTCATCGAGCTGTTGGTCGTGGTCGCGATTATTGCGCTGCTGGCGGCGCTGCTCCTGCCCGTGGTCAACTACGCTCGCAAACGCGGCTACGAGGCGACTTGTCTAAGCAACCTGCGCCAGCTGAGCGCGGCGTGGCAGCTCTACACAGAAGACTACAAAGACTACCCTCCGTCGCTTGCTGACCTTCTCCCCTACACCAAACGGGGGGCTTGATTCGGGCGCGCGATTGGGAGCTGTTTTCAGATATGCCCTGCCCGCGTGATGCATGTCCCGAACGGTATGAGATGCAGGAAGTGCCGTGTTTCTGAGCGGCGCGGGGAGCTGTGTTCCAATTTACGCCGTCTTCTCCTCCGTGCGCTCTTCGGTGCGTCGTTCCGTGCGGGTGCGGCGCACGCTGGAGAGGGTCGCGCCCATGCGTTCCAAGATGCGCGGGCGCGCCTCGCCCGTGAGTAGGTCGCTTAGCAGGCGGCGCAGGTGGTCGGCGTCCACATTCTGCGTCCACGCGCCGTCCACCGCCACCGTAATCTGCCCCGTCTCCTCCGAGACGATAATCGCGACGCAATCGGAGGTCTCCGTGACGCCAATCCCCGCGCGGTGGCGCGTGTGCATCGTGCTGGGGATGTCGGGGTTCTGGCTGATTTCGGGGAAGTAGACGGCGGCTTCAACGATTTCCGCGCCGCGCAGGATGACCGCGCCGTCGTGCAACGGCGAGCCGGGGTAGAAAATCGTGCGCAGCAGGGGCGAGGTCGCCTCCGCTTGCAACTCCACGCCGTTGCCCTCCGCCACGCGGTCTTTGCGCTCCCACACAATCAGCGCGCCAATCCGATCGCGCGCCATCTGCTGCACCGCGCTGACCACCTCGTTGATGGCGCGCTGAATCGGCGCGGCATCCGCCCCCACCCCCAAACTACTGCGCCAGAACTCCACGCGCCCGATGGTCTCCAGCACGCGGCGCAACTCAGGGAAAAACAGGATCACCAGCGCGACAGGACCCAGCGTGGTCATGCGATCCAGCAGCCAGTGGATGGTCTCCAGTCCCAGCGCGTCGCTCAGATACAGCGCCAGCACGAACACCAGCAGCCCGACCAGCACCTGATAGGCGCGTGTGCCTTTCGCCAGCAGCAGCAGGCGATAAATCAGGAACGCCACCAGCAGCGTATCTACTGCTAAGATTGCCCAGCGCGCTGCGATATGCTCCGCTATCCGTAGCCAGTCGCTCAACTCGGTTCCCCGCGTATATATTATGCACGATTCGCGTCGCAAAAAACGCCCCCCAGCGCAGGGCTGGAGGGCGTTCTCGGGAGCGGGTTGGCGTGAGAAGCCGTTTAGCCGACCGAGCCTTCCATCTCCAGCTCAATCAGGCGGTTCAGCTCCACGGCGTATTCCATCGGGAGCTGCTTCGCCAGCGGCTCAATAAAGCCCGACACAATCAGCGTGAGCGCTTCGTCTTTCTTGAGTCCGCGGCTCTGCAGGTAGAAGATTTGCTCGTCGCTGACCTTGCTCACGCGCGCCTCGTGTCCGATGGTGACCTGCTTCTCGTTGACTTCGATGTAGGGGTAGGTGTCGGTCTTGGCGTCCTCGTCGAGCAGCAGCGCGTCGCACTCCACATTGCACTTGGCGTGGTGTGCGCCTTCCAGCACCTGCACCAGCCCGCGATAGCTCGCGCGCCCTGTGCCTTTGGAGATGGACTTGGAGGTGATGCGTCCTGTGGTGTGTGGCGCAGCGAAGATGAGCTTGCCGCCCGTGTCTTGGTGCTGCCCGTCGCCTGCGAACGCGACCGACAGAATCTCGCCGCGTGCGCCTGGCTCCATCAGGTAGACGGAGGGGTACTTTTGAGTCACTCTGGACCCAATGTTGCCATCCACCCATTCCATCACCGAGTCGCCGTAAGCCACCGCGCGCTTGGTGACGAGGTTGTAGACATCCTTCGACCAGTTCTGGATGGTGGTGTAGCGCACGCGCGCGCCGCGCTTAACGATAATCTCCACCACCGCGCTGTGCAGGGCTTCCTCGGCGTACACCGGAGCAGTGCACCCTTCGACGTAATGCACAAACGCGCCCTCCTCGGCGATAATCAGCGTGCGCTCGAACTGACCCGCGTTCTTGGCGTTGATGCGGAAGTACGCCTGCAGCGGGATGTCCACATGCACCCCAGCAGGCAC